>NZ_JBEPAA010000001.1:0-331836 GCF_040298365.1 Kitasatospora sp. NPDC001603
CCGGGGCGGGGGGGGCGCGGGGGGGGGGGCCGCGGGGGGGGGGGCCCCCCCCGGCGCTCCCGGCTGTGCCGGCCCGGTGGGTGCGGCCGGCCCGGGCTCCCGTTGCGCGGGTCCTCGCCGTAGGGGCCCGGCGCAGAGGCCCCGGCGCAGAGGCCCCGCCGCAGAGGCCCCGCCGCAGGGTCCTCGCTACAGGCCGAGCGACTTCGCGACGATGCTGCGCATGACCTCGCTGGTGCCGCCGTAGATCCGGAACACCCGGTTGTCGGTGTAGAGGCGGGCGATCGGGTACTCCAGGATGTAGCCGTAACCACCGTGCAGCTGGAGGCACTTGTCGATCACGCCGGAGGCCGACTCGGTGCAGAACAGCTTGGTCGCCGCCGCGTCCGCGACCGTCAGCTCGCCGCTCTGGTACAGCTCCAGCGCGCGGTCGACCATCGACTGCTGGGCGACCACCTGGGCCTCGCAGTCGGCCAGCGTGAACTTGGTGTTCTGGAACTCGGCCACCGCCTTGCCGAACACCTTGCGGTCCTTGACGTACTGGACCGCGAACCGCACCGCCGCCGCGGAGGCCGCGTAGGCGCCGACCGCGATCGCCAGCCGCTCCTGGACCAGGTTGTGGGTCAGGTAGGAGAAGGCCTTGCCCTCCTCGCCGAGCAGGTTCTCCACCGGCACCTTGACGTCGCTGAAGGCCAGCTCGGCGGTGTCGGAGGTGCGCAGACCGATCTTCTGCAGCTTGCGGCCCACGGTGTAGCCCGCGGAGGCCGTGTCCACGCAGAGGATGGAGAGGCCGGCCCGGCGGTTCTCCGGGTCGTACGGCGCGGTCCGGCAGATCACCAGGACGAGGTCGGCGAGCACGCCGCCGGTGATGAAGGTCTTGGCGCCGTTGAGGACGTAGTGGGTGCCGTCCTCGGAGAGCCGGGCCGTGGTGGTGATGCCCGCGAGGTCGGAGCCGGCGCCCGGCTCGGTCATCGCGATGGCGGTCATGATGTCGCCGGAGACGAAACCGGGCAGCCAGCGCTGCTTCTGCTCCTCGGAGGCGTACTCCAGCAGGTACGGCAGCACCAGGCCGGTGTGCACGCCGGAGGAGCCGAAGCTGACGCCCGCCCGGGCGGTCTCCTCGGCCACCACGGCCTGGTACTTGAAGCCGCTCTCGCCCGCGCCGCCGTACTCCTCGGGGACCTCGATGCCGAAGACGCCGAGCGCGCCGAGCTGGCGGTAGAAGTCGCGCGGCGGGTGGCCCTCGGCCTCCCAGCCCTCGTAGACGGGAACGACCTCGTTGGCGATGAAGTCCCGGATGGTCTCCCGGAAGGCCTCGTGGTCCTCGGTGAACACGGTGCGGCGCACGACGGCGCTCCCTTCGGTGGTGCCAGGCGGTGCGGGCCGGCACGGGCGGCTGCGGGCCGGTGGACAGCTGATCGCCCCACAAGTTAATCCCGGGTAGCTTCGACTTGTCCAGGGTCGGCGCGGCGGTCTCCGTACCGTGACCGAGCCCGCTGTGACCGGCTCCGGCCCCCCACAAGTGAATCCTTGCTAGCCTACGGTCGGCGGGTGGCGCCCCGTAGTCCGCTCCGCTCCGCTCCGACCGCGGTGCGGGGCCGCGGCGCCGCGGACCTCGTGGGCCGGCACCCGGGCGAGGTGCCCGTCATACGGGCCGGCGAGGGCGAGGAGCGACGTCATGGTGGTACGACGGCCGCCCGCGCGATCCCGGCAGGCGCAGATCCTCGCCGTGGCCGCCGAGCGCTTCCACCGCAGCGGTTACCACCAGGTCTCCATGACGGAGGTCGCCGCCGGGGTCGGCATCACCGCGCCGGCCCTCTACCGGCACTTCCGGGGCAAGCCCGAACTGCTGGACCGCACCCTCCGGTTGGGGCTGGACGAGCTGTCCGGCGGACTGCGCGCGGCATCGACCACGGCTGACATCGGCGCCGCCCTGGCCGCCGTCGCGGTCGGGCACCGGCCGCTCGGCACGCTGGTGCAGCGGGACGCCCGGTTGCTGCCGCCGGTCCGACGGGCCGGACTGCGCCGCGAGCTGCGCGCGGACGTCGCGCTGATGGTTGGGGTGCTCCGGGCGGAGCGCCCGGAACTCGGTTTTGCCGAAGCCGAGTTGCTCTGCTGGTCGGCGCTCTCCGCCGGAGCCGGCCTCTCCTACCAGTCGGCCGTGCCGCAACCGCGCCGGGCCGAGCGGCTGCTGCGCGAGCTGGTGGCGGCGATCCTGGCGGTGCCGCTGGGCGACACCTCGCCCGATCCGCAGGACTGCCCGGCGGCCGCGCCGGTGGCCCGGGCGCAGTCCCGCCGGGAGGAACTGCTCGCGGCGGCGGTGCGGTTGTTCCACCGGCGCGGGTTCGACAACGTCAGCACCGACCAACTCGGCGCCGCCGTCGGCATTTCGGGGCCGAGCGTGTACCGGCACTTCGAGAGCAAGGCCCAGCTGCTGGCCGCCTCACTGGTGCGCAGCCGGGAACGGCTCTGGCACGAGGTCGAGGGCGCGATCGCCGTCGCCGACGAGCCCGGGCCGGCCCTGGAGGCCGCGCTGGCCGCCTACGTGGGCTTCGCCCGGCGCAACAGCGACTACCTGGGCGCGATGCTGAGCGAGACCGAGCGGCTGGCCGCGCCCGACCGGCGGGCCGCGGTGGACTTCCGCCGGGACTTCCTGCGGACCTGGGTCGAACTGCTCTGCCAGGTCCGCCCCCAGTACGACACGGCCCAGGCCAGGATCCGGGTGCACGCACTGTTCGCTCTGGTCAACGACGGGGTGCGGAACCGCCCGTACTGCGAACGGCCGGACCTCGGGGACTGCCTGCGGCGACTCGGCCGGGCCGTCCTGGGCCTCCCCGGGCCCGCATAGCGACGGCCGGGTGCCCGCCCCCGAGGACGGTGGGGGCGGGCACCCGGCCCGGCGTCGCGGCGCGGTGGATCCGGTCGGGCCGCGAGCGCCCTGGTGCGCGGTCCGGGTCCTCGCCGCCGGAGCGGAAGCGGCGGCGAGGAGGGCCGGGACTAGAAGAAGATGTGCGGGTGCACGTCGGCGGCGAGGTTGCCGTTGCCCTGGAGGGCGCCGACGTTGCCGGCGTTGCCGGCGACCGCGAGGCCGTTGTTCTGGTTGCCGGCGCCGGAGCCGGTGGCCGTCTGCTGGGTGCTGACCAGGTTGCCGGTCACGTTGCCGAGCACGTTGCCGGAGCCGTTGTTGTTCACGACGCTGCTGTTGGAGTGGTCGTTGGCACCGGCGCCGTTGTCGGCGTACGCCGTGGCGGACCCGAGACCGACCAGGAGGAAGGCCCCGAGGGCGGTGACGGCGGCGGCTGCGCGGATACGGGACACGCTGATCTCCCTGAGAGAGTGCGAAAAAGTGGCGCGTTCCGGGGTGGCCGCCCCGCAGCGCCGGTTCCTGACGTCGCACGACCAGCATTCACCAGCACCTGGGCGAACTCCACCGAATGGGTGGCAATTCGCCCGATGGTGTCATGAAGGCGACGAACCGGGAGAGCGGGGAGGAGCCGCGCGCGGTCGCGCGGAGAGCGTCAAGTTCCCTCGAAGGAGGGCGGATTGGGTCCGCCGGACGGCGGCTTCGACGGGACTGCACTGTCAATGCCGGGTTGACCGGTCCTCCGGTGTCAGCCCGGTGCCAGGCCAGTGTCAGGCAGAGCCCCGGTCGATCCCGAACCGATTCCGGGCCGGCCTCAGAAAGAAATGGTCGCCGGATAGTCGCACTGGCACACTGAGGACCCATGTCTGATGGTCTCCCGCCCGACCCCGTGCCCACCGAGGATCTGCGTACGACCGAGGTCGATCTCGGCGGACTGGTGAACGTCCTCGCCACCCACCTCTACTCCACCCCGCTGGTGGCCCTGCGCGAACTCGTCCAGAACGCCCACGACTCGCACACCCGGCGGCTCCTGGAGGACCCGGACGGCGGGCACCGCCCGCTGATCCGGGTACGCGCCGACGCCGTCCGGCGCACCGTCGGCATCGAGGACACCGGCGCGGGCCTCACCGAGCCGGAGATCCACGCCTACCTGGCCACCGTCGGCACCGGCTACACCCGGATGCTGCGCGAACTCACCGGCAACCAGGAGCTCATCGGCGCCTTCGGGCTCGGCTTCCTCTCCGCCTTCTCGGTGGCCGACGAGGTCACCGTCACCACCACCTCGCACCGCGAGCCGCTGCTCGGCCACCGCTACCGCAGCTTCGGCGGCGAGCAGTACAGCGTCGAGCGGGTGCCCGCCCGGCCGGCCCCCGGCACCCTGGTCGAGCTCGCGCTGAAGACCGAGCACGCCCACCTCGCCGACGAGAACGCGTTGCGCGAGGTGCTCGGCCGGTACTGCGTCCTGCTGCCGATCCCGGTCTACGTCGGCGACGACGAACAACCCGTCAACGCCGTTCCGGTGCCCTGGCGCCAGGCGGTCGACGGCGACCCGTACGCCGCCCGGATGCGGTTCGCCGGCGCCTTCGGCCGCCGCTTCGAACCGCTCACCGCGTTCCCCGTGCAGCCCGTCGAAGGCGGCAGCGACGCGGTCGGCCTGCTCTGGGTCCAGGACGGCGGCACCTACGGCAGCAGCGACAACCGCGACCTCGCCGTCTACCTGCGCGGCATGCTGCTCGCCGAGGACGCCCGCGACCTGCTGCCCAGCTGGGCCGGGTTCATCGGCGGCGTGGTCGAGTCCAGCCGGCTCACCCCCACCGCCAGCCGCGAGGACCTCCAGCGCGACGAGCACTACCGGGCGCTCCAGCAGGCCCTCACCGACGCCGTGGTGGAGGGCCTCTACGAGACCGCCCGGCTGCGCCCCGCCGTCTGGCGCCGCATCCTCGCCCGGCACGGCCAGGACCTGCTCGGCGCCGCGCTCTGCGACGACCGGCTCTTCACCCTGCTCGCCGACGACGTCCCGGTGCCCACCTCGCAGGGCGACCTGACGGCCGGTGCGCTGCGGGCCGCCGGCGGCGGCGCGGTGCACGTCGCGCTCGGCAGCGGCGGCGGCTTCGAGGAGATGCTGTACCGGGCGATGCAGGTGCCGATCGCGCGCGGCGACCGCTACGCGGTGCTGCCCTTCCTGCGCCGCTACGCCGCACTGCGCGACTGCCGGATCGTCGAACTCGGCAGCGAGAACGGGAACCGTGAGCTGTTCCGCGACCCGGAGCGGCCGCTGCCGGCCGAGGAGACCGCCTGGCTGACCGGCGCCCTGGCCGACCCCGGCGAGCAACTCGTCCCGGCCCGGTTCGACCCGCCGGGCCTGCCGCTCGTCCTCGTCCCGGACCGCGAGGCCGAGCTGAAGGCGCGGATCGAGGACGACCAGGCGGATGCCCGGATCCCGTCCGCCGCACTGCGTCTGGCCCGGGCCTTCACCGCGCGGTCCGGCGGCGAGGTGAAGGCCCGGCTCTACCTCAACCTGGCCTGCCCGGCCGTCCAGGACCTGCTCACCGCCTACCGCGGCGGGCACACCGGCAGCGCGACCGCGGCGGGGCTGCTCCGCTCGCTCAAGGTGATCATGGCGGCGGCCTCGGCCGGGTCCGCCGGGTCCGCCGGCTCGGGCTCGGGCGGTGGCGACCTGGGCGGCGCGCTGGCGGGCATCGGGACGGCGGTCTCCGCGCTGACCGCCGCCGTGCCGGCCGGGCTGGGCACGGTGCCGGACAGCCCCGGCGAGCTCGGGGAACCGGGCGGATCCGGTGACCCGGGGGGCCTTCGCGACCGGGGCTGAACGGCGCCGGCCCCCGAGGCCCGCCCGGGGGCCATGCCCCGCACCGCCCGTTCGGGACCCGGCCGGCGGGGACCTGTTCGTCCGGAACCTGTTCGTCCGGGACCCGCCCGTCCGAACCCGTCGGACGGATTGTCAGAGGTGGTCAGCACACTGTCCACCAGCACAGCGCACCACCCGCAGGGGGAGACGCAAGCAGTATGAGCACCGACATCTGGGCCTGGGTGCACGACACCCACCAGCAGCTGGCCGAGGCCGGCCACCGGCGGCTGGCCGACGCCATCTACGAACTCCCCGGCCACGCCAACGAGGGGCGCAACGACCAGCTCGACGCCGTCTACCCGGAGGCGGTCGCCGCCGCCCGGGCGCTCGGCCTGCCCTGGGTCGAGGTCTACCTGCGGCACTGGCGGATGCAGAACCTGCTGAACAAGCGGCACCAGGGCGAGCAGGCGCTGCCCGAGGCGGTCGACCTGCTGGAGTTCGCGCACCGCGAGGAGACGGCGGGCTGCCCGCAGTCCGTCTGCGTGGTGCAGGACTTCGCGATCTGCCACGCCCGGGTCGACGGTCCCGGCTACGTGCCCGAGCGGCTCGCCGTGCTGAGCGAGACGCTGGAGCGGATCGAGCCCGCCCGGGCCTGCTTCGACTGCCTCTCCCGGGAGTACTCGGACGCCCTGGAGGACGACGGCCGGCCGGCCGAGGCGCTCAGCCACCTCGACACCGCCGCCGCCCGGATGCAGTCCGCCGGCCAGCGGCTCTCGCTGCACTTCCACCACTCCCGGGCCGGCACCCTGCACCTGCTCGGCCGGCACGAGGACGTACTGGCCCTGCTCGACACCGCCGAGCAGGCCGAGCGCGGCCGGGGCCGTGAGATCGACGAGAGCGACCGGCGCTGGGGCGCCGTGCTGCGCGCCCGCGCGCTCGCCTCGCTCGGCCGCACCGACGAGGCGCTGGCCCTGCTGCCGAGCCTGGCGGACGCCGAGCGCCACGCCGACATCCGGGCCGCCTGGACGGCGACGGTCGAGCTGCTGGTCGCCGCGGGCGCCCGGGAGAACGACGCCGAGCTCGGCGCCGCGCTGGCCGGCTGGGTCGGGTACCTGGACGGCACCGGTTCGCACCGCCCCTGCGTCGACCTGCTGCTGGCCGCCGGCCGGCTGGCCGTCGCACGCGGCGCCCGGACGATCGCGCTCACCCTGGCGGCCTTCGGCGAACGGAAGCTGTCCCGGCTGCGCCGCACCGACGGCGTCGCCGAGCAGGTCGCCCGGCTGCGCGCGGACGCCGAGGCGCTGCCCGTCCCGGAGCTGCCCGTCCCGGCGGCCGAGCTGTCCGCGTTCCTCGGGGAGGCGCAGGTGCCCTACGAGGCCGGCGCCGACCTGCTCGCCGCCGCCCTGGACGAGTACCGGGGCGAGCCGGCCGGCGCCACCGGGCTGGCGCTCGACCTGGCCGCGGTGCTGGGCGGCCTCGGCCACTCCCGGGCCGCCGCGGACCTGCTCTGGGACCGGCTGGACGCCGACCCGGCGAGCGAGGGCCTGACCGCGATGCTCGGCAGCGCCCTGATCGACGCCGGGGACGACGAGGGCATCCGTCGGCTCGCCGACCGGATCACCGGGACCAACCCGTCCGGCGGCCACTGGATCCGGGCGCGCTGGGCCGCCGCTGAGAGCCGCTGGGCCGACGTGGTGGAGCAGTGCGAGGCGATCCTGGCCCTGCACCCGGACCGGATCAACACCCGCCGGCTGGCCGCCGCCGCGGCCACCGAGCTGGGCGACCACGCGGCCGCGCAGCGGTACTACCAGGAACTGCTGGAACACGCGCTGCCTGCCGAGGGCACTCCGGACGAGCAGCGGCACCGCACCGTCCAGGAGCCCGACCTCTGGCACCTGATCACCGCGGCCACCGTCAACCGGGACTGGGCGACGGTCCGCTCGACCGGCGCGCTGATAGGCATGGAGTTCGACGAGGCCGAGGGCCCGGTCGACGAGGAGTGGCACATCGTCACCGTCCGGGCCACCCGGACCAACGGCGCGACCGCGGACCTCCCGGCCGTCCGCACCGGCCCGGCCACCGCCCGCATCCTGCCGGTGCTCGGCGACGACCTCACGCTCAACCACGGCGACGTGGTGGTCTTCGCCCCGGCCCTGCTGGAGGAGCCGCCCGGCGAGGACGCCCCGGAGGAGGAGCGGCGCCGCCACCGCCCGGTGTTCGGACTGCTGACGCTGCTCGACCCGGCCGGCTACACCACCTTCTGGATCGACGGCGGCTGGCCCGGCGACGAGGCCTGGGCCCGGCTGCGCGAGGAGCTCGGTCAGGCCGGGTACGCGGTCTGGGCCTACAGCGGGGAGCAGTACAGCGTCACCGACCCGACCGACGAGGACGAGGTCCTGCCCGGGATCTACGCCGCCGTCGGGGTGCCGCCCACCGAGCGGGCCGCCGACGCCGACGCGCTGCTGCGCCGCCTCACCGCGGCCTGGCCGCACCCGCCGGCCTGGCTCGACCTGGCCCGGGCGGCGGGCACGGACACCGCCCGGCACGAGGAGATCATTGAGCGCTACGGGCTGTAGCGGGCCGCTGGTAGCGGGCCCGAGCCCGAGTTCCGACCCCGAGTTCCGACCCCGAGTAGCGGCCCGGAGTCTCGACCCCGAGTAGCGGCCCGGAGTACTGCCCCCGGCGCGGGGCAGGGACTCCCGGATCAAGAGGTTCTTGGCAAATGCTTTACTATTTCATTGCCAAGACTCGACCTCCAGGAGTGCCTGCCCCGTGACCAGCCTCGCCCTCGGCCCGTCCTGGCTCGATCCGACCACCCTGATCTCCACCTTCGGGCCGCTCGGCATCCTCGCCATCGTCTTCGCCGAGTCCGGTCTGCTGATCGGCTTCTTCCTGCCCGGCGACTCCCTGCTCTTCACCACCGGCCTGCTGATCGCCGACGGCACCTACCTGCACCTGCCGCTCTGGCTGATGTGCGTGCTGATCGTGGCCGCCGCCGTGGCCGGGGACCAGGTCGGCTACCTCTTCGGCCGCAAGGTCGGACCGGGCCTCTTCCGGCGGCCCGACTCCCGGGTGTTCAAGCAGGAGAACGTGGAGAAGGCGGCCGCCTTCTTCGACCGGCACGGACCGAAGGCGATCGTGCTGGCCCGCTTCGTGCCGATCGTGCGGACCTTCACCCCGATCGTCGCCGGGGTGAGCAGGATGAACTACCGCACCTTCGTCGTCTACAACGTCGTCGGTGGTGTGCTCTGGGGTGCCGGCGTCACGGTGCTCGGCTACTTCCTCGGCCAGATCCCCTTCGTCCGGGAGCACATCGAGGCGATCCTGGTCGGCATCGTGCTGGTCTCGGTGGTGCCGGTGGCGGTCGAACTGCTGCGGGCCCGCCGGTCCGGCCGGTCCGTCCCCGCCCGCCACCGCGCCGGGTAGGCACCCGCGCGGGCGGCCGCCCGCCGCGACGTACATGTGCGTCCGGCAGTTCGATCAGGCAAGGTGTAACCCGTGATCGAACGGCGCCGGGCCCACCCGGCGCCATCAGGGGCGGCAAGGAGCGGAAGTGCCTAAGCGGGGCCGACCGGGCGGAGGCAAGCGGGCCAGGGGCGGCAGGGTGGCCCGTCAGGCGCGACAGACACGCCCGGGTCCGGAGCCGCGTCCGCTCCACCCCTCCGAGGCCCCGCCCACCGAGGGCCTGCTCGGCCACCCCGCCCCGACCGTCGAACCCGCCACCGTGATCCCGCTGGTCACGCCGGTCCGGGAGACCAAGGGCCTGCTGAACCCGGAGCCGGCCGCCGAGCCCTCGGAGCCGGAGCTCTTGGAGGCGGAGCCCCAGCCGGGGCCGGTCGGTGCGGCGGGCGCGGTCGTCGCCGAGGGCGTCGTCGCCGGTGCCGCTGGTGCCGCTGGTGCCGCTGGTGCTGCCGCGGCCGCCGCGGCCGCCGGGGCCGCCGGGGGGCTGGACGCCGACAGCGTGCCCGGCAGCCGTCGGCGCTCGGTCGCCGAGGACACCCTCACCCCCGAGGAGTGGCGGGCCGCCGGCTACACCCCGCCCGACGGCATCGCCATCCCCACCCTGACGGCGGGCGCGCCCGGCGAGGCGCCCTGGCCGGACCGGATGCGCACCCTGCTGCGCACCCCGATGTCCGAGCGCCCGGCCTTCGAGCGGACCCCCCGTGAGCTGCACCCCTCCGCCGGCCGGAGCGTCCCGCGCATCCTCGACCTGACCCTGCGCATCGGCGAACTGCTGCTCGCCAGCGGCGAGGCCGCCGAGGACGTCGAGGCGGCCATGCTCGGCATCGCCCACGCCTACCGGCTGGACCACTGCGAGCCGCAGGTCACCTTCACCCTGATCGGGATCTCGCACCAGCCCTCGCTGGTCGAACCGCCGGTCACCGCGGACCGGGTGGTGCGCCGCCGCACCTCGGACTACACGCGGCTGAACGCGGTGTACGAGCTGGTCGCCGACATCACCGCCGAGACGGTCTCGGTCAACGACGCGTACCGCCGCCTCGCGCTGATCCGCCGCAACCGGCACCCGTACCCGACCTGGCTGCTCGCGCTGAACACCGGACTGCTGGCCGGCGCGGCGACCTTCCTGGTCGGCGGCCGGATCGACGACAAGGCCTGGCTGGTGTTCGCCAGCGCGTTCATCGCGGCCGTCCTCGGCGACCGGCTGGCCTCACTGATCGCCCGGCGCGGGCTGCCGGAGTTCTACCAGTTCGTGCTGGCCGCGATGCCGGCCGCGGCCTCCGGCATCATCCTCTCGTTCAACACCTTGGGCCTGCGCGGTTCGGTGGTGATCACCGGCGGGCTGTTCGCCCTGCTGCCCGGCCGCGCCCTGGTGGCCGCCGTCCAGGACGGCCTGACCGGTTTCTACATCACCGCCGCCGCCCGGCTGCTCGAAGTGATCTACCTGGTGTCGGGCATCGTCATCGGCGTGATGCTGATCCTCTACCTGGGGGTCGGCTTCGACCCCCAGCTCAAACCGGACGAGAGCCTGGCCGGGGCGAACTACCCACCGGTCCAGATGATCGCCGCCCTGGTGCTCACGCTGGCCTTCGCGATGCTGCTGCAGACCGACCGCCGCTCGCTCGCGCTGGTCACCCTGAACAGCGGCATCGGCTGGGCCAGCTACGGCGTGCTGGTCTACAACGCCGGGGTCTCCCCGATCGCCGCCACCGGAGTGGCGGCGGGCCTGGTCGGCCTCTTCGGCCAGCTGATGGCCCGTTACCGCAACGGCTCGGCGCTGCCCTACGTGACCGCTGCGATCGGCCCGCTGATGCCCGGTTCGGCGCTCTACCTCGGGATGCTCTCGTTCACCCAGGGGCACGCCAGCGCCGGTCTGGTGCAGATCACCCGGGCCGCCGCGATCGCCCTGGCGCTGGCGATCGGGGTGAACCTCGGGGGTGAGATCGCCCGGCTCTTCATGAAGCTCCCGGCCGGCGCGGAGCGGCCGGAACCGTACCTCGCCGCCCCCCGCCGGGCGGCCAAGCGCACCCGCGGCTTCTGACCGCCCGCACCGACGCGCACCCCGGCCTCCGGGCTCCGGCCCCCGGGTCTCCGGCCCCCGGGTCTCCGGCGCCGCGTCGGTGGGGGTGGTGGGCTCGTTGGGCCGGTGTTGGCCCCCGGGTCATGTCGTGGCAGGACGTACGCAGGACCAGGAACGAAGGTAAGACGCATGACCACACTGCTGGACGGCTACCGCGAGCACATTGTCGCCGCGCACAAGCAACCGCTGTTCCTGCTGTTGGTCGGATTCATCACCTCCTTCGTTCTGATCCGGTTCAGCGTCCGGATGATCCGAGCCAAGGTCCGCTGGTGGCCCGGCAATGTGACCCCCGGCGGCCTGCACATCCACCACATGGTCTTCGGTCTCGGCTTCCTGCTGACCGGCGGCATCGGGGTGTTCGCGACCTACGGCGGCCACCCGTGGATCGATGTGTTCGGACTGCTCTTCGGCATCGGCTGCGGCCTGGTGCTGGACGAGTTCGCGCTGATCCTGCACCTGGACGACGTCTACTGGAGCGAGCAGGGCCGCAAGTCGGTGGACGCGGTGATCTTCGGCATCCTCTGCACCTCACTGCTGCTCGTCGGGTACGTGCCGCTCGGCGTGGTACCCAGTCAGGAGACGAGGTGGGGACTGGTCACGGTGATCTCGGTGAACGCCCTGGTCTCGGTCATCACCCTGCTCAAGGGCAAGATGTGGACCGGACTGCTCGGCATCCTGGTGCCCGGCCTCTCCTGGATCGGTGCCATCCGGTTGGCCCGCCCGAGCAGCCCGTGGGCGCGCTGGCGCTACGCGACCCGTCCGCGGCGCCGGGCCCGCGCGCTCCGGCGTGAGCGACGACTGCACCGGCGTGCGGACATCGCCCGTACCTGGCTTTTCGACCTGATCGCGGGCGCCCCCGACAAGGTGCCGGCCGGCCACCCCGCCGCTCACCGGGTCGCTGAGCGGATGGCCGCCCGGGCCTCCGCCCACCTGGACGCGCACGCCGCCCGCGCGCTGGCCCGGCGTTCCGCCCGGCTGGCCGACCGCCGCTCGGCGGCGACGCCGGGGCCGGGGGGCAGGCAGCGCCCCGGCCCCGGCGGGCCCGCTCCCATCGGGCCCGAGCCCGGCCCCCGGCCGCTCGCGCAGCAACGCCGCCGCACCGTCCGGGCGGGCCGTAACCGCACCTACGCGGTGCGTCCGACCGGTCTGGAGCCCAGGCCCGACCGACACCCCCGACTGAGGCCGCACACCCCTCGGATCCATCGGTAGTTCGTATACCCTGAGCCCCTGGCTGATGGTGATTTCCGGTCAGATCATCTGATGGGTCACCCGGCCGGCGGTGCGGGCTTGGGGTGTGAAGGCCGTCCGGCTTGAGAATATGGCGATGAGTGACCGACTTGTCACGGGATGGAATATTTCGCCAGATTCGCTGGGTGGTCGGGGTGACCAGGTCCGCCTGGGGCTCTCCGAAGGCCCACGTCCGACACCTGAGAAGGGATGTCCCGTGGTGCGCAGGCTCCTGCCGACCCTCCTGTTGTCCCTCACCGCTCTGCTCGGGCTGCTTCCCGCCGCCGCGGCAGTCCCGGCGGACGCGGTCGATGACGCGGCGTCCGGGGCCGCAGCCGGTTCCGCGTCCGGGGCCGGTTCCGCGTCCGGTTCTGCAGCGGGGGCGCCGGCCGATGGGGCCTACCCCTCCGCCGACGGGGCCTACCCCTCCGCCGAGGAGGTCGACCGCTCCCGGGTCGAGGCCGACCGCCGGGCCGCCTCGGTCTCCACCATCGAAGCCGGGCTCACCGCGGCGACCGCCGAACTGGACCGGGCCGCCCGCACCGTCGAGCAGGCCGTCGAGGCCTACAACGGCGCGCAGGTCGCACTCACCCGCGCTCGCACCGAGGAGTCCGCCGCCGCCGGACGGGCCGCCACCGCCGAGGCGGCGCGGACCGAGGCCGCCGAGGACGCCGCCCGGCTGGCCGCCGAAACGTACCGTCAGGGCACCAGCGCCGAGCTCTCCGCCGTCAACGCCCTCATCGGCGCCCATGGGCCGCGCGAGGCCGGCGACCAGGTGGCGGTGGTCGGCGTCGCCAGTGACCGCACCCGGCAGATCCTGGACGCGGCCACCTCCACGGCAGCCGCCGCGGCCCGCGCCTCGGCCACCGCCCGCACCGCCGCCGAGGCCGCCGAGAAGGCCGCCGCCGAGGTCGGTGCGGCCCGGGGCCGGGCCGAGGCGCGGCTGGCCGCGCAACAGGCGCAGGTCACGGCGGTCGGCCTGCGCCGCGAACAACTGCTCGCCGATCTCGCCGCCGCCCGCCACACCACCGTCGAGCTGGAGCGGCAGCGGCGCGAGGCGCTGGAGGCGATCGCCGCCCGTGAGGCCGAGGCCGCGGCCCAGGCGGCCGCCGAGAAGGCCGCTGCCGAGAAGGCGGCGGCTGAACAGGCGGCAGCGGAGAAGGCCGCGGCGGAGAAGACGGCAGCCGAGGCGGCGGGCACCGCGATGGCGCCGGCTCCGAGCTCGCCCCCGGCTGCCCGCCCGTGGTCGGCCGAGGGCGCGGCCGCCGCCGTGGCCTTCGCCCGTTCCAAGATCGGCCTCCCCTACGTCTGGGGCGGCGAGGGCCCCGGCGGCTACGACTGCTCGGGGCTGACCATGATGGCCTGGCGCCAGGGCGGCAAGCAGCTGAACCACTTCGCCGCCGACCAGTACGCGCAGAGCACCCCGATCGGCTACCGCCAGCTCCGCCCCGGCGACCTGGTCTTCTGGACCGACACCGGCCGGGCCGCCGACATCCACCACGTCGGCCTCTACATCGGCGACGATCAGATGATCGAGGCCCCCCGCCAGGGCATGCCCGTCAAACAGGCCAGCCTCTGGATCATGGGCACCCCGGACTTCTACGCCCGCCCGTAGCGGATACGGCCCCGGGGGGAGGTGCCACTTCTCGCGGACGACGACGAGGTGACGCGCAGCGGTCTGCGCACGTTGCTCGCGGTGCAGCCGGGCATCGTCGTGGTCGGGGAGGCCGCCGACGGCGTCGAGGCGGTCGAGCAGGCGCGGCTGCTGCGGCCGGACGTGGTCCTGATGGACGTGCGGATGCCGCGTCGCAACGGAATCGAGGCGACCAGGCAGCTACTGGCCGACTCGGCCGATGCGCCGAAGGTCGTGGTCATCACCACCTTCGAGAACGACGGCTACGTCACCGCCGCGCTCAGCGCGGGGGCCAGCGGGTTCGTGCTCAAGCGGCTCCCGGTCCGGCAGATCGCCGAGGCGGTGCGGGTGGTGGCGGCGGGAGAGGCGATCCTCTTCCCGGCGGCCCTGCGCCGGATGGTCGCCGCCCGGCCGCTGGGTTCCGCCGAAGCGTTGCCGAGGGCGGCGCTGACCGGGCGGGAGGAGGAGGTGCTGCGGTTGATGGCCACCGGTCTGTCCAACCCGGAGATCGCGGACTCGCTCACGGTGAGCCAGGAGACGGTCAAGACGCACGTCGGAAACGTGCTGACCAAGCTCGGCGCACAGAACCGGACTCATGCGGTGGTGATCGCGTACGAGTCCGGCCTGGTGGTGCCGGGGTGCGCCGCCTGACGCACCGGCCCGAAAGGGCGGGCCGACAGCGCGGGGCCCGGCCGCGCACCGGCCCGCAGGGCCGATTTCGGGACGGGCGAAAATGAGGTGCCGTCGCCGGAGGGCGGTCGTACCGTGACGTCATGGGCAACGATGTGGACGGCGGCACCCGCGATCCGGGCAGCGCCCAGCAGACAGAAGGCATCGGCGGAGTCGAGATCCGTGCGATCGCCAAGGACGAGATCGAGGGCTGGGACCGGGCGCTCGCTCTCGGATTCCTCCGTTCACACGTGGACAGCGCGGCGGACTTCCGTCGCCAGCAGTGGGCGCCCGGCCGGGTGCTCGGCGCCCTGGACGCCGGCCGCTACGTCGCCACCTTCCGCAGCTTCGACGTCGAGCTGACCGTCCCCGGCGGAGCGGTCGTCGAGGCGGACGCCATCACCTCCGTCACCGTGACCGCCACCCACCGCCGGCGCGGCCTGCTCCGCCGGATGATGACGGAGGATCTGGCAGCCGCCCGGGAACGCGGTTCGGCCGTCGCCATCCTGGTCGCCGCCGAGTACAACATCTACGGGCGCTACGGCTTCGGCCCGGCCACCCGCGGCCACGGCTGGAACATCGACCTGCTGCGGGCCCGGGGTCTGCGCGAGGGCCTGCCGACCGTGCCCGGTGGGCGGATCGATCTCGTCCGCATGGAGGAGCTGCGCAAGGTCGGCTCCGAGCTGCACGACCGCTGGCGGCGCACCCAGCCCGGTGCGATCGCCCGCAACGAACTCTGGTGGAGGCGCCAGACCGGGGACGTCCAGGTACCGGGCTTCGAGTGGAAGGAGCCCTTCGCCGCCGTCCACCGCGACGCCGAGGGCACCGCCACCGGCCTGGTCGTCTACCGGGTCGACGACACCTGGGACGGCAGTTACCCGAACTGCGCCCTCACCGTCGTCGACTTCCTCGCACTGGACCGGGGCACCGCCGCCGAGCTGTGGCGGTTCGTCCTCTCCGTCGACTGGGTGCGCAAGGTCGTGGTGGAGAACATCGGACCGGACGACCCGCTGCCGCTGCTGCTGGCCGACCCGCGCGCCGCCACGCCCCACGCGGAGAACGCCGACTTCATGTGGCTCCGGGTGCTCGACGTCGAGGCCGCCTTCAACGCCCGGACGTACGGCGCGCCCGGCCGGGTCGTCCTGGAGGTCGAGGACCGGGACGGCTACGCGGCCGGCCGGTGGGCGGTCGAGGTCGCCGCCGACGGCAGCGGCCGCTGCACCCGCACCGACGACGAGGCCGACCTCGCGCTGGGCGTCTCCGCGCTCGGCTCGCTCTACCTGGGCGGCGAGACCGCCCCCCGACTGGCCGCGGCGGGCCTGGTCACCGAACTGCGCCCGGGCGCGGCCGCCGCCGCCGACCTGCTGCTGCGCACGCCCCTGCTCGCCTGGAACCCGGACAGCTTCTGAGTCGCGTGGGTGCGCCCACGCATCCGGGTGTTCACGGCCGCGTGTTCACGGCCGGGTGTTCCCGATATCGGGAGCGCCCGGCCGTCGCCTGTGTTCCAGGGCGGAGGCGGGCCCTATTTGACGGCGTTCTTTCCGATGGTGGGCAGGATGAAGTCCTGGATGAGACCCTTGGCGTCGCGGACGATCGGCCGGAACACCCGGTAGCGAGAGAGGTTGATCACCCGGGCCGCCATGGGGGTCGAGCGCCGGACGAACTCCCGGGTCCGCTCGGTGTCCTCGGTCCGGTCGAAGACCCAGTAGAGGACCACGACCATGAGGTGCAGCCAGAGCACGTCGGGCAGCAGCTCGACCAGCTCGGCGTCCAGCTTCGGCGCCAGGTCGGAGCCCTGCAGCACATCGCGGAACAGTTCCACAGCCGTGGCCCGGGCCGGGTGCGATTCGTCGGAGAACGGGCTCAGCGCACTGTTCGGGTCCGCCGCCGTCCGGAAGAACTGCGCCGCGAACTCGTGGTACGGCGCGGCCGTGTCGAGCCAGGAGGTCAGCGCGATCTCCAGTCGCTCGGAGAAATCCCGCGTCTTGGCCATGCGATTCCTGGCGTCCGCCGCATGGTCGTACGTCATCCGGTCGTAGAACCCCTGGATCAGGAATTCCTTCGCCGAGAAGTAGTAATACGCGTTGCCGACCGAGACACCGGCCTCGGAGGCGATGGCGCGCATGGTGGTCTTCTCGTAGCCCCGTTCCTGGAAGAGCCGCATCGCGGTCTCCAGGATCAGGGCCCTGGTCGCCTCGCTCTTGTCGGTCTTCGGCTGCGCGCGACTGCCGTGCACCTCGGCGGGTGGTGCCGCCGGGGTCGACGGCGTGCCGGGCGCGACCTCGGGGCCGTCCGTGCCGTTCGTGCCGCTCTTCTTGTTCGTACCGTTCGTCGCTGCCAGGTCGTCCACGGCCCCGAGCCTAGCCGGACCGCCCCTCGACGGCCGGTGTCGGTGCGTGCGGTACCGGATGCCCCCTCCACATCCGGTACCGACGCCCCGCCCCATGCATTTCGAACGCGTTCAAAAGCATGGGGAGACTGTAGGCGCAAAGTCCGATCATGATCAAGTCCGGCCGTGTGGGACGCTCGTCCCATGGACATCACCATCCGCCGCGGCACCGCGGACGACAGCGGGGCCGTCGCCGAGCTGCACGCCCTCAGCTGGCGGACCGCCTACACCGGCATCGTCCCGGCACGGGCGCTGGGCGACGGGCTGACCGCCGAGCGGCACGAGGTGTGGGCCCTGCGGCTGGCCGTCGACTACGGCGAACCGGCCAACACCCCGGAGCTGCTGATCGCCGAGCAGGCCGGGAGCACCGTCGGGTTCGCCTACGCGGTGCCGCAGCCCGACGGCCGGGTGCTGATCGACAACCTGCACGTCCGGCCCGGCCGCACCGGTGGCGGCATCGGCCGCGCGCTGCTCGACGCCGTACGCCTGCACGTCGCCGAGCGCCACCCCGGAGCCGACCTCTACCTGGAGGTGCTGCGCGACAACACCCGGGCGGTCGCCTTCTACGAGCGCGAGGGCGGTCACCGGACGGCGGAGCAGGAGGGCGTCTTCCCGGGCGGATACGTGCTGCCCGAGTACGAGTACACCTGGCCCGCCGCCACGCTGACGGCCGGATCGCGGAGGTAGCGAACCGGTGGTGGTCGGCTAGTCATGGTCGTAGACCGTCACCGGCACCCCCTGATCCACCAGGCGGGCCGTCACCAGCGGCTCGACCAGCTCCCAGCGCCCGCCCGCCAGGCCGCAGCCGATCCGGGGCATGTGGACGGAGGCGCCGAGCGCGAGTGCGTGTCCGGCCAGTGCCGCCAGTGCGGAGTCGATCGCCCCGTACCGCACCGGTGGGCCCGTCGACCGGCCCGTCCGGATGCCGCGCTGGCCGACCATGTTGGCCACCCGGATGTACGGCTCGACCTGGACCACCTGCACCGCGCCCAGGCCGAAGTCGTTCTCCGCGCGCTCCCGGTGCCAGCGGCGGAACGCCGCCTCCGGCTCCGGCCAGCGCCGTGAGAGCGCCAGGACGAAGCCCTTCCCCCAGCCGCCGAGGTCGTTGCAGACATGGGCGATCACCTTTACGCCCTTGCCCTGGGGCGCGGTGGCATCGCCACGGACGTATCGGATGGTCACCGGTTCCATGTCGAGCACGTTAGTGCGCGGCACTGACAATCCGTCCGGAACGCCGGGGTGCCGGGGGAGCGGCGGGCGCCCGCAGGTGGCGGCGGCCGGCCAGGGCGATCAGCAGGGCGAGCGAGGCGGCGCCGGCCGGCAGCCAGTAGCCGGTGCCGGGGGCGGTGTGCTCGGCGACCGCGCCGGCGAGCGCCGCCCCGGCCGAGATGCCGACCACGATGCCGGACACCGCCACCGCCATGCCCTCGTTCAACTGCCGCTCCGGCAGGAGCTCCTGGACGAGCGTCATACCGGTGACCATGGTCGGGGCGGTGCCCGTCCCGGCCACGAACAGCGCCGCGCCGAGCAGGACGAGCCCGGCCCCGCCGAGCCCGGCGGCCAGCGGCAGGAGCAGCAGCACGGCCATCGCCGTGACGCCGAACAGGAAGCGGACGCCCGCCGCCCGGCGGGGCCGGAGCAGGCCGAAGACCAGTCCGGCCACGCAGGAACCGCCCGCCACCAGCGCCAACAGCCCGCCCGCCAGCGGCTTGTGACCGAGCGTGTCGGCGTACGCCACGGTGGTGAGCTCCATCGAACCGAAGACCACGCCGGTGGCGAGGAAGGTCAGCAGCAGCACCCGCAGCCCGGGAGTCCGGAGCGGAGAGCCGTGCCGGTGCGGGCGATCGGCGGGGTCCGAGCACTCGGGGCGGGGGCCGGACCGGTCGGCCGTCGAGCCGGGGCGCCGGGCCGCGAGCGGGGGTTCGGTCCGGCGCTGGGCGGCGAACAGCAGGGCGCCGGCGCTGCCGAAAACCCCGGCGGCGAGCAGACCGGCCTCCGGTGCCACGGTGGTGCAGAGCACCATCGCGAGCACCGGACCCGCCATGAAGCAGAGCTCGTCCAACGACTGCTCGAAGGAGTTGGCCAGGTGCCGGGCCGCCGCGTCGTCCCGGTACAGGTGTGCCCAGCGGGCCCGCGCCATGCCGCCCAGGTTCGGTGCCGCCGCGCAGGCGGCCCAGCAGGCGTACAGCGTCCAGTCCGGCGCGTCGAACCGGACGCAGAGCAGCAGGCCGACGAGCGGGACGGCGTTGTACAGGGTGGCCGGGACGGTGACGCGGGCCTGCCCGTACCGGTCGACCAGCCGGCCGAGCAGCGGCATGCCGATCGCTCCGGTGGCCAGGCCGACCGCCGCGACGGTGCCCGCCAGCGCGTACGAGCCGCGCCGCTCCGAGAGCAGCACCACCAGGGCGACGCCGGTCATCGACATCGTGAGCCGGCCGAGCAGCCCGGCTAGGGTGAAGGCGGCGGTACCGGGCAGTGCGAACAGCCGGCGGTAGGAGGCGGGCATGGAACTCCTCGTGGAGGGGTGGGGGAGGGCTCCAGCCTCGAACAGCCGCCCGCTTCCGGTCCAACACCTGTTTCGCCGTACTCACATCAGGCTGTTGTTAATCTGCCGCCATGCCCCATGACCTGCACCCCCGGCTGCTCCGCGGCTTCGTCGCCGCGGCCGAGACGCTGCACTTCGGCCGGGCCGCCCAGCGGCTGCACGTCGCCCAGCAGGCGCTCAGCCGCGACGTCCGCACGCTGGAGAAGCTGCTCGGCGACGCGCTCTTCACCCGCACCACCCGCAGCGTCGACCTCACCCCGGCCGGGCGACGGTTGCTGCCGCAGGCCCGCCGGCTGCTGGCCCTGCACGACGAGATCGTCAACGGTGCCGAGCGGCGCCCACTGCTGCTCGACCTCAACAGCGACGTCTCCGGGCCGGACCTGACCACCGACCGGGTGCTCGAACGGGCCCGGGCCGCCTGGCCGGAGGGCGAGATCCTGGCCCGCTTCCTCGGCGGACTCGCTGCGGCCGCCGAGGAGTTGGCGGCGCACCGGCTGGATGCGGCGTTCGGGCGCTTCGCCGGTCTGCCGGCCGGCCTGCGTGCTCAACTGGCCCAGACGCCGGTCCGGCTGGAGCGGGTCTCGGTGATGATGGCGGTCGGCCACCCGCTCGCCGACCGGCCCGCGCTGCGGCTCGCGGACCTGGCCGGGCACCCGGTGGACGTCTGCGCGGGCAATCCGGCCACCACCGAGTGGGCCGACCTGGGGACCTGCCTGCTGCGCGACCACGGCCTCACGCCCGCCGCGCCGTACGCGCCGCCGGTCGGGGTGGACGAGACCGCCCGCTACCTCACGCGGCACGGCGACCCGATGCTGACCACCGTCGGGGGCCCGCTGATCCCGGGTGTGGTGAACGTGCCACTGGTCGATCCGGTGCCGTTGACGCTGGTGAGCCTGGTGCGCCGGCCGGACCTGCGGCACCCGGGCCTGTCCGCGCTGGAGTCGGCGGCCGCCGAACTCGGGGCGCGCGAGGGCTGGCTGAGCCGCCCGGCCGGCAGCTGGCTGGCGGAGGCGGACGCCGCGCTGCTCGCGGCGTAGGCGTCCGTAGCCGTGGGGCGGGGAGGCCTGGGGCGCGGCCTGGGGCGGGCGCGGTTCGCGGCATGAACCCGCCCCTGCCGTTCGGGGGTCGGCAGGGGCGGGTCGAACGCGGGGCCGTGACAGCGGTCGGCCGGGTCAGGCCGCCTTGACGGCGGAGATGTCGAAGCTGAGCTTGACCTTCTCGCCGATCAGCACGCCGCCGGTCTCCAGCGCGGCGTTGTAGCTGAGGCCCCAGTCGGTGCGGTCCAGCACGGCCGTCCCCTCGAAGCCGACTCGCTCGGCGCCGTAGGCGTCGGTGGCGCTGCCCGTGTAGTCGAGGTCCAGGACGATCGACCGGGTGGTGCCCTTGATGGTGAGGTCGCCCGTCATCCGGTACGAGTCGCCGCGCAGGCGCTCGGCGGAGGTGCTGCGGAAGCGGATCTCCGGGTGGGCCTCGGCCGCGAAGAAGTCGCCGGTGCGCAGGTGCTCGTCGCGCTGGGCCTGGTTGGTGTCGATGCTCGCCACCTTGATCACCAGCTCGGCGGTGGAGTTGTGCGGGAGGGCGCCGTCCAGGTGCAGCTTGCCGTCGTACTCGGTGAAGCGGCCCTTGACGTTGGTGACCATGGCGTGGCGCACCGAGAAGCCGACCTCGCTGTGGGTGGTGTCGATCGCCCAGTCACCGGTGAGGTGGGCGAGGTCCGGTCCGGCCGGGGTCTCGACCACGGCGGTGGCGGTGGCGGCGGTGGTCTTGGTGCGGTTGAAAAGGCCCATGGCTCCTCCTCGGGTCCGAAGCCATTTGTTTAGGCTTCAACTTGTTGGCTCCACCATAGGACGGTTTCGTTCAAAGTTCAACCATGGGCTCAGCGCGGCTCGCGGAACCGCTCGGACGGCGGAGCGGCGAGGGGGTGGCCGGGCGCCTGCCGCCCCCGGCGCGGCAGGCGCCCGGCGGTCGGTATCGTCACGTCCGGTCCGGCCGTGCGGCTTGACCCTCGACCTGATCGAGGCCGGAGAGTCCCGGGCATGGAGAGCGACCTGCGCAGCATCGGTGAACTGGCCCGCGACAGCGGCCTCGGCGTCAGCGCGCTGCGCTTCTACGACGGCGCCGACGTGCTCACCCCCGCCTGGGTCGACCCGCAGAGCGGCTACCGCTGGTACGCGCCCGCCCAGCTCGCCGACGCCCGGCTGCTCTGCCGCCTCCGCCGGGTGGGCCTGCCGCTGGCCGACATCCGGGCCGTGCTCGGTGCGGAAGCCGGTTCCGGCGCGGCCCACCGGGTGGTCGACGCGCACCTGCGCCGGCTGGAGGCCGGTCTCGCGGACGCCCGCCGGGAGCTCTCCCTGATCCGCACGCTGATCGACCAGAGGGAGAACCCCATGACCGCCACGCCTGCCGCCCGCACCGTCACCGTCCCCGCGCGCGAACTGGCCGAGGCCCTCGGTGCGGTCCGCTTCGCGGTCGGCGCGGACCCCGAACTCCCGGTGCTGTCCGGGGTGCTGTTCGACCTGGAGGGCGGACTGCTGCGGCTGGTCGCCACCGACCGGTACCGGATGGCGCTCGCCGAGGTGCGGCTGCCGGACGCGCCCGACCTGCCGGACGCACCTGACGAGGGCTGGGCCCCGGTCGCCGCGATCGCTCCGACCGCCCTGGTCGACGGTATCCGTGCGCTGCTGGGCTCCGGGGCCGAGGAGGCCGAACTGACCCTCGGCGCCGGCCTGGTCCGGGCCGAGACCGGCGGCCACCGGATCGAGGGCGCCGCCCTCGACCACGACTTCCCCGACTACCGTTCGCTGACCCGGCTGGACCCGGTCCACCGGATCGACCTGGCCGCCGCCGAGCTGCGCGACGCCGTCGAGTCCGGTGCCACCCGCAGCCTGCACTCGGGCCCGAACGGCGGAGTCTGCGAGGTCACCGTGCTCACCGTCGGCCGGGACGGGCGGCTCACCGTCGCCGCCGACGGCGACCCGGCCCCCGGGGACGTCCGGGTGGCCGTCAACCGCGACTTCCTCCTCGACGCCCTGCCGGCCGCCGGCCCCGAGCAGCTCGTCCTCGAACTCGCCGGTCCCATCGCCCCCCTGGCCATCCGCACCGCCGGCCGCGACGGCACCTTCTCCATCCTGATGCCGGTCCGGGTGGCGGACGCCGTCTGATCCGCCGAGGTCGGTCGGGGCGGCCCTGGTCGCGGGCCTCGACCGTCACGGGGGAGCACCGGCGGTATCGGCGAATCCTGGACGGCGCGCGCCTCTGCCACGCGGTCCGGAACCGGCCCCCGCCCTCGGCTCGACGGGCACCGGTCGGACTGCCTTCCGCCCGCCGGTCCGAGGGGCCCGGTGCCGTCGCTCCGCTGGTCGGGCCCGTCGGCCGGCGTGGAGCTTCGAGGAAGCCGGGCCGTCGGCCAGGTGCCGCCGAACGGCAACCCGGTCGACGGCACCGATCCGGTCGAACACCTCAGCTGCCGGGCAATCCCGTCGCGCCACGCGTAGAACGTCGCCACTCCGGAAGACTCCGTGTCACGGATCCTCCGTGTCACGGATCCTCCGTGTCACGGATGGACGAACGACCGCAGGGGTGGGTTCATGATCGTTCTGTTGCTCGGGATCCTGGCGCTCGCCATCGGCGGCTGCGTCTGCGTCGTGTGGGCCGATCGGGGCGGGCCCCGATGGGTCCGTGCGGTGGCGGCGGTGACCCTGGCGGCGGGCGAGCTGCTGCACATCGCGCGGCGGAACCGCCGCCGGAGCATCAAGCGGTCCAGCGGCGGCGACGAGTAGGCGGCCCGCCGGCCCGGGCGGGCCGGACGTGCCCACGGGCGCGCGGGCGGCAGCACCCGGCGCCGACGCGTTTGCTGTTGCTAGCACCGTGCTTGCATTTGCAAGCACGGTGGGGCAGGCTGGGCCCATGGCCTCACTGAACGTCGGCTCGCTGGGTGAGTACATCCGCGAGCAGCGGCGGAACGCGCAGTACTCGCTGAGGCAGCTCGCCGAGGCCGCCGGCGTGTCCAACCCCTACCTCAGCCAGATCGAGCGAGGGTTGCGCAAGCCGAGTGCGGAGATCCTGCAGCAGATCGCCAAGGCGCTGCGGATCTCGGCGGAGACGCTGTACGTCCAGGCCGGGATCCTGGAGGAGCGGCGGGGTGAGGGCCTGGAGCTGAGGGCCTCGATCCTGGCCGATCCACTGATCAACGAGCAGCAGAAGCAGGCGCTGCTCGCGGTCTACGACGCCTTCCTCAAGGAGAACGCCGCCCGCAAGGACACGGACGCGGCGCCGCACGACCCCGAGGCCGACGGCCCGACCGCCGTCGGCTCGGCAACCTAGACCACGGGAGGACCGGCATGCCGATCACGGACGAGATCAAGAAGACCCTGAGCGACCCGACCCCGCTCTACGCACTCGCCGGCGCGGGCGACCTCGCCTACGAGAAGCTGCGCGAGGTGCCCGGCAAGGTCGAGGCCCTGGCCGCGGACCGCAAGGGCACGCAGGACAAGGCCGCCGCCAGGCTCCAGGACGCGCAGGCCCGGCTGGTCGAGGCGCAGGCGAAGGTCGCGGGCACCGTGACCACCCTGCCCGCCGACCTCAAGGTGCTCCAGGAGAGGGCGCAGAGCTTCGCCCTCCAGCAGGTCGGCCGCGCGGTCGAGCTGGCGGTGAAGGCCAAGGAGGCCTACGACGAGCTGGCCGAGCGCGGCAAGGGCGTCGTCGAGCGGGGCGGCCCGGCCGACGCGGTCGAGCCGGTCGGGGCGGCGCAGTCCGCCGAGGGCCCCGAGCTGGTCGAGGCCGAGCTGGTCGAGGACGACGAGCCGGCCGTCGCCCCCGCCGAGGAGCCCGCACCGAAGAAGGCCCGGGCCAAGAAGGCCGCCGAGTAGCACCGGCACCGCCGCACTCCGGTGGGACCGGGCTGCCCGCAGGGCACATCCGGTGACCTCGGGACGTTGACACCGTGGCGAGCGGTCCGTCGTGCCAGGATGGACGACGGTCGACACGCCGGAGCCGAGACGCAGAGGAGACCGCGATGGGCGGAGTGGCTCAGATCCTGGGCTTGGACTACCTGAACCCGTTCTGGTGGCTGGCCGTCGCCCTTCTGGGCTTCAAGTTGTTCGCACTGATCGACGCGGCCACCCGCCCGGAGGACGCCTATCGGGCGACGGACAAGAAGACCAAGGGGTTCTGGCTGGCCGTCCTGGGCATCGCGTTCGGGCTGGACCTGCTGTTCGGGGCGAACTTCCTGACCAGCTTCCTGACCCTGGCGGGTCTCGTCGCCGCGATCGTCTACATGGTCGACGTGCGGCCGGCGATCCGGGAGCTGACCAACCGGGGCGGTGGCCGGGGCGACCAGCGCAACATGGGCCCTTACGGCCCCTGGTAGGACGCCGGGCACTTCAGCGACGAGCCCCGGTGCTCGCGGGACCGATCCGCGCGCACCGGGGCTCGCTGCTGTGCCGGTGCCCCGTGCCACCTCGACGCGGCCCCCTGGTAGCAGGGCCGGCCGCCTCGGCCGAGGAGCGTCAGCCGAGGATCAGCTGCACCGGGTTGCGCTCCAGCAGCAGGACGGCCACATCGTCCGTCAGCGCCCCGCCGTTGAGCTCCTCGACCTCGGCGATCGCGCTGTCGATCAGGCGGCCCCTGGTCAGCCCGGCGGCCTGGTGGTCGCCGACGAGATCGGCCAGCCCGTCCTGGCCGAGACGCCGGGAGCCGGCGCCGACCCGGCCCTCGATGAGCCCGTCGGTGTAGAGCAGCAGCCGCCAGCCGGGGCGGAGTTCGAGCGGGTGCGAGGGCCAGACGGCCAGGCCGTCGTCGCAGGGCAGCAGACCGAGCGCGGGGCCGGCCGGGTCGGACGGCAGCGTCACCGGCTTGTGGTCCGTGCCGAGCAGCAGCGGAGCGGGATGCCCGGCGAGGTACAGCTGCGCGTGCTCGACGGCGCCGAGTGAGCCGAGTTCGCCGGTCGCGTCGTTGGGTTCGATGACCAGCATGCAGAGCGTCGCGAAGATCTCGTCGCTGCGGCGCTCGTGCTCCAGGACGTGCTGGAGGGTGGTCAGCAGGGCCTCGCCGGTGAGGCCGGCGAAGACCAGGGTGCGCCACGCTATCCGGAGGGCGACCCCGAGGGCCGCCTCGTCCGGTCCGTGACCGCAGACATCGCCGATCACCACGTGGACGGTGCCGTCGTCGGTGCGGACGGCGTCGTAGAAGTCGCCGCCCAGCAGGGCGCGGCGGCGGCCGGGGCGGTAGCGCCGGGTGAAGGAGAGCCCGGCACCGTCCAGCAGGGGCGTGGGCAGCAGATGGCGCTGGAGGCGGGCGTTCTCCTGGCCGCGCAGCTCGGCCTCGACCAGTCGCCGCTGCGACTCGTCGGCGCGCTTGCGCTCGACGGCGTACCGCAGGGCGCGGGCCAGCAGCGGACCGTCCGTCTCGTGCTTGATCAGGAAGTCCTGTGCCCCGGCGGCCACCGCGGCGGCACCGAGTTCCGCGCCGGCGGCGTCGGTGAGCACCACGACGGCGGTGTGCGGGGCCCGCCGGAGCAGCTCGTGCAGACCTTCCAGGCCGTCGGAGGCGTCCGAGGGGTGCGGCAGGTCGGCGGGGGCGGCCAGGTCGAGCAGCACACAGCTGAAACCGGCGGCGCGCTGCCGTCCACGCCGGCCTCCCGAGGTGCCGGTCGCCAGCAGCTCGGAGGCCTGCTCCAGCCCGCGGGCCCAGTGGATCTCGATCGGAGCGCCGCTGTCGGCCACGGCGTCCTTGAGCAGCTGGGCGTCGGAGGCGTCGTCCTCGATCACCAGCAGCTTGAGCGGGGCGGCCGACGGAACGGCGGAGGAGGCGCCCCGGGAGGGGGCTCCGGCGGTGACCGACCGGGGGTGGGGTATCGGCGGAGTCGCCGTGGCCGGTCCGGCCGACTGCTCGGTGGCGGCGGGCCGAATGCGGGCGCGGTCGGTGAGGGTGCCGTCGAGGGCACCCCACAGGTCCGCGGCACCAGGTGCCCGCCCGTCTCCCGTAGCGGGCATCGACTGCTCCTCCTTTTCCCCGAGTGCGTAACGGTCGGAGCCCGTCCGCAGTGCCCGCCTGGCACTCTGCGCCGGGGAACTTCTCGCGACCATAACGTGACTCCGGGGATTTCTTCGGCCGCCCGGCGCTGTGGTGGCTCCTGCCACGCCGGTGGCGGTGCGGTGGGTACGGGGATGACGGGAACGACAGCGACAGCCGGAGCACGCGCCCGCGAGCTCCGGAACGGACGGTGGAGGTCGGACATGACGGTGACGCGGATCACCCTGGTCGAGGGTGACATCACGGAACAGCAGGTGGACGTGGTGGTGAACGCTGCCAACTCCTCCCTGCTGGGAGGCGGTGGCGTGGACGGTGCGATCCACCGCAAGGGCGGACCGCAGATCCTGGAGGAGTGCCGAAGGCTTCGGGCCTCGCAGTACGGCAAGGGGCTGCCCACCGGGTGCGCGGTGGCGACCGCGGCGGGACGGCTGCCGGCCCGCTGGGTGGTCCACACGGTGGGGCCGGTTCATCTGGCGGAGGAGTACGACAAGAGGGCCGAGCAGCTGGCCTCGTGCTACCGCGAGTCGCTCCGGGTGGCGGTGGGGCTCGGCGCGCGCACGGTGGCCTTTCCGGCGGTGTCGGCCGGGGTGTACGGGTGGCCGCTGGACGATGCGGCCCGGATCGCCCTCGGCACCGTCGCGGCCGCGAGGTCGGGGGCGGGGTCGGGGGCGGGGTCGGTGGGAGAGCTGGAGGAGGTGCGGTTCGTGCTGTTCGGGGCGGAGGCGTACCGGGCGTTCGAGCGGGAATGGCGGGCGCTGGGGCTCGACGGGGGCCGGTCGCACGGACAAGAGGCCGAGGAGGCCGAGGGGCGGGAGCCGGAGGAGCGGGCATGAGTCGTAGGGGCGTGGCGGAGCGGGAGCGGAGGGGCTGGGAGGAGGGGAAACGCCGGGTCGGAGGGGTGGCGCACGAGGTGCCGGCCGAGTGCCCCCATCGTGGCGTGACGAGGCGTCAACACGCCAGAGGTATTCGATAACTCGTTCGAGTGAATCCCCGGGTTCGCTCATCCGCGCACGCCCGAGGCCGGTCCGGCAGGCCGTCCGGTCAGGGACAGGCAGGCCGGCAGGCCGGCCGGTCCGGCCGTCCGGGCGGTCCGGCCCGCCCGCTACGGGGCGAGCGCCGTCCAGGGGACGGTGACCTCGCCCTGCCGCCACCGCCCGCGCGCGTCCACCAACGGCCAGCTGCCCGCCAGCGTCGTGCACGCGGCCACCCAGCGCTGCCGGGCGCCGAACGCCCCGTACGGCGCGGCGGCCGCCCAGGCGCGGTCGAAGTCGGCGAGGAAGGCGTGCACCGGCCGGCCCGGCACGTTGTGGTGGATCAGCGCCTTGGGCAGCCGCTCGGCCAGGTCGGAGGGGAGTCCGAGGCCGCCCAGCCGGGCCGCGAAGGTCACCGTGCGGGGGCCCTCCGGTCCGATCGCGACCCAGACGTGCCGGCGCCCGATCTCGTCGCAGGTCCCCTCGACCAGCAGCCCGTCCGGCGCCAGCCGGGCCCGGAGCCGGTCCCAGACGCCGGCCACCGCCGACTCGTCGTACTGCCGCAGCACGTTGGCGGCGCGGATCAGCTGGGCGGGCGCGCCGCCGTCCAGCGGCACCTCGAAGCCGCCGCGCCGGAAGGTGAGCAGCGGCGGTTCGGCGTACGGCAGCGCGGCGGCGACCCGCTCCGGCTCGATCTCGATCCCCACCACCCGGACGTCCGGCCGCACCGTCCGCAGCCGCCCGGAGAGCTCCACGGCCGTCCAGGGCGCGGCACCGTACCCGAGGTCGACGGCGACCGGCGGGCGGTCGGCGGAGCGCAGTGCCGGTCCCAGCGTGTGGGCGATCCAGCGGTCCATCCGGCGCAGCCGGTTGGTGTTGGTGGTCCCCCGGGTCACCGTCCCGACCGGGCGCCCCGTCCGTCCGCGGGCAGGCGCGGTCGCGGAGTCGAAGAAGGCGGCCATGCCGGAAATCGTACGGCCCGCCCGCGGCCGCCCGCGCCGCCCCGGCTCCGGCCGCCGCACGGGCTCGCCCCGCGGCAGACCCGGCCCGGACGGTCCGCGCCGGCCGCCCGACACACGCCCGCGCGGCGAGTCACGCGCCCCCGCCGCGCCTCCTGAAGCCTTCCGACGACCCCTGCGCTCCGCTCCGCCCCGGCGCGGCGGCCCGCCCGGCCGCCTCCCCGCACCACCCCGCACCCCCGCACCACCCCGCCTCCCCGCCTCCCCGCACCACCGACCGCCGCCCGGGTGCCTGGCCGTGGGCCATCTCATGGGCCGGGACGGGAATGCCGGTCGATGACCACGTGGTTGGCACACTGGTGGTGGTGTGCGCCCGGACGGGGCGGCACACCGCCGCGCCACATCCCGTGACGCGGCGGTACGGCGTGGGCGGCCGCGCACACACCGAACAGCAGGCAAGCAGGCTGCAGAGACGGGCAGCTCAGAGGAGGCTTCAGCCAGGTGATCCAGCACCCCGTCCGTCCGGTACGCCGTGCCCAGCCGACCCCGCCCGTGCGGAGCCGGCTCCAGTCGCTCGTCCCGGGCCGCCAGCGCCGTCCGCGCCGGATCGCCATGCTCAGCGTCCACACCTCCCCGCTGCACCAGCCCGGTACCGGTGACGCGGGCGGGATGAACGTCTACATCGTGGAGCTGGCCAAGCGCCTCGCCGAGCTCGACATCGAGGTGGAGGTCTTCACCCGGGCGATCTGCTCGGACGACGCGCCCACCGTCGAGCTGGCCCCCGGCGTCCTGGTGCGCCACGTCACCGCCGGCCCGTACGAGGGCCTGGTGAAGGAGGACCTGCCGGCCCAGCTCTGCGCCTTCACCCACGGCGTGCTGCGCACCGAGGCCGGCCACCGCCCCGGCCACTACGACCTGGTGCACTCGCACTACTGGCTGTCCGGTCAGGTCGGCTGGCTGGCCGCCCAGCGCTGGGGCGTGCCGCTGGTGCACACCATGCACACCATGGCGAAGGTCAAGAACGCCGCGCTGGCGGAGGGCGACACCCCCGAGCCGGCCGCCCGGGTGATCGGCGAGACGCAGGTGGTGGAGGCCGCCGACCGGCTGATCGCCAACACCACCGAGGAGGCCGCCGAGCTGGCGCTGCACTACGCGGCCCGGCCCGACCAGCTCGCCGTCGTCCACCCGGGCGTCAACCTGGACGTCTTCCGCCCCGGCGCCCCGGACGCGCGGGCCGCCGCGCGGGCCCGGCTGGGCCTGCCGCAGGACGCCGCCGTGCTGCTGTTCGCCGGTCGGATACAGCCGCTGAAGGCGCCGGACGTGCTGCTCCGGGCGGTCGCCGCGCTGCTGGAGGCGCGGCCCGAGCTGCGCGAGCGGCTGGTGGTCCCGGTGGTCGGCGGTCCGTCCGGCACCGGGCTGGCCAAGCCGGAGAGCCTGCACAAGCTCGCCGCCCAGCTGGGCATCGGCGACGTCGTCCGGTTCCACCGGCCGGTCGGCCAGGACCTGCTCGCCGAGTGGTACCGCGCGGCCACGGCGCTGGTGATGCCCTCGTACAGCGAGTCCTTCGGGCTGGTCGCGCTGGAGGCGCAGGCCTGTGGGACGCCGGTGGTCGCCGCGGCGGTCGGCGGCCTGCCGGTCGCCGTCCGCGACGGCGTGACGGGCACGCTGGTCCACGGCCACGATCCGCTCGCCTGGGCACACGCGCTGGAGCCGTACGTCACCGAACCGGCGCTGGTCGCCCGGCGCGGCGAGGCGGCGGCCCGGCACGCCGCCGGGTTCGGCTGGGACACCGCGGCGGCGACCACCGCCGAGGTGTACGCCGGCAGCCTGGCCCGCCCGGCCGGCCGGCTCACCGGATCCCGGCTGCGACTGGCCTGAGCCGGGGCGGCCGCCGGGGCCGGTCGGCGGAGGTACGGGGTCGGGGCCGAGCGGCTCCGAGCCGTTCCCGGCTCCCGGTCCGGGCCGGGAGTCAGGAGCCGCCGCAGCTGCGCTGCTGCGCGCCACCGGTACCGCCGAGTAACGTCACCCCCATGGCAATCCGCACCAAGGACGAGGCCCTCACCCTCCTGCGTACCGCCCTGGACGACGCCGGGGTCGGCTGGGAGCCGGCCACCACCGACCCGTACACCCTGGTGGCGACCCTCCCGGGAACTCGCAAGCTGAGCACCACCTGCGCCCTGCGGGTCGGCGACCACACGCTCTCGGTGAACGCCTTCGTGATCCGCCGGCCCGACGAGAACCACGAGGCCGTCTACCGCTGGCTGCTGGAGCGCAACACCCGGATGTACGGCGTCGCCTACGCGATCGACGCGCTCGGCGACGTCTACCTGGCCGGCCGGCTGCCGCTGGAGGCGCTCACCGGGGACTCCGTCGACCGGCTGCTCGGGACGGTGCTGGAGAGCGCCGACGAGCCGTTCAACACGCTGCTGGAGCTGGGCTTCGCCTCGGCGATCCGGCGCGAGTGGGAGTGGCGCACCAAGCGCGGGGAGTCCACCCGCAACCTGGCCGCCTTCGCCCACCTGGCCGCGCCGACGGCGCAGCAGTAGCGCCCCGGACGGGCGGGGCTCCGGCACGCTCCGCCTCAGCGGCCGACCGGGGCCTTCGTCGTCGCCGCCTTCGCGGTCGGCACCTTCGTCGACGCCACGTCGGCCGACGGCTCCACCCCCGACAGGTCGACCACAGGCACCTCGACCACAGGCACCTCGACCGCCGACACCTCGACCGCCGACGCCTCGACCACCGGCGTCCGCTCGGCCGGAGCGGCGGCCGGAGCGGCGCCCGGGCGCCGCCCGAGCAGGACGTACCCCGCCGCCGCGACGGTGCCGCAGGCCGCACAGGCGCCCCACATCGCCGTGCTGCCGGCCCGCTCCAGCAGCACCCCGCCGACCGCCGGGCCGAGGAACGAGGCGAGCGACCAGGACAGCGAGTAGACGCCCTGGTAGCGGCCCCGGGCGTGGGTCGGTGACAGCTCGGCGACCAGGCCCATCATGGTCGGCGCGTTCAGGATCTCGCCGATCGTCCAGACCGCCACCGTGAACGCGTAGAACCACGCGGAGGACCCGGCGAGCATGGTCAGCCCGAAGCCCCAGCCGATGAACAGCGCGCTGGCGACCAGGAGCGCCGTCCGGTTGCGTCCCTCCATCCACCGGGTGAGCGGGATCTGCAGCACCACGATCAGCAGGCCGTTGAGGCCGATGACCAGGCCGTACTGGGTCGAGGTGATGCCGTTGCGGCCCATGTCCACGGCGAGCGTGGTGCTGCCCTGCTGGGCGACCAGCGCGAGCAGCAGGTTGAGTCCCACGACCGCCATGAACCGGCTGTCCCGGAAGACCGTGCCGAGGCCGACCGCGGGCTGGTCGACCCGGGCGGCCGGGGTGTCCGGCTTGGTCTCGGGGATCCGGACGAAGATCACTACTGCGCAGACCAGCGTGGAGAGCGCGTCCAGCAGGAAGAGCGTGAGGTAGCCGTGCGTGGCGATCAGGCCGGCGGCGGCCGCGGAGAGGCCGAAGCCGATGTTGATCGCCCAGTAGTTCAGCGAGTAGGCCCGGACCCGGTCCGCGGCCGGCACGATGTCGGCGATGATCGCCGAGGTGGCCGGGCGGGTGGCGTTGTTGCAGAAGCCGACCAGGAAGGCGACCGCGGCGATCGCCACCTGGCCGTCGGTGAAGCCCAGCACCGCCGTGAACAGCGCGGTGCCGAGCTGTGCGGCGACCAGCGTCGGGCGCCGGCCGATCCGGTCGGTCAGCACGCCGGCGACGATCGAGGCGATGGCCGAGCCCAGGCCGAACAGCGAGGCGACCAGACCCGCGTACGCGGCCGAGTACCCTCGGTCGGTCGTCAGGTAGAGCGCCAGGAACGTGACGACGAACGCGCCGAGCTTGTTGATCAGGGTCGACGTCCAGAGCCACCAGAACTGCCGGGGCAGTCCGCCCACCGTTTCGCTCGCGACTCTTCGAATTCGGGCAGGAAGGGGCGAAGCGGGCATCTGAGGGCTCCCGGGCGGCAGGCGTTCCGCTGAGCGGACCGGCATGTCCGCGCTGCGGCGAGGTAAGTGTCACTAGCGCGAAGCAAACATTACACACGGGGGCGGGTCCCGACCAGCCGTTTAAACGCCTCCATTAAGCTGGGGGCCATGGCTGACACGACGTACCGACTCATCCTCCTCCGCCACGGCGAGAGCCAGTGGAACCAGAAGAACCTGTTCACCGGTTGGGTCGACGTCGACCTCAACGAGAAGGGCGAGAAGGAGGCCGCGCGTGGCGGCGAGCTCCTCGCCGCCGAGGGCCTGCTCCCCGACGTGCTGCACACCTCGCTGCTGCGCCGCGCGATCCGCACCTCGCAGATCGCCCTGGACAAGGCCGACCGCCACTGGATCCCGGTCAGCCGCAGCTGGCGTCTGAACGAGCGCCACTACGGCGCCCTCCAGGGCAAGGACAAGGCCCAGACCCTGGCCGAGTTCGGCGAGGAGCAGTTCCAGCTGTGGCGCCGCTCGTACGACACCCCGCCGCCGGCGCTGGCCGACGACGCCGAGTACTCGCAGGCCGGTGACGCCCGCTACGCCGACATCCCGAGCGAGCTGCGCCCGAACACGGAGTGCCTCAAGGACGTCGTCGACCGGATGCTCCCGTACTGGTACGACGCCATCGTCCCGGACCTCGCCGCCGGCAAGACCGTCCTGGTCACCGCCCACGGCAACAGCCTGCGCGCGCTGGTGAAGCACCTCGACGGCATCTCCGACGAGGACATCGCCGGCCTCAACATCCCGACCGGCATCCCCCTGGTCTACGAGCTGGACGCCGACTTCAAGCCGGTCGCCAAGGGTGGCCGCTACCTCGACGCGGACGCCGCCGCCGCCGCCATCGAGGCCGTCAAGAACCAGGGCAAGAAGTAACCCGCTTGCCGCTACGGCCCCGCCTCCCGCTCCGGGAGGCGGGGCCGTCGCCGTTTCGGCTTCGCGGCCAATCCTCCTGCGCGGCAAGGGGGTTCGGTGTGTGGCGAAGGTGGTTCAGACCATTGACGGTCGCCGTGGGGGCTCCTACCGTGTGAGCACTGTCCTGGCACAGGCATGCCAACGGATCTTCCGTGGCCGCCGCACCCCCAGGCGCGCGCGTCTGTGCCCGGCGCACTCTCCATCCACCCCCACGGAGGAGCACCATGCGCACACGTCATCTCGTGGGAGCGGCCGTCGCCGCGCTCGCGGTTCCGCTCACCGTCGCCCTGCCGGCGCAGTCGCACGGCTACATCTCCACCCCGCCCAGCCGGGCCGCGCTCTGCGGGGCGGGTACGGTCACCGACTGCGGTGCGATCCGCTGGGAGCCGCAGAGCGTCGAGGGGTCGAAGGGCTTCCCTGGCGCCGGGCCGGCCGACGGCACCATCTGCGCCGGCGGCAACAGCCGGTTCGCCGAGCTGGACGACCCGCGCGGCGGTGCCTGGCCCACCACCAAGGTGGCGGCGGGGCAGCGGCTCACCTTCACCTGGAAGTTCACCGCTCGGCACGCGACCGCCAACTTCAAGTACTACCTGACCAAGGCCGGCTACAACGCGGGCCAGAAGGTCACCCGGGCCGGTCTGGAGCTGACGCCGTTCCTGACCGTCCCGTACAACGGCACCCAGGTGCCGAGCACGCTCAGCCACACCGCGACGATCCCGAGCGGCCGGACCGGGCACCAGGTGGTCGTGGCGGTCTGGGAGATCGCCGACACCGGCAACGCCTTCTACTCCTGCACCGACGTCCTGTTCTGATCAGCGCGCGGCACGCTGGACGCCACGCGCCGCACGCCGCGAGCGAGCGGTCGGGCGGCCGGAGGACTCCGACCCGGTGACCGGGGTGCACGACCGTCTCCCACGGCGGCCGTGCACCACGGGGCTTCGCCGGGTGCGGCGGTTCTCAGTGGCCGCAGCAGCCGCCGCTGACCCCGCCGCACTGGCAGGGGGCGCCGGACTGGCAGCCGCAGCCGCAGCCCGGACCACAGCCGCAGCCGGCCGCGAGGACGGGCAGCAGCTTCGGGGCGGGCGGCTCGACGATCTCGTGGGCCGGTGCCGGTCGGGTCGGGTTTGCCTTCATCGCGCTGGAACCCTCCTTGTGACGGGCACACTTCGGTGCCTACGGCATCGAGTGAAACCGCCGATCGGACGGGGCGTCAACGGGCGCGCAGTGGTGGGCGATCCGAGAAGCCGTGCGCCCTCACCACCCCTGTTCGAGGTTTACTCACCCCGCGGAGTGAGCGCCGCCGGCCCGTCGGAGCCCCGGCCCGCCACCGGCGGAGCCGGTCCACCCACCCCGACCAGCGGCGACCCACCCGTCCGGGACAGGGCCGGCCCCCCGCCCGGAGCGGAGACCACGGTGCCCGGAGCGGACACGGCGCCGCCCCCGGCGGCGGGACCGACCCTGCCTCCGGGGGCGCCGTGCCGTACCGGGGTCACTCCCCGGCGGCCTCCGAGGAGGCCATGAACTCGCCCACGTGCTCGCCGGTCACCAGGTACACCACGCGCTTGGCCACCGAGACCGCGTGGTCCGCGAAGCGCTCGTAGTAGCGGCCGACCAGCGTGACGTCGACCGCGGTCTCGATCCCGTGCTGCCAGCGGTCGTCGATCAGGTGCGCGAACAGGTCGCGGTGCAGCGCGTCGATCGCGTCGTCGTCCTGCTCCAGCTCCAGCGCCTTGTCGACGTCCTTGGTGGCGATCACCAGGCCGGCCTTGGCCACCAGCCGCTGGGCGAGCTGGCCCATCTCCAGGACGGTCGCGTGCAGGTCGCGCGGCACCGCCGACTCGGGGTAGCGCAGCCGCGCGACCTTGGCCACGTGCCGGGCCAGGTCGCCGCAGCGCTCCAGGTCGGCGCTCATCCGCAGCGAGGTGACGACGATGCGCAGGTCGGTGGCGACCGGCTGCTGGCGGGCGAGCAGGTCGATCGCCCGGTTCTCCAGCTCGTGGTGCAGGTTGTTGATCCTCTCGTCGGCGGCGATCACGCTCTCCGCCAGCGCCAGGTCCGCGTCGAGGAGCGCGGTGGTGGCCCGGCCCAGGGCCGAGCCGACCAGCCGGGCCATCTCGATCAGGCTGTCGCCGATCGAGTCGAGTTCCTCGTGGTACGCGTCGCGCATGCTCTCTCCTCAGTAGCTGTGTCGGTGGCGGTGCCGACCGGTCATCCCGTACGACCGTCGGTAGGGCGTACGAATGACCGCTGCTGGTGGCGCGCATCGTACGCGCGCACCGGGGACGACGGACAGGCGTTCGATCCACCGTTCCTTCCCACACGGGCTGCGCGACCAACTCTGGGCCGCCCGGGCGACCACGCACGACCCGTGCGGTGAATCGGCAGCTACGTGGAGGTGAATTCTCGGCAACGGGCGGCCGATCCCTTGATCCGACCCTGGAGGAGTGGCCACGTCATGCGCTTAGGCTGGCGGTATGGACGTGAACGTGGCCGCCGCCGCTGCCTGCGCCATAGCCGGGCTCGGCGTCGGCCTCACGGCCTCCATCGCCTTCCGTTGGAGCGAGCGCGAACAGGCCAAGGGCAGGTACGGCGGCACCAACGGCAGAACCCGACAGCAGGGGCTCAACAACCCCACCCATGAACCTCCCCTTCCCCCGGGGGTCGACACCGTCCTCTCCGTGCTGCGCTCCTGCGCGATCGTGCTCGGCGAGGGCGACGAGGTGGTCAAGGCCAGCTCCGCGGCGTACGCGATGGGACTGGTGCGCGGCGGCGCGGTCGCCATCGACCAGATGCTCTCGCTGGCCCGGGCCACCCGCCGGGACGGTGAGATCCGCCAGGTCGAGCTGGAGGTGCCCCGCCCCGGTGCGGCGCGGGCCGCCGAGCCGCTCGCGGTGTCGGTCCGGGTCGCCCCGCTGGGCTCCCGGCTGGTCCTGGTCCTGGTCGAGGACCAGACCGACCGCCGCCGGGTCGAGGCGGTCCGCCGCGACTTCGTCGCCAACGTCAGCCACGAACTCAAGACCCCGGTCGGCGCGCTCTCGCTGCTCTCCGAGGCGGTCGCCGACGCGTCCGACGACCCGGAGGCGGTGCAGCGCTTCGCCGGCCGGATGCAGATCGAGGCGACCAGGCTGGCCAGCCTGGTCCAGGAGATCATCGACCTCTCCCGGGTCCAGGACGACCGGCTGATGGTCGACCCGGAGCCGGTCGCGGTGGACGAGCTGATCGCGGAGGCGATCGACCGCTGCCGCCAGCAGGCCGCCGCCAAGCAGATCCTGATCGCGGCCGGCGGCATCGCCGGCCTCTACCTGCACGGCCACCGCGGCCAGCTGGCCGCGGCGCTCGGCAACCTGGTCGAGAACGCCGTGAACTACAGCCCGCCGAGGACCAGGGTCGCGATCGCCACCCGCCGGATCTCCAGTGCCGCCGCCCTCGGCGAGGCCGACGGCGAGCTGATCGAGATCTCGGTGACCGACCAGGGCATCGGCATCTCCGAGAAGGACCGCGAGCGGGTGTTCGAACGGTTCTACCGGGTCGACCCGGCCCGGTCCCGGGCGACCGGCGGCACCGGCCTCGGCCTCTCCATCGTCAAGCACGTGGCCGCCTCGCACGGCGGCACCGTCTCGGTGTGGAGCGTCGAGGGCCAGGGTTCCACCTTCACCGTGCGCCTGCCCGCCGGGCAGGCCCCCGAGGACCACACGCTCCCCGCCGGGGAGTCCGCGCAACCCCTGTCAGACACAACCCCCCAGCTTGCCCCGGAGGCCTGATCGTGACCCGAGTACTGGTGGTCGAGGACGAGGAGTCGTTCAGCGACGCTCTCTCGTACATGCTCCGCAAGGAGGGCTTCGAGGTGGCCATCGCCGCCACCGGCCCCGACGCCCTGGAGCAGTTCGAACGGAACGGCGCCGATCTCGTCCTGCTCGACCTGATGCTGCCGGGCCTGCCCGGCACCGAGGTCTGCCGCCAGCTCCGGGTGCGCTCGAACGTCCCGGTGATCATGGTCACCGCCAAGGACAGCGAGATCGACAAGGTCGTCGGCCTGGAAATAGGTGCGGACGACTACGTGACCAAGCCCTACTCCACCCGTGAGCTGGTGGCCCGGATCCGTGCGGTGCTGCGCCGGCGCGGCGAGGCCGAGGGCCCCGGCGACGGTGGCGGCCCGGGCGCGCTGGAGGCGGGCCCGGTCCGGATGGACGTCGACCGCCACGTGGTGACCGTCGACGGCGCCAAGGTCGACCTCCCGCTCAAGGAGTTCGACCTGCTGGAGATGCTGCTGCGCAACGCGGGCCGGGTGCTCACCCGGATGCAGCTGATCGACCGGGTCTGGGGCGCCGACTACGTCGGGGACACCAAGACGCTCGACGTCCACGTGAAGCGCCTGCGGGCGAAGATCGAGCCGGACCCGGGCGCGCCGCGCTACCTGGTCACGGTCCGTGGCCTCGGCTACAAGTTCGAGCCGTAGACCGGACGACCGGGACCTCCGTGCCGGGGGGGGCGAGCGGCTCGACAGAGCCGCCCGCTCCGCCGGCGCGGACCGGGCGGACCCACGAAGGACCCCTCCGGGCAGCCGCCCGGAGGGGTCCTTCGCGTGCGCGACCGAGCCCGGCCGGCCCTCCGCGGGTCCGCCTCCGCGGTGCCCGGACCCGCGTTCGCGGGACCGGGCGCCGGAGGCGGCGGGTCAGTGGGAGCCGGCGGTCGGCGAGGAGGTGCCGGCCGGAGTGGCCGCACCGGTGCCGGCCGCGGTACCGGAGGGGGTGGCGGTGCCCGAGGGGGTGGCGGCACCGGCCGAGGCGCTGGGCGAGCCGGCGGCCTTGGACGGCACGGCGGCGGGGGAGGCGGTCGGGCCCCAGCCCTTGTACAGACCCTTGTTCGGGCTGACCGCGGCCTCGGTCGCGACCTTCTCGCCGTTCTTGAAGGCGAAGGCGGTGGGCACGAAGCCACCGACGTGGACGCTGGCCGAGGCGACCTTGGCGGAGGGGTTGCCTTCGCCGCCGATCAGCACGGCGCCGCCGGCCGGGACGACGATGCTGCCCAGCGGGGCGCCCTTCTGGTCGGCGAAGGCGGCGGCCCCGCCGTCGCCCACGACGATGGACTGGAGCTCGACGGGCTCCGTCCCGGTGTTGCTGATGTTCACCGACACGTTGGCCGGACCGGTGTGCTCGCCGGAGGACTCGTCCCCGGTGATGACAACGATGTTGTTCAGCCGGAGGTCGGTGCCGACCGTCGCGTAGGCGTTGTCGGGCTTGATCTCCAGAGTCTCCGCCTTGTTGCCGGCCGAGCAGGACGACAGCGAGGCGATGGCGAGGGCGGCGATGGCGGCGATGCTGCCGACTCGAATGCTGCGGCTCACGGCGGCGGCTTCTCCTAGGTCACATGTCGGGTGGTCAGGCCTCAGATTATCGACCTCGCTTATGCGCTCCTCACGGGGTGGTCCCCGTGTCGCGCTCCGGGAGTCCGCCCGGCGCCCGGACGGCGGCACCCCGCCACGCCCGGAGACGACCGGCGGGGCGGCGTCGGCGGGGCCTCGCGCCCGGCACCGGCAACGGCCCGGGCCCGGACGGCGGTACGGCTCCGACCTCGGCCGCGACCCGGCGCCGTACTCGTGGCAACACACCGGCGTGTCCTGGTCAAGTGTCGACCAAGATCGGATCACGATCGGGAAACGGCCCGATAAACGGTGAAATCTCAAGATCCAATCACGGTTTCAGGAGTGTTGCCGCAGGTTTCGGGAGGTACCGGAACCGCCTCCGACCTGCGGGAAGCCCGCGCCGAAGGCCGCCCGCAGCACGTCATGGGGGTCCTTGTCAAGCCCCGAGACCGGCCCTGACCTGCGAAAACGCCCTTCGGGTGCGCCGAAAAGCGTGTTATTCTGGAAAGCCACGGAAGGGGTCCTGTCACATGACGTTCAAGGTTGGCGACACGGTGGTCTACCCCCATCACGGGGCCGCGCTGATCGAGGCCATCGAAATTCGCCAGATCAAAGGTGTGGACAAGACCTACCTGGTCCTCAAGGTGCAGCAGGGAGACCTGACGCTCCGGGTGCCCGCCGAGAACGCGGAGTTCGTCGGCGTGCGCGATGTAGTCGGCCAGGAGGGTCTGGACCGGGTCTTCGAGGTGCTTCGCGCACCGTACACCGAAGAGCCGACCAACTGGTCCCGTCGCTACAAGGCAAACCTGGAGAAGCTCGCTTCGGGTGACGTTATCAAGGTCGCCGAGGTTGTGCGCGATCTCTGGCGTCGCGAGCGCGAGCGCGGTCTGTCCGCCGGTGAGAAGCGCATGCTCGCCAAGGCGCGCCAGATCCTCGTCAGCGAGCTCGCGCTGGCCGAGAACACCAACGAGGACAAGGCGGAGACGCTGCTCGACGAGGTGCTCGCCTCGTAGCGCAGTCGGGCTCGCGCCCACCGCTCACACGTTCACAGCGCCCGATGCCGGCGCGCCGCTCATCGGACGAACCGTCCTGGAGTGGTGCAGTGGCACTTCGGGCGCTGAGGCGTGTCCGGACGACGCCCCCGCACCCGAGCCGGTCGGCCCCGGGCCCGCATGACCGTTTCTGCGTGTTCTGTGGGCGGGAGACCGTGGAGCTTTTCGGAAGGGGTCCCGCGCGCCCGTCGTGCACGCCATGGCCATACCCACTTCGCCGAAGGAGTGAAACCTGAACGCCACAGGAGCAGTTGCAGCAGCGGTGGTGCCCGCCGCGGGACGCGGTGAGCGACTGGGGCCCGGAGCCCCGAAGGCCCTGCGGGAGCTGGGCGGGGTGCCGCTCCTGGTGCACGCCGTCAGGGCGCTGACCCGCAGCCGGGCGGTCGGGCTGGTCGTGGTCGCGGCGCCGGCCGACGGCGTGGCCGAGGTGGTCGGACTGCTCGACACCCACGGCCTGGACGGCAAGGACATCCGGGTCGTGCCGGGCGGGGCGACCCGCCAGGAGTCGGTCCGGCTGGGCCTCGCCGCGATCCCGGCCGAGGTGGAGATCGTCCTGGTGCACGACGCGGCGCGTCCGCTCGTGCCGGTCGAGGTGGTGGACGCCGTCGCGGCCGCCGTCCGCGGCGGGGCGGAGGCGGTGGTGCCCGCCGTGCCGCTCGCCGACACGGTGAAGCGGGTCGAGCCGCGGCCGGCTGGTCCCGAGCCGGTGCTCGACACGCCCGACCGTTCCACCCTGCGGGCCGTGCAGACTCCGCAGGGCTTCCGCCGGGAGACGCTGGCCGAGGTGCACGAGAAGGCGCTCGCCGAGGAGGCCGCCGCGGGGGCCGACGCCCTGCCGGCGGTCACCGACGACGCGGGCCTGGTGGAGCGCTTCGGCGGCCGGGTGGTGGTGGTGCCCGGCCACGAGGAGGCGTTCAAGGTGACCCGTCCGCTGGACCTCGTGCTCGCCGAGGCCGTTCTCGCCCGCCGGAGGGCCGCCGATGCCTACTGATCCCACGGCCTCCGGCCCGCGCGCCGAGGACGCGGCGCCGACCGCCCACGCCCCGGCGCCGCCCGCCGCGGACTCGCGGCCGCCGCTGATCCCCCGGGTGGGGATCGGCACCGATGTGCACGCCTTCGAGGCCGGGCGCCCGCTCTGGGTGGCCGGCCTGGAGTGGCCGGGCGCCGAGTACGGCCTGGCCGGGCACTCCGACGCCGACGTGGCCGCGCACGCCTCCTGCGACGCGCTGTTCTCGGCCGCCGGGATCGGGGACCTGGGCGCGCACTTCGGCACCGACCGGCCGGAGTGGTCGGGCGCGTCCGGCGTCCGGCTGCTCGGCGAGGCGGCCCGGCTGGTGCGCGAGGCCGGTTTCGAGATCGGCAACGTCTCCGTCCAGGTGATCGGTGTCCGGCCGAAGATCGGCAAGCGGCGCGCCGAGGCGCAGGCCGCGCTCTCGGCGGCGGTCGGCGCGCCGGTCTCGGTCTCCGGGACGACGACGGACGGCCTCGGCCTCACCGGCCGGGCCGAGGGGCTCGCGGCGATCGCCACCGCGCTGGTGTACGAGCGCCGCTGACCCCGGGGCGCACCAGGAGCGCCGGACAGCGGCAGGGGCGGCCCGGGGGCGGTAGGAGCGGTGGCGGCGGCCGGTAGGCCGTCCGGGTGGTCCGGGCCGGGAATACCCGGCCCGTGACGGGTGTTCAGGAGCCTTGGCCGGTGCCCGAGTCGCTACCGTTCGGAGCGGGCCGAGCGAGGCCCACCCGCTCACCGCGGGCCGTCCGACGCCGCTTGACGAGAAGAGGTCCCCGATGGCCGCACAGCTCTCCGACCGGGCCAAGGCCCTGATCGACGGCAAGAGCTTCGCCGTGGTCTCCACCATCCAGCCCGACGGCAGCCCCCAGTCCTCGGTGGTCTGGGTCAAGCGGGACGGCGACGACGTCCTCTTCTCCACGGTGGAGGGCCGCCGCAAGCACCTCAACCTGCTGAAGGACCCGCGGATCTCGCTGGTGGTCAACCCGCCGGAGAGCCCCTACTCCTACGTGGAGTTGCGCGGCGAGGCCACCCTCACCCGGGAGGGCGGCAAGGAGCTGATCGACGAGCTGGCGCGCAAGTACCGCGGCGAGGAGTCCTACGGCTACGACGGCCCGGAGGACGTCCGGGTGGTGGTCCGGCTCAGCCCGCGCAAGGTGGTCGGCAACCTCTGAGAGAGCCAGGCGGAGCGGGTGACTCCGGTAGGCCATGAAGAAGAAACGGCGTAGCCGCGGTATTGACATTCGAGAATGTCGCGGGGCACCCCCTCATGCCCACTACGCTTGACGCTGTGAGCATTCGCCTGTACGACACCAGCACCCGCCAGGTACGCGACTTCGTCCCGCTTGTACCGGGTTGTGTCTCGATCTACCTGTGCGGCGCTACCGTCCAGTCGGCGCCACACATCGGGCACATCCGGTCCGGGCTCAACTTCGACATCATGCAGCGGTGGTTCGCCTACCGCGGCTACCAGGTGACCTTCGCGCGCAACGTCACCGACATCGACGACAAGGTCATCGCCAAGGAGCGCCAGCTCGGTACGCCGTGGTGGCAGATCGCCTACGCCAACGAGCGGGCCTTCAACGACGGCTACGCGGCGCTCGGCTGCCTCCCGCCGACCGTCGAGCCGCGGGCCACCGGGCACATCCCCGAGATGATCGAGATGATGCGGACGCTCATCGCCAAGGGGCACGCCTACGCGTCGGACGGCAACGTCTACTTCGACGTGAAGTCCTTCCCCGGCTACCTCGAGCTCTCCAACCAGAAGCTGGAGAACCTGCGCCAGCCCGAGGGCGAGGGCGAGACCGGCAAGCGCGACCCGCGCGACTTCGCGATGTGGAAGTCCGCCAAGGCCGGTGAGCCGAGCTGGGAGACCCCGTGGGGCAGCGGCCGTCCCGGCTGGCACCTGGAGTGCTCCGCGATGGCGCACAAGTACCTGGGCCGGGCCTTCGACATCCACGGCGGCGGGATCGACCTGATCTTCCCGCACCACGAGAACGAGATCGCCCAGTCCAAGGCGTACGGCGACGACTTCGCGAACTTCTGGGTGCACAACGCCTGGGTCACCATGAGCGGCGAGAAGATGAGCAAGTCGCTCGGCAACTCGGTGCTGGTCTCCGAGATGGTCGAGCGCTGGCGTCCGATCGTGCTCCGGTACTACCTGGCGGCCCCGCACTACCGCTCGATGATCGAGTACAGCGAGGAGTCGCTGCGCGAGGCCGAGGCCGGGTTCGGCCGGATCGAGGGCTTCGTCCAGCGCGTGGTCGAGCGCTGCGGCGCGGTCGACGCGGCGCCCGAGGTGCCGCCGGCCTTCGCCGAGGCGATGGACGACGACCTGGGCGTTCCCCAGGCGCTGGCCATCGTGCACACCGCCGTCCGCCAGGGCAACAGCGCCCTCACCGCGGACGACAAGGAGAACGCGGTGGCGCGTCTGGCCGAGGTCCGTGCGATGCTCGGAGTACTGGGCCTCGACCCGCTGGACCCGCAGTGGACCGGGGCCGAGCACGGTGAGGACCTCCACGGGGTCGTCGACTCGCTGGTCAGGCTGGTCCTGGAGCAGCGGCAGGCGGCCCGGACCCGCAAGGACTTCGCCACCGCGGATGCCATCCGTGACCAGCTCGGCGAGGCCGGGCTGGCGATCGAGGACACCCCGTCCGGCCCGCGCTGGACGATCAACAACCAGTAACTCCATCCGAGCGATGGGGTGAGGGTGGGCCGTACCGAACCGGTGCGGCCCTCCCGCATGACGTAGCGCATGTCGTCGGCCGGCACCGGGTTCACGGTGCGGCCGGGCATGCCGGACAGACAGGAAGTACAGCCATGGCCGGCAACAGTGCACGCAGGAACCGCCGCAACCCCGGGTCGAAGAAGGGCGCGAGTGTCGGTACCGGCGGCCACAGCCGGAAGGCGCTCCAGGGCAAGGGCCCGACGCCCCCCGGCGCGGAGCGCAAGGGGCACCCGAAGCAGCGCGCGGCCAACGCCGCGGTCAAGCGCGAGCGGGACGCCAAGGCCCGGGCCGGCATGCGCCGGGCCGGCGGTGGCGGCAAGGGCGGCCGTGGCGGTGCCGGCGCGGCGGAGCTGGTCTTCGGCCGCAACTCGGTGGTCGAGGCCCTGCAGGGCGGGGTGCCGGCCACCGCGCTCTACGTCCTGCAGTTCATCGACACCGACGACCGGGTGCGCGACGCCTTCCAGGCCGCCAACGACCGGGGCATCCCGCTGATGGAGGCCCCGCGCCCGCAGCTGGACCAGATGACCGGCAACATGAACCACCAGGGCCTGGTGCTGCAGGTCCCGCCGTACGAGTACGCGCACCCCGAGGACCTGCTGGCGCAGGCCGCGGACAACGGCGAGGACGCGCTGATCATGGCGCTCGACGGGGTCACCGACTCGCGCAACCTCGGCGCCGTGGTCCGCTCCGCCGCCGCCTTCGGCGCGCACGGCGTGGTCATCCCCGAGCGCCGGGCGGCGGGCATGACCGCCGGTGCCTGGAAGACCTCCTCCGGTGCCGCGGCGCGGCTGCCCGTCGCCCGGGCCACCAACCTGACCCGGACGCTGGAGGCCTACCAGAAGGCCGGCGTGATGGTGGTCGGCCTGGCCGCCGACGGCGAGGCCGAGATCGGTGACCTGGAGGCGCTGGCCGGTCCGGTCGTGATCGTCGCGGGCAGCGAGGGCAAGGGCCTGTCCCGGCTGGTCTCGGAGACCTGTGACATCCGCGTGCGGATCCCGATGCCGGGTGCCACCGAGTCGCTGAACGCCGGCGTCGCCGCGGGCATCGTGCTGTACGAGGCCGCGCGCCTGCGCAGCAAGGTCGGCTGACCCCTCCCGACGCGCGGCCCGGCCGGGCCGTCGTACCGCGGCGGGCCCGACCGGGCCGGTGGGCGGTACGGCGGTCCGGCCGGGCCGTTTCCGCGCCCGGGTGAGCCGTTTCGCCGCAGCACAGCGGGGTCGGGCGGCGCAGGAGATCTTCCGGATTCTCCGCAGTCCGCCCGCAATTCGGGTGAAAGCGATCGGGCCCGACCGGGCCCGATCGCTTTTCTCATGATCACTTCAAGTGGGCGCCGGACATCCACTCGGGAGAGTGTCCTAACCGGGTGTCACCCGGTTAGACGGGTGTGGACACCAGAACACCTCGGCGCCCCCTCCTGGGCAACGGCAGCACCGGGATAGACGCGGGCCCCGGCCTCAATACCGTCAAGGTGCCGTCCGACCCCGCGCGCCTCAGCGTCACCCAGGCCAGCTTCCGGCTGCGGCTCGGCACCCCGGTGGCGCCGCTGATCGACGCCCCGGCCGGAGCGCTCTCCACCGGGGCCGCGTTCGGCGACCCGTACGCCGGCCAGGGCCTGATCCGCCGTCCGCTGGTCACCCCGCAGGTGGTCGTGCCCGCCTCGGCCGTACCGGCGCTCGCCGGGGCCGGCGGTGCCGGCGCGCCGCGGCGCAAGGGCCGGGTCACCGCCGTCACCTGGAGCGGCCAGGCGCCCCCCGGGGACCAGGCGGCCACCCGGCTGCTGGAGGCCGTCCGGCTGACCGGCGTGCCCGCGCCGGCCGGGGTCGGCGGGCGCGCCCCGGGCGGCACCACGGCCGACGACGACACCCGGGTGATCCCGTCGTACGCGGGTGCCCGGACGGTCCCGCGCCAGCCGCGCGAGGGCGCCGGTACCGCCACCGAGGCGGGCGTCGGCCCGGTCGGCGCGCCCCAGGGCTGGACGCCCAGCGGCGAGCTGCCCGAGGTCTCCGCCACCGCCGGTGAGGGCAAGCCGCCGTGGTACCCCGGCCGCCGGGTGGACCTCGGCCTGGTGCTGCTGCCGTTGCGCGCGGTGCTGGGCTCGCTCTCGGTCTACGCCGGGTTCAGCAAGCTCTGCGACCCGGTGTACTTCGACGGCGGCGAGCGCGGCTCGATGATGCGCTGGCTCTCCTCGCTGCACCCCTGGAAGGTCGCCGAACCGCTGCTGTCGTTCGCGATGGCGCACCCGGTGGGCTCGGGGCTGGTGGTCTCGTTCACCGAGATCGTGGTGGGCGTCCTGACCGTCCTGGGCCTCTGGCAGCGGCTCGCGGCCGGAGCGGCGATGCTGCTCTCCGCCGCCCTGCTGTTCACCGTCAGCTGGCGGGCCGTGCCGGTCTACGACACGCCCGACCTGATCTTCCTGGCGGCCTGGAGCCCGCTGCTGATCGCCGGAGCGCCGTTCGCCTCGTTGGACGGGCGGCTCAACCTGGAGGCGTGGCGCCGCCACGGCCCGGGTGCGCCGGCGGCACTGCGTCGGCGGGTGCTGCGGCGCGGTGCGGTGGTCACCGCGGTCGTGGTCGGCCTGACCCTGCTGCTCGGGTCGATGCTGGGTGCGGCGGTCCGCACCGGTGGCCGTCCGCACCCCGGGCCGTCCCGGCCGGCGACGGACTACGGCACGCCGGTCTGGCCGAGTGGCGGGCCCTCCGCGACCCCCGGTGGGCAGGGGCCGTCCACCTCGCCCGCGCCCGCGCGGCCGGCCTCGCCGGCGGCCGGCTCGTCCGCGCCGTCGTCCTCGGCGCCGGCCCAGGGCGCGGCCTCGCCGAAGGCCGGGACGCCCACGCCGAGCGGCAAGGCGCGGTCCACCAAGCCGGAGAGCGGTCCGAGTTCGGCCCCGGCGGCGCCGCAGACCGCGGCCCCGGCCGCCTCGGCGCCCGCGTCGCGCAGCACCCCGGCGCCGGGCAACGGTTCGGGGGCGGCGCCCAAGCCGAGCCCGAGCAGCAGCTCCGGCTCGGGGCTGCTCGGCGGCGTGCTGGGCAGCGGGCCGCTGGCCGAGCTGTCCGGCGGCGGGGCCCGGAGCTCCCGGCCGGGGTCGCCGACGGCGACCTGACGGGTCGTCGGGCCCTTCGGGGACGACAGGTGGCCGGGTGCTCCGTGGGGGAGCACCCGGCCACCTGCTCGTGGTCCCGGGGCCGGGGCCCGTGGGGCCGCCGCCGGGGTGGGTTACCGGGGTGTGTGGCCGGCTCCGGCGGCGAGTTCCTTGGCCGCCTCGGTGAGGTCCTTCGCGGTGTCGATGGCGCGCCAGTAGACGCCCTGCGGCAGCTGGTACCCCGCCAGGCGCTTGCCGCGCGCGAGCTGGGGGAACGTGGTCCGCTCGTGGTCCCCGACGTCCGGCAGCAGCTCGGCGAACTCCGGGCTGAAGACGTACAGGCCGGCGTTGATCAGGAAGGGCGAGGGCGGCGCCTCGATGAAGTCCAGCACGTTGCCGAACTGGTCCGTCTCCACCGCGCCCCACGGGATGCGCGGACGGGCCAGGGCGAGCGTCGCTACGGCGTCCCGCTCGTGGTGGAAGGCGGCCATGTCGCGCAGGCTGAAGCGGGTCCAGATGTCGCCGTTGGTGGCGTACCAGGGCTCGTCCGGCCGGGGCAGCGCCTTGGCGGCGTACTTCAGCCCGCCGCCGCGGCCCAGCGGTTCGGCCTCGACGACGGTGCGGACCTTCAGTGGCAGGTCGGTCCGGTCGAGCCATTCCTCCAGCACACCGGCCAGGTGACCGCACGAGATGACCACGTCGGTGACGCCCTCGGAGGCGAGCCAGGAGAGCTGGTGTCCGAGGATCGGCGTCCCCGTGCCGGGGATCTCGACCAGCGGCTTCGGCCGGTCGTCCGTGTAGGGCCGCAGCCGGGAGCCCTGGCCGCCGGCCAGGATGACGGCCTGGGTGACGGCCGTCGTGCCGGGCGGGGCCGCCGACGCCTGTGGTGCCTGAGCCGTCTGCGGAGCCTGCGGTGCCTGCTGTGCCTGGGCGGACGTGAGGTCGGCGGCGGGGCCGGAGTCAGCGGTCATGCCTGCACAATAGGGCGGCCGCCGGGGCGTGGCACCCCTAGGCGGCGACCCCGGAGGCGAACGAGCCGTCACAGACCGGCCGGGCGAAGGACCGGGCGCGCTGGACGTCCCCCTGGTACTTGCGCACGGCCGCCTTGCCGAGCTCACCGGCGAGCGAGGTGCAGTACGGCGTCAGGGCCGGCTGCTCGCGCATCGAGCGCTCCAGCAGGTCCAGCGCGCTGCCCGGGTTGTGCGCGCGCAACTCCTCCAGCAGGGCCACGCGCAGGGCGTCCTGCGGAGCCAGGCCCTCCGGGGCCTTGGCCGCGGGCACCCGGCCGATGCCGGCGCCGTCCTCGCTGGAGGCTGCCACGACCTGCTGGTCCAGCCCGGTCGGCGGAGCCCACGGCACCCTGGTCACGGCGAGGGTGCCGGTGGTCACCAGGACCACGGGCAGGGTCAGGGCGATGGTCTGGCCGATTCGGCGAACTAGCTGCTTCACGCTCAGGAGAGTAGCGCTGGGTGGGGCCCGGATCGCCCTCCGTTACACCATCGAGTGACGTGGTGTCCGGGTTCGTCCCCTCACCGTGTTGACGCGGGTGGTGCGGACGGCCGAACGACGGCCGAACGACGGCGGAGCCCCGCCGGACCGCGTGGTCCGGCGGGGCTCCGCCCGGGTCGTTCGTCGCCGCGAGCGTCAGTTGCTCAGGCGGGCACCGCTGCTGGTGGAGAACACGTGGGTCTCGTTGGCGATCGGCACGACGTGGATGGTCTCGCCGCGCTGCGGGATCTGGCGGCCGTGCACGCGCACGACCAGGTCCTTGTCCTCGCCGCCGAGCTTGGTGGTGCCGTAGACGAAGCCGTCCGAGCCGAGTTCCTCGACCACGTTGACGGTCACGGCGACGCCCTCGATGCCGCCGGCCGGGACGATCTCGAAGTGCTCCGGGCGGACGCCGACGGTCACCGACTTGTCGGTGCCGGCGCCGGAGAGGTCCTCGCGGGAGATGTTGACGATCGAGCCGCCGAACTTCACCCCGCCGTCCACCAGCGGCACGTCGATCAGGTTCATCGCGGGCGAGCCGATGAAGCCGGCCACGAAGAGGTTGGCGGGCCGGTCGTACATGTTGCGCGGGGTGTCGACCTGCTGCAGCACGCCGCCCTTGAGCACCGCGACGCGGTCGCCCATGGTGAGCGCCTCGGTCTGGTCGTGGGTGACGTACACGGTGGTGATGCCCAGGCGGCGCTGCAGGCCCGCGATCTGGGTGCGGGTGGAGACGCGGAGCTTGGCGTCGAGGTTCGACAGCGGCTCGTCCATCAGGAAGACCTGCGGCTCGCGGACGATCGCGCGGCCCATGGCGACACGCTGGCGCTGACCGCCGGAGAGCGCCTTCGGCTTGCGGTCCAGGTACTCGGTGAGGTCGAGGATCTTCGCGGCCTCTTCGACCTTGGTGCGGATCTCGGTCTTGTTGACGCCCGCGATCTTGAGCGCGAAGCCCATGTTCTCCGCGACGGTCATGTGCGGGTAGAGCGCGTAGTTCTGGAACACCATGGCGATGTCCCGGTCCTTCGGCGGCAGGTGCGTGACGTCGCGGTCACCGATGCGGATCGCGCCGGCGTTCACGTCCTCCAGGCCGGCCAGCATCCGGAGGCTGGTGGACTTGCCACAGCCGGAGGGGCCGACGAGGACGAGGAACTCGCCGTCCGCGATCTCCAGGTCCAGCGCGTCCACGGAGGGCTTGTCGGACCCGGGGTAGACACGGGTCGCCTTGTCGTACGTCACAGAAGCCATGGCTGTGCTCTCCTTCACCGGCAGGAACGTGCCGGACGATCCGAGTAAAGGTGGATGTCGTGCGCGGGCCCGCTCCTGGTCCGAACCACGGCGCGGGTCAACTCCGGGCGACGCTACCTGCGCCTACGCCGCTTGTCAGCCCCCGGACCCCTGGAATTCGGCATCGGTTCCGTCACGCCCGCCCCACCCGCGATCCCCCGGATATGCCACCACCGCCCCACGGCCGCCCGGTATACTGCCCCCGGTGCCGCCGTGACCTCGTCGCGGACGGTCACCATGCCTCCTTAGCTCAGCTGGCCAGAGCACCGCTCTTGTAAAGCGGGGGTCGTCGGTTCGAACCCGACAGGGGGCTCGGTGCTCGAAGGGCCGGTCGGGCCGGGGTGATCCCGGGCAGGCCGGCCCTTCGTCGTCGTGGGGCGGGAGGTGCGGCCGCCCCGGCCGTCAGGCGCCCAGCTCCTCCCCATGGCCCCGCCGTCCCCGGCCGGGTTGCCTGACGCCTGGTCAGCTTGCTTGTGGCGCAATGGCCGTGAACGCCGCCGGTCGGCCATGGGGCGGTCGCGGGTCGCGGGCGAGGAGGGGCTCCCGGGCCCCTCGCGCGAGGTGGCGAATGCGTCGCGGAGCGTGGCCGGCCGGGCCCGGAGGGGCACCCGCGGTCGTGCGGCGGGCACGGGTGCCGGAGCGGTCGTACGGTGGAGGGGCGGGGGCGAACGGAGGAGGTTGGCCATGCCCGGTTCTCTCACCATCAGCCACCACGAGGCGGCGGTCGCCCTCGATCACGCGGATGCCAAGCGCCTCGCCACGGTGCTGGAGGAGCTCGCGTACCTGCTGGAGATCCCGGGGCCGAACCGGATCAACGAAGCGCAGCTCGACGCCCTGTGCGAGGGCCGGGCGGCCGACCGGAGCGAGCTGTCCCGGTGGTCGCGCGGGATCGCCGCCGAGCTGAAGGGGCGGCTCTAGGGACGGTCCGGCCACGCCGGGCGGACCCGCCGTACGATGGCGAGCGGGGCGGGTGGTCCTCGCGCGCCCCGCGGGTACCGGCGTGGCCGGTGGCCGGCCCGGCGGAGGAGGGCGGGGGCCCGAGCGTGCCGCAGTCCGTGTCACAGCCCACGGCGATGTCCTGGATGACGGTGGAGACGCCGCTGCCGAGCGGTCCGATGCACATCGCGGTGACGCCGCTGGGAGTGGCGGCCGCGGGCTACCTGGGGCAGCCGGGCGAGCGGCCGCCGTGCACCGACCGGTCGAAGATCGACGCGGTCACCGGGCGGATAGCCGAGTACCTGGCGGGCGGGCGGCGGGAGTTGGGGCTGCCCATCGACTGGAGCCTGAGCACCGGACCGCATCGCGCGGTGCTGCGGACGCTCTGGCACGAGGTGCCGTTCGGGCGGACCATCACCTACGGCGAACTGGCGGCCCGCAGCGGGGTGTTCGAGGGTGTCACGGAGCCGGGGCTGGCGGCCAGGACGGTCGGGCAGATGATGGCGGCCAATCCCGTCGCGCTGCTGGTGCCGTGCCACCGCGTGGTGGCGGCGGACGGCATCGGCGGTTTCGGCGGCGGCCGGGTCGGGATCGACGTCAAGCGCTGGCTGCTCACCCTGGAGGGCGTGCTGGAGCCGACGCTGGACTGGGACGGCCCGCTGTAGCGGGGCCGGGCGGAGCACGGGCGGCGACCGGGGCGGTGGCCGCCGACGGGGTGGCGCCGGCGGCGGTTCGCGGGTGTCGGTACGGGTGTCAGTGCACGAGTTCGACCGCGGCCGGACCGCGGTCGAACGAACCCTGGCGCGGCAGGACCGGCTGGATCCCGGAGACCAGGGTGTAGTCGATCCCGGCCGGATCCCCGGTGGGCACGGTGTCCGGCCGCTCGCCGAGCGCCAGCTGCACCGCGTTCCACGGCAGGTTGAGGCCGCACAGGCGCAGCTGGTGCAGGCCGCCGGAGGGGCGGGTGTTGACGTCGATGACCACCGGCTCCCCGGCCAGGTGGCGGAACTGCACGTTGGACAGGAAGGACATCCCGACGGACTCGATCAGCCGGCGGGTGGGCTCCAGGTACCGCGGTGCGGTGGTGAAGCTCCGGCGGCGCCGGTGCTTGCTGCGGCCGACCGCGGCGAGCAGGGTGCCGTCGCGGTCGCCGAGGCAGTCGACCGATATCTCGGGGCCCTCCAGGTAGGGCATCACCAGCAGGTCGGCCGGCTCGTCGGCGGCCGCCAGCGCGGCGGCCACCTGGTCGACCTGGACCCGGCTGTCCCAGCCGGCCAGCCGGTGCAGGCCGAAGGGCTCGCGGGTGAGCATCCGGAAGCCCTCGCCGCCGGCGCCGGAAGCGGGTTTGAGGCAGGCGGTGAGCCCGGCGGACTCGATCCGGTCGACGGCGGCGAGCAGGTCGTCGGCGCTCCGGACCAGCCACCACGGCGGGGTGGGCAGCCCGGCGGCGGCGATCGCCGCGTAGCCGTCGGCCTTGCTGTCGAAGGCCGCGATGGCGGTGGCGGGCGGGCAGACGAGGGCGGTGCCGATCGCCTCGAACTCCTGGTGGTGCAGCGAGATCGCGAGCTGGTTGAGCCGGGGCAGGAAGACGTCGATCGCGTGGCGGGCGCAGTAGTCGAGCGCGTAGGCGACGTAGGCGTCCGGGGGGAGGTCGCCCGGTTCCAGGGTGGCGTGGTCGGCGGCGGCGAGCACCGGGGAGTCGGCGTCGACGTGGGTCGCGTGGATCCGGACGGGGCGCGGCGCGGCGCGCAGCTGTTCGATGAAGAAGACGTTCTCGGCGTAGGTGCGGTTGAGCCAGACACGTACGGGGGCACTCATGAAGGCCTCCCAGGGCAGGGGTGAACGAGGGGGAGGGCATCCGGTGCGGCCACTCGTTCGTCACTGGCCCCGTGGCCCTTGAGGCGCACCTTAGCGGCCCGGCTCGCCGGGGTGGACGGCGGGTGGGCCGGTGGCCGGGACGGGGTCCGGTCGGGTCCGGTCGGGGGTCGGCCGCGGGTGGCGTCGGGGTGCGGCCGGGGTCCGGGAGGAGGGGTTCGACCGCGTTCGAATAAGGATCGAACTGAAATAGATCAGGTGATCTAGTGGTCCTATTTGTTCGGTTATTCCGACCACTCGAAAGAGTGATTGTGGAAGCCTTCGAATGGGCCCATCATGATTCTTGCAAGGCGACACTTCATCGGGTATGCGAAAGGCTCCCTATGTCGACCGAAACCAACGTCGGTATTCCTGCGCCGGGCGGTACGCCGCAATCCGGTTCGCAGCAGAGCCTCGGTACGGCCGGCGCGAGGAACCTCGCGACGACCACCAAGTCCGCGCCGCAGATGCAGGGCATCAGCCCGCGCTGGCTGCTCAGGATGCTGCCGTGGGTGCAGGTCTCCGGCGGTACCTACCGGGTCAACCGGCGCCTGCGGTACGCGGTCGGCCGCGGCCGGGTGAGTGTCGTCCAGACGGGCTCCGAGGTGCGGATCGTCCCGCCCACCCTGCGCGAGGTGCCGGTGCTGCGCGGGTTCGAGGACGACGCGGTGCTGGAGGCGCTGGCCGGTCGCTTCGTCCAACGCGATTTCTCCGCCGGTGAGGTCCTGGTCACGGCGGGGACGCCGATCGACGAGGTCCTCATCATCACGCACGGCAAGCTCGACCGGTGGGGAACGGGCAAGTACGGCGAGGAGGTGGTGCTCGGCTCCCTCGCCGACGGCGACCACCTGGGCGACGAGGTGCTCCAGCGCGAGGACGGCAGCTGGCCGTACGCGGTGAAGGCCGCCACCGCGGGCACGCTGCTGGCGCTCTCCTGGCCGTCGTTCCAGGAGCTCGCGGAGCGTTCCGAGGCACTGCAGCTGCAGATCATGGACTACCTGGCGGGCTTCCAGCAGGCGCAGAACAAGCACGGCGAGGCGGCGATCGAGCTCTCCGCCGGGCACCACGGCGAGTACGAGCTGCCCGGCGCCTTCGTGGACTACGAGCTGAAGCCGCGCGAGTACGAGCTGAGCGTCGCCCAGACGGTGCTGAAGGTGCACAGCCGGGTCGCCGACCTCTACAACCAGCCGATGAACCAGACCGAGCACCAGCTCCGGCTGACCATCGAGGCGCTGCGCGAGCGCCAGGAGGCCGAGTTGATCAACAACCCGGAGTTCGGGCTCCTGCGGAACGCCGCGTACGAGCAGCGGATCCAGACCCACTCCGGCCCGCCCACCCCGGACGACATGGACGAGCTGCTGAGCCGGCGCCGCGGCACCAAGATGTTCCTCGCCCACCCCAAGGCGATCGCCGCCATCGGCCGGGAGTGCAACCGCCGCGGCCTCTACCCGGACACCGTCGAGGTCCAGGGCAAGCCGGTGTTCGCCTGGCGGGGGGTGCCGGTCTTCCCGTGCAACAAGATCCCGGTCGTCGGCGGTCACACCAGCTCGATCCTCGCGCTGCGCACCGGCGAGGACAACCAGGGTGTCATCGGGCTGCACCAGACCGGAATTCCCGATGAATACCAGCCGAGCCTCTCGGTGCGGTTCATGGGGATCAGCGAGAAGGCCGTCATTTCCTATCTCGTCAGCGCCTACTACTCCGCCGCCATTCTGGTGCCCGACGCGGTGGGCGTGCTGGAGAACGTCGACGTCGCGCATCACCACGACTGACCGGGGTCGATCGGCACCGTGCCGTCCGGCCGGTCGCGGGGGTCCCGGCGGCCGGCCGGACGGCGCCCACCATCAGGGGGAGGAACCCATGGGAAGTTTCACGTTGGAGCGGGAGCACCGGGAGGGCCACGAGGCGGAGGACGTGCTCGCCCGCACCCGTGGTCTGGTCGATCCGGTCCTGCGCGCCGCGGTCGACTCGCTGCCCGGCTCGATGCGCAAGGTGGCCGGCTACCACTTCGGCTGGTGGGAGGCCGACGGCTCACCGGCCGCCGCACCCTCCGGCAAGGCGATCAGGCCGGCCATGGTCCTGGCCGCCACCCAGGCGCTCGGCGGCACCACGGTGACCGCGACCGCGGCGGCGGCGGCCGTCGAGCTCGTCCACAACTTCACCCTGCTCCACGACGACGTCATCGACCGTGACGAGACCAGGCGCCACCGCCCCACCGCCTGGCGGGTGTTCGGCACCACCGAGGCCATCCTGGCGGGCGACGCCATGCACTCGCTGGCGCTGCGCCTCCTCGCGGAGGACACCCACCCGGCCGCGCAGGGCGCGATCCGCCGGCTCACCGACTGCGTGGTCGAACTCTGCGAGGGCCAGCAGATCGACTGCGCCTTCGAGCAGCGCAGTGACGTTTCGCTCGCCGAGTGCCTGGCGATGGCGGAGGCGAAGACGGGTGCGCTGCTCGGTGCCGCCTGCGCGATGGGCGCCCAGTACGCGGGTGCCTCGGAGGAGGCGGCGCAGGCGATGGACGGCTTCGGCCGGGAGATCGGGCTGGCGTTCCAGCTCATCGACGATCTGATCGGGATCTGGGGGGATCCCGCCGTCACCGGCAAGCCGGTCGGGGCGGACTTGGTGGCACGCAAGAAGTCCCTACCGGTGGTGGCGGCGCTGGGCTCCGACACGCCGGACGGACGGGCGCTGGCCGAGCTGTACGCGCTCGCGCGTCCGCTCAGCCCGGAGGAGTTGAGCCGTTGCGCGGCCGCGGTGGAGGGTGCGGGCGGTCGGGGCTGGGCGCAGGGGGAGTCGTGCGAGCGGATGGCCGCCGCGCTCGGCCAGTTGGCGACGGCGGTGCCCGAGCCGTCCGCGGCCGACGAACTGCTGGCGCTCGCCGAGTTGGTCACCCGGCGGACGCACTGACCGGGGGTCCGGCGGCCGCGGCGCACGGTCCGGTCCGCGCCGCCCGGCGCGCGTGCCGGTTCCTGCCGCTCGGGCGTGCGCACTGATCGCGTCGGTCCGGTGACCACAGCCCCGGTCTCCTGGCCCGCCCGGGCCCGACGGACCCGCCTGGCTCGCCGCCTCGGTAGGGCGGCGAGCCAGCCAGCGTCGGTCGCAGGACGCGGCCCGCATCGCGCTACGCGAGGGCGGCGAGCAGGCGCTGCTCCTTGGCGGGGACCATGCCGGCCTTCTGAGCGGCACCCTTGCGGCCCTTGAGTCCGTCGGCGTCGGTGTCCTCGGCCGGGCCGCGCGCGCGGAGCCAGGCCCAGGTGTCCCGGGCGGTGTCGGCGAACGGCCGACACCGCAGGCCGGCCGCCTGCGCCCGGGCGGTGTCGGCGAGCCAGACGCCCGCCAGCTCCGGCACGTCGGGTGCCCAGAGCGGGAGTTCGCTCCAGGGCTGGACGCTGTCCGGACCTTCGGCGAGCAGCGGGCCGTCCTCGACCCAGACGAGCTCCGCCGGCGGGTGGGCGGCGCCGTCTCCGTCGACGGTCTCGCCGACCACCTCGACGCAGGTCGCCAGGAACTCCCCGAAGGTGACGTTCCCGGCCGGGGCGGTGGTGAGGTAGCGCCCGGTACGACCGGCCTCCAGCGCGGTCACGCCGAACACCGCGAAGTCGCGGACGTCGATGACCTGCATCGCCCGGGTCGGGTCACCCGGAGCCAGTACCCGGCCGCCGCGGGCCATCCGCTCCAGCCACCACGGCAGGCGGCCGCCGTTCTCGTGAGGGCCGATCAGCAGGCCGCTGTTGAGGATCAGCGTGCGGTCGGCCCCGAACCCCTCCAGCACCGCGCGTTCGCAGCCGGCCTTGAGGGGGTTGCCGGGGGGCTGGTCGGGCGGGGTGTCGGCGGGGCAGGGGTGCAGGGGCGCGGTCTCGTCCACCGCCCGGGCCGGCCAGTCGGCGAAGGCGTGCACGGAGGAGACGAAGGTGTAGTGGTCCGCGTGCGCGCGCAGCAGCCGGGCGGAGAGCGCGGCCTGGGCGGGCTGCTGCGCCGAGGTGTCGACGACGGCGTCCCACCGCCGTCCCTCGACCAGCCGGGCCAGGTCGTCGGCGGAGTCGCGCTCGCCCCGGACGGTCTCGACGCCGGGCAGGTCGCTGCCGGAGCGGCCGCGGTTGAAGGTGGTCACGTCGTGGCCCCGGTCGAGGGCCTGCGAAGCGTAGGCCCGTCCGAGGAAGGACGAACCGCCGAGCAAGAGGATCTTCATGTCGCCAGCCTCTCCCGGTCGGACCCGCCACAGGCTTCCGTTCGCGGCGGGCGGACGCACCCGGAGGTACCCCGGGCGTACCCCGGAGGCATCCGGACGCACCCGGAGCTGCCTCGGCGGTACCCCAGGCGTACTCCGGAAGCATCGCGAACCCACTCCGGACGTACCCCGGACGCCCGGGTGCGCGGGCGGGGCCCCTTCCGGCATCGCCGACATGCTGATCGACTGGGCCGCCCCTAGGATCCGTTTGAACCTGTATGTCCGGATAAGGGGCATGCGCCGAGGCAGGGGAGAGCGACAGCATGGGCAACCCGGCACTCGTGGATCCGGCCACCGTCCGCGCGACCGCCGCCGAGGCATGGATCTGGGGGTTCCCGCTCCTGGAGAACTACCGGACGCTCTACCCGCAGGCCGTCGACGACGCCGACCCGCGCCACATCGGCGGCTTCGGCGTCTTCCGGCACCATGCGCAGCCCTCCACCCCGGCGACCACCGATGTCGTCACGCCCGACAACGACACCCGGTACTCCTGGGCCTGGCTCGACCTCCGGGCCGAACCGTGGGTCGTCTCGGTGCCCGCCGAGGACCGCTACTACGTCCTCCCCCTGCACGAACTCGACACCTCCTACGCCGGGTTCATCGGTACCCGGGCCACCGGCCGGGAGGCCGGCGACTACCTGGTGGCGGGCCCCGGCTGGCAGGGCGCGGTGCCCGAGGGCACGGCCGGTGTCATCCGCACCGCCACCGAGCTGATCGGCATCGTCGGCCGCACCCACCTCGGCGGTACCTCGCCGGAGGCGGTCGAGGAGCTGAAGGGCCTCCAGCGGCAGTACCGGCTGCGCCCGCTGCACGAGTACGCGGGTACCGCGGCACCGCCGCCCGCACCCAACCCCGTCTGGCCGGTCTGGCGGGAGGAGGTGCTGGGCACCATCGAGTTCTTCGGCTTCCTCGACTTCCTGCTCGGCTTCTGCCCCGTGCTGCCCGCCGACGCCGACCTGCGCGGCCGGCTCACCGATCTGGGCATCGACGGCCGGGGCGAGTTCGAGCCCGCCGCGCTGCCGATCGAGGTCCGCGCCGAGATCGGGCGCGGCATCGCCGACGCCCGGGCCGAACTCACCCGGGCCGCCGAACGGGCCGCGGATCGGACCGAGGAACGGACCGAGGAAGGGGCCGGGCAAGGGACCGAGGAAGGGGCCGGAGACACGGCCGGCCTCTCCGGCACGCGGGAGCGGCTCGGCACGGACCACCTCCGGCGGGCCGTCGGCGCCTCGCGGGACCTGTACGGGCTGCCCGTCGAGGAGGTCTGGTACGGCGCCTGGACGGCCGACAGCGACGGCAACAGCCCGCCGAACACCGGCGAGCACGACTACGTCCTGCGCTTCGGACCGGACTCGCTGCCGCCCGCGCGGTTCTTCTGGTCGGCGACCATGTACGCGCTCCCCGGGCGCCGGCTGGTCGACAACCCGCTGGACCGCTACTCGATCGGCGACCGCACCCCCGGGCTGGCCCACGACCCGGACGGCGGCCTCACCCTCTACCTCCAGCACAAGCGCCCGGCCGACGCCCAGCACTCGGCCAACTGGCTGCCCGCGCCCGACGGCCCGTTCGAGGTGGTCGTCCGGCTCTACGGACCGGACGAGCGGGCCCGCGAAGGCCGTTGGGCGCTCCCACCGCTGACGCCACGCTGAGCCCGGCACCTCCTCCAGCCCCGCGAGCGGCACCACCCACCCACGACCCACCACCCACCCACGACCCGCCACCCACCCACGACCCGCCACCGACACACCCCGACCCCGCCACCCGGACCCCGGGAAGGACTACCGATGACCCAGCCCGAGCTGGAGGCCCTGGCCGCCGACGCCTACGTCTACGGCTACCCGCTGGTCTCCGACCTCACCATGGTCGAGCGCTTCACCGCAGGCGGCCTGGGGACCCTGCCGGCGGCCCCCTTCAACGACTTCAGCCACGCGACCAGACTGGCCGGCCCGGACGACCCCTTCGTCTCCGTCAACAACGACACCGTCTACTCGATCGCCCAGCTCGACCTCTCCGAGGGTCCGCAGGTGCTGCGGGTACCGGACACCGACGGGGCCTACTACGTCCTGCAGTTCGTCGGCGCGTGGACCGACAACTTCGCCTACCTCGGCCGGCGGGCCACCGGCACCGGCGCGCAGACCTGGCTGGTCGTCCCGCCCGGCTGGCACGGGACCCCGCCGGACCGGGAACGCGTGATCGTCTCGCCGACCACCGTGGCCACCGTCGTCGGCCGCTTCGCCTGCACCGGCCCGGAGGACCTGCCGCGCGTCCGGGCCCTCCAGGAAGGGCTGACGCTCGAACCGCTGGAGCCGGGCGGCCTGGCCGCCGGGCTGCCCGAGCCGGACCCCGCGGTGCCCGAGCGGCTGGCCTTCTTCGAACGGCTGCGGATCTGGATGGCGGCCTTCCCGCCCGCCGGGCCGGACGTCGAGTACCAGCAGCGCTTCGCCCCGCTCGGCCTGCTCGACACCGGACCGTCGCCGTACCGCGCCGCCGAGCCCGAGTGGACCCTCGCCCTCCTCAAGGGCCTGGCCGCGGGCCGGGAACGGGTCGAGGCCGCCACCCGGCCGCCGGAGGACCACCCGGCCGGCGAGTGGCGCTCCGGGCTGCACCTGTTCGACTTCAACGTCGACTTCCTCGGCCCCGGCACCATCGACGACCCGGAGTGGCGCATCCCGGACCGCCGCGCCGCCTACCTCAGCCGCGCCGCCGCCGCCCGCGCCGGACTCTGGGGCAACCACGCGTACGAGGCCACCTACGCGATGACGTACGACGACGCCGACGGGCGGCCGCTGAGCGGCGCCCACAGGTACACGCTGCGCCTGGACCAGCCGCCGCCGGCCGAGGCCTTCTGGTCCGTCACCATGTACGGCCTGCCGGACTACTACCTGGTCGCGAACCCGATCGAGCGCTATTCGATCGGCGACCGGACGCCGGGCCTGGTCTACGCCGAGGACGGCTCGCTGACGCTCCGGCTGCAGCACGACCGCCCCACCGACCCGGCGGAGGAGGCGAACTGGCTGCCGACCCCGGCGGGGGAGTTCCGGCCGATCATCCGGCTCTACCAGCCGAAGCCGGCCGCCCTCGACGGCACCTACCGGGTGCCGCCGATCCGGCGGAGCTGAGCGGGTTGTCCGCACACCGGTGACCGGGAGGAGTCGGGATGGGTGACGCTGTCGGCCAGATGCTGGCCTCGGCCGTCGGCATCGCGCTCAGCCCGATGCCGCTGATCGCAGTGATCCTGATGCTGGCCACCCCGCAGGGCCGGACCAACGGGCCGGCCTTCACGGGCGGCTGGGTGGTGGCGCTGGGAGCGGTGGTCGCGGTGGTGGTGTCGGCCGGCTCCGGGCTGAGTACCGGCTCCGCCCCGCCGGCCTGGGCGTGGTGGCTGAAGCTGGCGCTGGGCGCGCTGTTCCTGCTGCTGGGGTTCGAGCAGTGGCGGGGCCGCCCGCGCGAGGGCCATGTGCACGCGCCGCCGACGTGGATGCGGGCGATCGACCGCTTCACCCCGGTCCGGGCGGCCGGCCTGGGCGCCGCCCTGGTGGTGGCCAACCCGAAGAACCTGGTGCTGGCGGTGGGCGGCGCGGTCTCGATCGCCACCAGTACGGCCTCCGGCGGCGGCAAGGCGGGCGCGGCCGCGCTGATGGTGGTGATCGGCTCGCTCTGCACGGTGGTGCCGCTGGCGGTGTCCCGGTTCGGCGGCGACCGGTCGTCCCGGGTGCTGGGTGAGTGGAAGGCGTGGATGGCCGCGCACAACGCGGCCATCATGATCGTCCTCCTGGTCGTCCTCGGGGCGAAGTACCTCGGCGACGGCATCGCCGGGCTGACCGGCTGACCGGCTGAGCCACGGGGCCGGGGGCGGGCGACGGGCCGGGGGCAGTGCGTCCCCACCCCGGCCCGTGCCTCCCGCTCCGCTCCCCTCCCGGTTCAGCGCGGCGAAGCGGGCGCCGACGCGCCACCCCTCGGCGCCGGTGACGCCGACCCGCCCGACGACGCGGCCCCGCTGGGCGTGCCTGTCCCCGTCCCCGGCCCGGTCGGCGCGCCCGTGGGCGCCCCCGTGGGCGCCCCTGTCGGCGCGCCCGTCGGAGCCCCGGTCGGTGTCGCCGAGGGAGCGGTCGTCGGCGTGCCGCTCGGCGCGGCCGTCGCCGTCGGTCCGGTCGGCGCCCCCGTGGGCCCGGGCCCGGTCGGGGTACCACCGGTCGGCGGGCCCGTCGGCGTACCGCCGGTGGGCGTGGGCCCCGGATCGGTCGGGGCCGAGGTCGGCTCGCCCGGCGCCGAGGTGCTGCCGCCCCGGTGGTGCGGGCCGCCCTCCAGGGTGACCACCGCCTGCGAGGGCGGCAGGGCGATCCGGGCGGTCCAGTGCGCGTCCGGCGCGAGGTCCTCGTCGACGGTGACGATCACCGTGATCCGCTGGCCCGGTGCGAGCGTTCCGGCGTCCCGGCTGAGGCGCAGCCAGGCGGCGCCCACCTCGGCGTGCCAGCGGATCTCGGTGGCGCCGGAGTTGGTCAGGGTGAGGACGGTGCGGTTGCCGTACTCGCCGGCCTCGACGGTCAGCAGCCCGATCGGCGCGGTGGCCGGTGCCCCCGGACCACCGGCGGGGCCTGCGGCGCCCGGTGCGGTGCCTGGGCCGCCGGTGACGGCGGGGGCCGGTGCGGCGACCAGTGTCGGACTGCCGAGCGGGGTCGCGCCCCGGCCGGGGACCGGAATCGCGGGGCCCTGGATCCCCGGGAGCAACGTTTCTGCACCCCTGGCCCCGGCCAGTTCCAGCCCCGCCACCGCCGGGGCCGCGCCCACGGCCCCCACCACCCCGCCGGGCAGCCCGGACTGCCCGGCCACCGCCCCCGGCCCGCCCGGCCGGTGCCCGGCGGACCGCGCGTCGTCCTCGACCCGGACCGAGGAGACGGAGGCCGCCGCCCCGGTGCCGCCGCCACCCCGGTGGCCGGCCCAGAGCGCCACCACCGGCGCGGCCAGGACGGCGGCCAGCACCCCGGTGGTCACCACCCGGCGGCGTACCGCCCGGGCCCGGCCGCTGTCCGGCGCCCGGTGGCGCGGGAACCCGCCCTGGTCGAACCGGAGACCGGGCTCGACCACCGGGGCCGGCCCCGAGGTCCTCCGCCGCGCCGCCTCCTCCGCCGCACGCGGCAGGAACACCGCCCCGTCGGGCCCTGCCCCGGTCGCCGCCGGGGCCGCCGGGGCGGACAGGACCGGCAGCCCGGACAGGCCGTCGGCGCCCTGCGTCACCTCGCCGGCCACCCGCTCGGCGGTGCCCCGACAGGTCGGGCAGTCCGCCACGTGCTGCACCAGCTCGCGGCGCAGCGCGGGGCCGAGCACCCAGTCCCGCCAGCTCTCCGCCCCGGCCCCGCCGAGCCGGTCCAGCTCGGGGCAGCTGCCGACACCGAGCACCAGCAGGGCCGCCCTGGTCCGGCCGACCTCGGCCTCGGCCGAGGCGAGCAGTGCGCGGCAGCTCTCGAAGGGGACGCCCAGGACGGCCGCCACCTCGATCGGGCTCAGCCGGTGGCGCACCGACAGCTCCAGCGCCTCGCGCTGCTCGGGGTCGGTGCCGGCCGCCTCGGGCCAGGCCAGCGAGGCCAGCTCCCGGCGCCGACGGCCCGCCTCCGCGGCCGAGGGACCGGCGGCGTCCGACGGGCCCGCGCCGCCGGTACCCGCACCGGTCACCGCGTCGAGCAGGCCGGCGACGGCGGCGGCCCCGGCGGCGGCCCCGGCGGCGGCACCAGGACCGGCAGCGCCACCGCCGCCGAGTCCGCCCCCGTCCTCCAGGCGCCGCAGGCAGCAGTACCGGGCCAGCGAGTACAGCCAGGCCCGGACCATCCCCGGTTCGGCGAGCCGGGCCCCGTGCCGCCGCGCCAGCTCGCGCACCTCGCGCAGGGCGGCCGCGGCCGCGTCGTGCTCGCACAGCACCGAGAGGCAGTAGGTGAACAGGCCGTCCACCTGCCGGTCGTACGCCGCGAGCACGGGGTCGCGCGGCCCTTCGATACGCGTTGTCACCCGTCCGACGGTAGAGAGACCCGGGCCCCCGCCCGGGCTCTTCCCTGCTGTTGTACTTCTTTCGGGTAACAACATCGCCCATTCGTGGACCGGAGGTGCCCGCACCGTCCCGTCCCCGCGCCGCGGCCGCCGGACCCGCGTTGTCGTACCCAGGCGCTACGGTGACCGCATGGCTGCCCGCACCAAGACCACCGCCAAGCCGCGCCCGGCGTACCGCTGCACCGAGTGCGGCAACCAGCTGCCCAAATGGGTCGGCCGTTGCCCGGAGTGCAACGCCTGGGGCACGGTCGAGGAGTACGGCGCGGTGCCGATCAGGACGACGGCCGCGGGGCCGGTGAGCGCGCCCGCGCGCCCGATCGCCCAGATCGACGGCCAGGTCGCGACGGCCCGCTCCACCGGTGTGCCCGAGCTGGACCGGGTGCTCGGCGGCGGCCTCGTCCCCGGCGCCGTGGTGCTGCTGGCCGGCGAGCCCGGCGTCGGCAAGTCCACCCTGCTGCTGGACGTCGCGGCCAAGGCGGCCAGTGCCCAGCACCGCACGCTCTACGTCACCGGTGAGGAGTCGGCCGGTCAGGTCCGGCTGCGGGCGGACCGGATCAACGCGCTCTCCGAGCACCTGTACCTCGCGGCCGAGTCCGATCTCGGCGCCGTCCTCGGGCACATCGACGCGGTGAACCCGGGCCTGCTGATCCTGGACTCGGTGCAGACCATCGCCTCCGCCGAGCTGGACGGCGCGCCCGGCGGGCCGGCCCAGGTCCGCGAGGTGGCCGGTGCGCTGATCCGGGCGTCCAAGGACCGCGGCATGGCCACCCTGCTGGTCGGCCACGTCACCAAGGACGGCCAGATCGCCGGGCCCCGGCTGTTGGAGCACCTGGTGGACGTGGTGCTGAGCTTCGAGGGGGACCGCCACGCCCGGCTGCGGATCATCCGCGGCATCAAGAACCGCTACGGCGCCACCGACGAGGTCGGCTGCTTCGAGCTGCACGACGAGGGCATCGTGGGCCTGGCCGATCCCTCCGGCCTCTTCCTGACCAGGCGTGACAAGCCCGTCCCCGGGACCTGCCTGACCGTCACGCTGGAGGGCCGGCGTCCGCTGGTGGCGGAGGTGCAGGCGCTGATGGTGGATTCGCAGATCCCGTCCCCGCGCCGGACGACCTCCGGCCTGGAGTCGCCCCGGATCGCGATGATCCTGGCCGTGGTCGAGCGGCACGGCGGGGTCAAGCTCGGCAAGCAGGACATCTACACCGCCACGGTCGGCGGGGTGAAGCTGAGCGAGCCCTCGGCGGACCTCGCGATCGCGCTCGCCGTGGCCAGCTCCTCCTCGGACACCCCGCTCCCGAGCAACCTGGTGGCGATCGGCGAGGTCGGTCTGGCGGGCGAGGTACGGCGGGTGACGGGTGTGCAGCGGCGGCTGGCCGAGGCGCACCGGCTGGGCTTCACGCACGCGCTGGTCCCGCCGGACCCGGGCAAGGTGCCGGCGGGGATGACGGTCGTCGAGGTCGCGGACATCGGTGAGGCGCTGCGGGCCATCCCGGGCCGCCGCCGGGCCGCCGCCAAGCCGCGCGGTGAGGCGCCGTCGGCGCCGCCGACCCCGCGCCGGGCCGCCGCCGCGGCGCCCGTCGCGGCCTACCCGGAGGAGCTCATGGAGGGGTGGGAGCCGGTCGACTCGGACGAACTGCGCTGACCCAAGCCCTGTTAATGCCGCACGCAGTTAGACTTTCCCCTGTCTAATTGGCAATAAGGCAGTAATAAGCGACAGAGCGACAGACCGTAGGCCGGCGCACGGCGCGAGGCGCGCGGCACGGGGTCGACCGGAGGAGTCACGTGGCAGGCAGCGACCGGGTGGACAAGTCCTCCCGCGAGGAGGCCCTGCTGCGGGCCTCCCTCACCGCCATCGCCCCCGGCACGGGGCTGCGTGACGGCCTGGAACGCGTGCTGCGGGCCAACACCGGCGGTCTGATCGTGCTCGGCTTCGACAAGACCGTCGAGTCGATCTGTACCGGCGGGTTCGTCCTGGACGTCGAGTTCACCGCGACCCGGCTCCGCGAGCTGTGCAAGCTCGACGGCGCCGTGGTGCTGGACAAGGACATCACCAAGATCGTCCGGGCCGGGGTGCACCTGATGCCGGACTCCACCATCCCCACCGACGAGACGGGCACCCGCCACCGCACCGCGGAGCGGGTCAACCGGCAGACCGGGTTCCCCGTGGTCGCGGTGTCGCACTCGATGCGACTGATCGCGATGTACGTCAACGGCACCCGCCGGGTGCTGGAGGATTCCACCACCGTCCTCTCCCGGGCGAACCAGGCGCTGGCCACGCTGGAGCGGTACAAGCTCCGGCTGGACGAGGTGGCCGGCACGCTCTCCGCCCTGGAGATCGAGGACCTGGTGACGGTCCGGGACGTCACCGCCGTCGCCCAGCGGCTGGAGATGGTCCGGCTGATCGCCACCGAGATCGCCGGCTACGTGCTGGAGCTCGGTATCGACGGCCGGCTGCTCTCCCTCCAACTGGACGAGCTGATCGCGGGCGTGGAGCCGGAGCGCGAGCTGGTCGCCCGGGACTACTTCCCGGAGCGGGCCGCGAAGAAGGGCCGGACGGTCGCCGAGGTGCTGGCTGATCTGGAGGCGTTGACCCACGCCGAGCTGCTCGACCTGCAGACGGTCGCCAAGGCGCTCGGCTACTCGGGCTCGCCGGAGTCGCTGGACTCCGCGGTCTCGCCGCGCGGCTACCGCCTGCTGGCCAAGATCCCGCGCCTGCCCAACACCGTGATAGAGCGGCTGGTCGAGCATTTCGGCGGACTGCAGAAGCTGCTCGCGGCCAGCATCGACGATCTGCAGACGGTCGAGGGCGTCGGCGAGACCAGGGCGCGCTCGGTGCGCGAGGGCCTGTCCCGACTTGCTGAATCATCCATCCTGGAGCGCTACGTCTGACGACGACCAGTACGTGCGGGCGGCCCTCGGGGAACCTTCCCCGGGGGCCGCTCCGTGTCGCGGCGCCGCCCGTCGCGCCGCCCCGGCGAACCCCGTCCGGAGGTGGCCGGAAACGCGCCGAAGCCCCGGCGCGGCGTGCGCCGGGGCTTCGCGGGAGGGCGTCGGGAGCGGGGTGTTCGGGGCGCTCAGCTCTCCAGGCGGATCGAGGAGCGCGCCGACACCTGGCCGCCGGAGAGGCCGGTGAGGTCGGCGACCACCAGGTAGGTGCCGGCGGGCGCGGCCGCCGGATCGGCGGTGGCGCACTGCGGCTTGCTGCGGCCGCGGTCCCAGGTGAAGGTCTCGGTCAGGCCGCTGTTGGCCGGGATCTGCACCCAGTTGCCGCCGCGGTCGGCCGGGCAGTCGCCGGAGGACCAGACGCGGTCGCCGTTGCTGGCCGTCACCGTGATGGCGGAGGCCGTCCGCCCGAGGTCCACCCGGCAGTTGGCGCCGGAGGAGTTGTGGACGGTCAGCGTCAGCTTCGGCTTGTCCTTGGGCTGGTAGGAGTTCTGGGCACTGGCCAGCTCCAGCGTCACCTGGGAGGAGGCGCAGACGGGCAGCGCCATCACCTCGGAGGTGTTCACCGGGGGAGTGCCGCCGCCGCTGCCGCCGGAGCCGCCGGCCGCGCCGCCGCCCGTACCGCCCGCGGCGGACCCGCCGCCGGCCGATCCGCCGGCGGCCGAACCGCCGCCGGTGGCCGGGTTGGCCGCGCCACCGGAGCCGCCCGCACCGCCGGTGCTGAGGCTGGCGTCGCCGCCACCGGATCCGGAGACCGCGCCGCCGCCCGGGTTGGTGCCGCCCGTCCCGCCGCTGCCGGGGCGCGAGTTGTTCGCGGGCCCGGTCGACGACGCGCCCGGGGTGATCGTCTGGACCGGGGTCTGGGAGGGAGCGGCCTGCGCGCCCTTGCCCGCCGGTCCGTCACCACCACCGCCCTGATCGGACATCAGCCAGACGAGCAGGGCGACGACCGCGGCGACGGCGACGGCGACGACGAGACGCCGTCGCCAGTAGATCGAGGCCGGCAACGGTCCCACGGGTTGACGCAGAGAAGGCACGCCCAAACTCTACGAGACAGTGTGTGCCCTGTGACTCACCAACACCGCACACTCGCCCCTTCCTTCACATGATCCGCCATATGAGCCGTTCGGGGGAGTCCGGGTGGGAGCCTTCCGGGACAATCCGGAACCCGCCCGTCCGCTCCGAGCCTGATCAGAGGCAGCTCCGAGGCAACTCCGCGCCAGGCCCCGCACCCGCTTCGAGCGGCGCCGCGGACGTGGGAGGATCGAAGGGCCATGGCTGCCATCACCGTCACCCCCGCCGTCCCCGCCCCCTCGTCCGCGGCGGCCGCCGTACCGGCGCTGCCGCTGCCGCTGCCGGTGCTGCACTCGACCGTCCTCGGCTGGTACGACGCCCACCAGCGCGACCTCCCCTGGCGGACCCCGGAGGCCTCGCCCTGGGCGGTGATGGTCAGCGAGTTCATGCTCCAGCAGACCCCGGTGAAGCGGGTGCTGCCGGCCTACGCGGCATGGCTGGAGCGCTGGCCGACACCGGCCGACCTGGCGGCCGACGCGCCGGGCGAGGCGGTTCGGACGTGGGGCCGGCTGGGCTACCCGCGGCGGGCGCTGCGCCTGCACGGGGCGGCGGTGGCGATCACCGAGAAGCACGGCGGCGTCGTCCCGGACGACCACGCGACGCTGCTCTCGCTGCCCGGCGTCGGGGAGTACACGGCCGCGGCGGTGGCCTCGTTCGCCTTCCGCCAGCGGCACGTGGTGCTCGACACCAACGTCCGGCGGGTGTTCGCCCGCGCGGTGACCGGGGTGGAGTACCCGGCCCAGGCCACCACGGCGGCCGAGCGGCGGACGGCGACGGCGCTGCTGCCCGACGACGCCGACACGGCGGCGACCTGGGCGGTCGGCGTGATGGAGCTGGGGGCCCTGGTCTGCACGGCGCGCGCACCGGAGTGCGGCGGCTGTCCGCTGTTCAGCCACTGTGCGTGGCAGCGGGCCGGCCGCCCGCCGTACGAGGGCCCGGCCCGGCGCGGCCAGACCTACGAGGGAACGGACCGGCAGGTGCGCGGGAAGCTCCTCGCGGTGCTGCGGGACGCGCACGGCACGGTCGGGCAGGCACGGCTGGACGCGGTCTGGCCGGACGCGGTGCAGCGGGCCCGGGCGCTGGACGGACTGGTCGCCGACGGCCTGGTCGAGCCGGTCGAGCAGGGCGTCTACCGCCTGCCGCAGTAGCGCGGGGCGGCCCGTGGCGGCCTGCGGGACGGCGGACCGGAACCGCCCGCGCCCGGAGACGCGAGAGCCCCCCTCCCAGGGCGGGAGGGGGGCTTTCCGGGCGTCAGATCGCGACGGCCTCGATGTTGGGCTCGGTGCCCTTGGCGTCGTCCTTCGCCGGCGAGCCGGCGCCGCGCAGCGGCACCTCGCGCAGGAACACCGCCGCGGCGATCGAGATCACCGCGGCCGCGGCGCCCCAGAGGAAGACGGTGTGCATGCCGTTGGCCACGGCGTGGTGGTACGCGTCCTGGACCGGGGCGGGCAGTGCCCGCAGCGCGGCCGGGCTCAGGGAGCTCGGGTCGCCCTTGCCACCGCCGTTGGCGGCCGCGTCGCCGAGCCGCTCCTTCATGGTCTCGGTCACCCGGTTGTTGAACAGGGCCCCGAACAGCGCCACACCGAAGGAACCGCCGATGGTGCGGAACAGCGTGGCGGTGGAGCTGGCCACGCCCATGTCCTTGAGCTCCACGCTGTTCTGCGCGACCAGCATGGTGATCTGCATCAGGAAGCCCATGCCGGCGCCGAGCACCACCATGTAGCAGGCCGAGGCGAAGCTGCTGGTGTCGGTGGAGAGCATGGACAGCAGCAGCATGCCGCCGGTCATCACGATGGTGCCGATGATCGGGTAGATCCGGTACTTGCCGGTCTTGGTGACCGCCTGGCCGACCACCAGCGAGACGACCAGCATGCCGAACATCATCGGCATCAGCAGCAGGCCGGAGTTGGTCGCCGAGGCGCCCTGCACGGTCTGCTGGTAGAGCGGCAGGAAGACGGTCGAGCCGAACATCACGAAGCCGACGATGAAGCCGATCAGCGAGACCAGGGTGAAGTTCAGGTTCTTGAACAGGTCGAGCGGGAGCATCGGCTCCTCGACCCGCTGCTCGACGTAGCAGAAGGCGATCAGCGTGGCGGCGGCGAGCGCGCCCAGGCCCAGGATCTGCTTGGAGCCCCAGGCGTACTCCTGGCCGCCCCAGGTGGTGATCAGGGTGAGCGCGGTGATGCCGGTGGTGAGCAGGAGCGCGCCGACGTAGTCGATGCGGGCCTTGCTGCGGACCTTCGGCAGCTTCAGGGTGACCACGACGACGGCGAGCGCGATCACGCCGAGCGGCAGGTTGATGTAGAAGGTCCAGTGCCAGCTCAGGTGGTCGGTGATGAAGCCGCCGACCAGCGGGCCGCCGATGGTGGCGAGCGCCATCACCGCGGCGAACATGCCCTGGTACTTGCCGCGGTCACGCGGCGGGACCAGCGCGCCCATGATCGACATCACGCCGACCATCAGACCGCCGGCGCCCAGGCCCTGGAGGGCGCGGAAGCCGATCAGCTCGTTCATGTTCTGCGAGAGGCCGGACAGCGCCGAACCCACGAGGAAGATCACGATCGAGGTGAGGAAGATGCCCTTGCGGCCGTAGAGGTCGCCGAGCTTGCCCCAGATCGGGGTGGAGGCGGCGGTGGCCAGGGTGTAGGCGGTCACCACCCAGGACAGGTGCTCGGCGCCGCCGAGGTCGCCGACGATCGTCGGCATCGCGGTGCCGACGATCAGGTTGTCGAGCATGGCCAGCAGCATGGTGACCACCAGGCCGATCATGACCAGGCGGATCTCCCGGGGGGAGCGCGACTGCTGCTCCTCGGGCGTCGTCGTTTCCGGTGCCGGGGTGGCGGCCTTGGGTTGTGACATGGGGTGGTGTCTCCCGGACTGGAGGCGGACGACCGATCTGGCCTGCGGAAGGCTTACTTACTTGTCGCCCGGCTAGTTTGTGGACCGTCGGCACGGTAAGTTGTGCACTAGCCGGTCGTCAAGCCAGTTTCCAGGTCGACCACCGGAACGGGGAGAATGAGTTCGGACGGGCAGGCGTCGACCGGCGCCGGCCGAACGCAGCCACAGCAGTCACCGACGCAGTCAACGAGGCAGGCCATGGGTACGACGCACAGCCCCCGCAGCGACACCCGGGCCCGTATCGTCGCGGTCGCACTGGAGCTCTTCTCCGAACAGGGGTACGAGCAGACCTCGCTCCGCGAGATCGCCGACCGCCTGGGCGTCACCAAGGCCGCGCTCTACTACCACTTCAAGACCAAGGACGACATCGTCCACGGCATCGTGCAGAGCATGGCCGCGCCGATCGACGACACCATCGCCTGGGGCCGCGAGCAGGAGTGGACGCCCGCGCTGCGCGACGAGCTGATCCGCCGGTTCGCGGCGGGCATGTCGGAGCGGGCCCCGCTGCTGCGCTTCTTCCACGAGAACCAGCCCGCGCTGCGCGACTCGCCCGCCGGGGTGGAGTTCAAGGACCGCATGATCGCGATGGTCCGGCTGGTGCACGGCCCGGAGGCCACCTTCGAGGACCGGCTGCGCGCCGCGATGTCGCTGTTCACCATCAACTCGGCCCTGTTCCTGATCAAGCAGGACGCCGCCGAGTGCCAGGAGCCCGGGCACGTCCCGGAGCACGCGGTACCGGTGGCCACCGTGGAGGAGGCGATGGCGGCCGCGCAGCGGGTCGCGCTGGAGATCGGCGCCCTGATCAGCCCCCCGGTCCGGGTCTGAGCGGCCCGGCGCCCGCCCACGAACGCCCGAGGGGCGGACCGGTCGCGTGGACCGGTCCGCCCCTCGTCGTGTGCCGCGGCCTCAGAAGCCGGTGACCCCGTGCCCGGAGAGGTAGGCGATCGGGTTGACCACCGCGCCGTAGTGGTTGCTGGAGCGGATCTCGAAGTGCAGGTGGGGCCCGGTCGAGTTGCCGGTGTTCCCGGAGCGGCCGATCTGCTCGGCGGCCGACACCCGGTCGCCCGCCGACACCGAGATCGACGACATGTGCGCGTACTGCGCGTACCGCCCGTCGGCCAGCCGCAGCACGACCTCCTTGCCGTAGGCGCCGTCCCAGCCGGCCGACACGACGGTGGCGTTGCCGACCGCCAGCAGGGCGGTGCCCGGGGACACCGCGAAGTCCACGCCGGTGTGGTAGCCGGCCGCGTACTCGGGGTTGGCCACGCCGTACGGGTTGCTGGTCGGCGCGCCCGGCACCGGCGCGGACCACTCGGGCGCGGGGGCCGGAGCGGGTGCGGGAGCCGGGGCGGCCTCGGCGGCCGGAGCCTGGTCGGCGGACGGCGCGGCCGGGGCGGGCGGCTCCGGGGGCAGCAGGTTGGCGGCGACCGCCACGTACTCCTGCGCCGAGCCGTGCTCGTGCGGCAGCTTGTAGGCGCTCGGGCCGGCGACCTGCACCGGCGTGGGGGCGGGCACCGCGGCGGGCGAGGAGGTGAAGGCGGAGCTGCCGGGGGTGGTGGGTCTGACCGTCTGCGCCGAGGCGCTGCCGGGGGCGGCGACCAGCAGGGCGCCGGACAGTATCACCGCGCTCGCGCCGATCGCGGTGACGGTGCGGTGCCGGTCGGCCCGCAGCGGGCCCCCGGGGAGCACGTGGCGGGGCGCGGTGAGCGTGCGGAGCGGGGCGGCGTGGGTGCGGACGGCCTGGCCGAGCCGGGGCTGCCAGGCGGCCGCCCGGTTCGCCGCGTCGGCGGCGAGGCGGCGCAGGGCCGGCCCCATGGGCGGGACGGAAGACATCGGTAGCTCGACCTCACGGACGTACGGGGGCAGCGCAACGAGCCCGTTCGGGCGTGCTGAGCAGGGACCACTCAGGTGTAACCGTCACCGAGCGGACTCCCAAACGGTGTGACGTACTACGGCGTGTAGTCACCGTCCGGCCGGAGATTCAAGCCGACGGAGTAACGATCATGTGATCCGACAGTAGGGTCACGGCCCGGGTCTGCCGGGGCCCCGCCGCGTCGCGCTACTACCGCCGCTCGTACCACGGGGGGTGCCTGTGACCAGTGCCACCCGGCGCCGGGCTCCGGCCGGCCCCGCGGCGCCCGTGGTGTCCGCACCGCTGACCCCGCGCCGTCCCTGCGGGACCATCGACGCATGTATCCCAACAGGAGCGAAGAGACCGAAGCCGACTGCGGGCCCGGCGTCCAGGAGCGCCGGTACACCGCGCTGCGCGGCTGCGAGCGGCTGCTCTCCGGCACCCGGCCGCGAAGCCTGCGCGAGCGGCTCGCCGCCCTGGCCGAGGAGGGCGAGGGCGCCTACGACCTGGACCGGCGGCCGGACATGTACGGCGACGGCGTGGTGCGGGCCCTGGAGAACCGGGTCGCCGAGCTGCTCGGCACCGAGGACGCCGCGTTCTTCCCCACCGGCACGATGGCCCAGCAGGTCGCGCTGCGGATCCACGCCGAGGCCGCCGCGCTGCCGACCGTGGCCACCCACCCGCTCGGGCACACCGAACTGCACGAGCGGCACGCCCTGGGGCGGCTCAGCGGTCTGCGCAGCGTCTGGCCCACGGTCGCGCCGCGGCTCCCCACCGTGGCCGAGCTGCGGGCCTTCGACGAGCCGTACGCGGCGATGATCCTGGAGCTGCCGCTGCGCGAGGCCGGGTTCGTCCTGCCGTCCTGGGCGGACCTGCTGGCCGTGGCCGCGGTGGTCCGGGAGGAGCACGGCGCCGCGCTGCACCTGGACGGGGCCCGGATCTGGGAGTCGGTGGTGCACTTCGACCGCCCGCTGCCGGAGATCGCCGCCCAGGCCGACTCGGTCTACGTCTCCTTCTACAAGACGCTCGGCGGGATCAGCGGCGCCGCGCTGGCCGGCCGGGCCCGCTTCGTGCGGACCGCCAAGGCCTGGCGGCACCGCTACGGCGGCCAGCTGTTCCAGCAGTGGCCGGCGGCGCTCGCCGCGCTGGCCGGCCTGGACCGCGAACTGCCGCGCCTGGGGCAGTACGTCGCGCACGCCGGGACGGTCGCGGCGGCGCTCGCCGAGGGGTTCGCGGGCGTTCCGGGCGCCCGGGTCCACCCGGCCCCGCCGCACACCCATCAGTTCCAGCTCTGGCTTCCCTACCCCCCGCAGGAGCTGGACCTCGCGGGACTCCGGCTGGCGGAGGAGTCGGGGACGGCCCTGTTCGGCGGCTGGCGCGAGCAGGGCCTGCCGGGGCTGTCGATGACGGAGGTCACGGTGGCCGCGGACGCGCTGGAGTGGACCGGGAAGGACGTCACCGAGGCGGTGGACGCCTTCCTCGCCCTGCTGCCGGACCGGTAGGTCCGACCGGAAGTGCCTCGCGGACCCCGCCGGACGGGCGGACTCCGGGGGCCGCGCGGACCTCTCGCGGACAAGCGTCCGGCCCGCCCCCGCAGCTGCGGGGACGGGCCGGACTGGTGAATCAGTGCCTGGTCAGAGGCTGATCGTCACTGCTCGTTTCGATCAGTTGTCGACCGGGCGGACGCGGATCCAGGTCTCGAGGTAGTTCGAGGACTCGTTCTCGACCTCGATGCTGGTGCCGGTCTTCGGGACGATGACGCTGCTGTACGGGTTGTCCTTCGACCAGTACGACTTGAGGTCGCTGAACTCGTCGACGCCCTTGGCCTTCGGGACGACCGTCTCGACGCCGGCCTTGTGCAGGGTCAGGCTGTCGACCTTGCGCGAGCCGAAGGTCGAGTCGTAGCCCTGGATGCGCGGGCGCATCAGGGTGCCGTCGGCCCACTTGATCGGGGTCGGGTGCGAGTCGACCGGGAGGATCAGGCCGGAACCCGGGTGGTTGGTGACGTTGTTGTCGCTCTGGGAGGTGTCCCACAGCCAGATCAGCAGACCGGCCTGGTAGGGGTAGTGCTCCACCCAGTTCGGCTTGGTGTTGGAGAAGCCGAAGTTGTACGGGCCGGTCTTCAGGGTCCGGTCGTACGAGATGTGCTGGCGGTTCTCGGCGATGTAGTACTGCGCGTAGTCGTTCGAGAACTTGCCGGTGATGCGGGAGAAGCCGTTGGCCGTCCAGCCGTTGTCGCCGTTCTCGGCACCGTCGGTGAAGACGGTGGCGCCGTTGGCGGCGATGGCGATGTCGTCCAGGGCCAGGCCCTTGAGGTGCAGACCGCCGTCGGTGGTGTAGTGGAAGCGGACCTTGACGGCCTTACCCGCGTAGGCGTCGAGCGAGAACGACAGGTCGCCCCACTTGTTGCCCGAGTTGCCGGTCAGGCCGGCCTTGTCGGCGGCGTTCTTCGGGATCGCGACCCCGTTGAAGGTGCCGTTCAGGGCGGTCCAGTTGGCGCCACCGTCGGTGGAGACCTCGGCGTAGCCGTAGTCGAAGTCCTGCTCGATGTCGTACCAGGCCTTGGCCGTCAGCGCGGCACTGGTCTTGCCGGTCAGGTCGACGTCACGGGCCAGCGACACGTTGAGGTCGTCGGCGCTGCCGCTCCACCACTCGTTGGCACCCGCGAACGGGGTGTTGATCTCGGTGGTGACGGTCTTCTTCGGCAGGTCGACGACCAGGGCCTGCGGCAGGTTCGAGTTGTACTCGACCGGGCCGATGTGGTGGGTCGTCTCGGTGCCGGCCTTGGCCTTGTCGTACTTCAGCCAGCCGAGCTGGAGCTTGCTCCAGGCGTCGAGGTCGTTCGGCATGTCGCCGATCGAGTTCTTGCCCTCGCCGAGCCAGGAGCCGGAGGACATCAGCGACCAGAAGCCGACCGAGTTGTCGATCCCGCTGCCCGAGGTGTCGTACAGGTCCGGCAGGCCGAGGTCGTGGCCGTACTCGTGGGCGAAGACACCGAGGCCGCCGTTCTCCGGCTGCATGGTGTAGTCACCGATCCAGATGCCGGTGGAGCCGACCGGGGTGCCGCCGAGCAGGTTGTTGGCGGGGCCGGTGGAGCCGGCCTGGGTGCCGTAGACGTACGAGCGGTGGGCCCACAGCGCGTTGTCGCCCTGCTTGCCGCCGCCCGCCGACTGGTCCTCACCGGCGTGCACGATCTGGAAGTGGTCGATGTAACCGTCGGGCTCGTTGAAGTTGCCGTCGTGGTCGAAGTCGTACCGGTCCCACTGGTCGTACTGCGCGATGGTGGCCTTGATCTGAGCGTCCGTCTGGCCCTTGGCCTTCTGGTCGGCGACCCAGGCGTTGATGCCGTCGCGGATCAGGTCCTGCGCGTTGTTGCAGACGTGCTGGCCGCAGTAGTCCGAGCCGTAACGGGCCTCGTTCCACGGGACCTTCACCCAGTCGGTGACCTGGCCGTCGACGGAGTAGCGGCCCGAGGACTGCTTCTCGTAGAAGGTCTTCAGCGAGTCCTGGGTCTTGCTGAAGTACATGTCCTGGTAGTGCTGCTGGTTGTAGTCAGCCTGCCAGAGCGTCGAGTTGTTGGTCGCCGCGTCGGGCTTCTCGATCTGGTTGTGCTGCGGACCGGGGTCCCCACCGAACTTGATCTTGCCGTCCGGGGTCTTCGTGGTGTTGTCCACCTGGTCGCTGAAGTCGACCAGGATGGTGAAGATCTTGTCCGTGCGCTCGCGGGCGAGCTCGACGTACTTGTCCTTGCCCAGCTTGATGCTGGAGCTGCCGCCGTGCTCCTCGACCTTCGCGGTGCCGGCGAGCAGCTGCTCGGTGGCGGCCTTCTGCTCGGCCTCGACCTTCTCGGTCAGCGGGCCCGGCAGGTTGTGGTCCGTCTTGACCGACTGAACGGCGTCAGCGGGGTCCTTCGGCGTGGGCGCCGAGCCGGCCGCGAGGGCCGTGCTCGGGAACAGACCCGCGCCCAGAGCGGCTATGACCGCCCCGGCCGTGGCGGCCGCGGCGGCTTTCCTGGTCATCTTCAACGTTGTGACGTCCTCCCCAAACCGGTCCGGCTCTTGGCCTTCCGGTAAACCAATGAAAGACAGGTGGACGACATTTGATCCAAGCGTGGACGGAAAAGATAGACCTTGACCGTTACATGGCCACACCGCTATGCTCCGCGACTCGCTATCAACTGACGATCCGTCAACAGCATTGGCATTAAAGATGCCTGCTTACTGGGTCGCACTCGCACCACCGCCCGACCAGGCCTCCCACCTGCGAGCCCGTGGGGTGGATCACAGTTTTCGTAACGGCACGTAAACGGACTGAGCCCCCGGCGCGAACGCCGGGGGCTCAGACGGTGTGCTGTTATCTGTTAACTGTTACTACTTCGTCAGGTCCGGACCGGACGAGGCAACGGCCGCCGGAGTGTCCGCGACCGCGGACTTCTCCTCGCCGCGGAAGGTGAACTTCGCTTCCTTGCCCTCGCCCTCGACACCGACGACCACGATGTGACCGGCTCGCAGCTCGCCGAAGAGGATCTTCTCGGAGAGGTGGTCCTCGATCTCGCGCTGGATGGTGCGGCGCAGCGGACGGGCACCGAGCAGCGGGTCGTAGCCGCGCTTGGCGAGCAGCTTCTTGGCCTCGATGCTGAGCTCAAGGCCCATGTCGCGGTCCCGCAGCCGGCCGTCCACCTTGTCGATCATCAGGTCGACGATCTGGATGATGTCTTCCTCGGACAGCTGGTGGAAGACCACGATGTCGTCGACGCGGTTCAGGAACTCGGGGCGGAAGTGCTGCTTGAGCTCCTCCCCGACCTTCGCCTTCATCCGCTCGTACCCGGTGGTGGAGTCGCCCGTGGCCGCGAAGCCCAGGTTGAACCCCTTGGAGATGTCCCGGGTGCCGAGGTTGGTCGTCATGATGATGACGGTGTTCTTGAAGTCGACCACGCGGCCCTGGGAGTCGGTCAGGCGACCGTCCTCCAGGATCTGCAGCAGCGAGTTGAAGATGTCCGGGTGGGCCTTCTCGACCTCGTCGAAGAGGACGACGGAGAACGGCTTGCGGCGGACCTTCTCGGTCAGCTGGCCGCCCTCCTCGTAGCCCACGTAGCCGGGGGGCGAACCGAAGAGCCGGGAGACGGTGTGCTTCTCCGAGAACTCGGACATGTCGAGCGAGATCAGCGCGTCCTCGTCGCCGAAGAGGAACTCGGCGAGCGTCTTGGACAGCTCGGTCTTACCGACACCGGACGGGCCGGCGAAGATGAACGAGCCGCCGGGGCGCTTCGGGTCCTTGAGGCCCGCACGGGTGCGCCGGATGGCCTGGGAGAGCGCCTTGATGGCGTCCTTCTGGCCGATGACGCGCTTGTGCAGCTCGTCCTCCATGCGCAGCAGCCGGGAGGACTCCTCCTCGGTCAGCTTGAAGACCGGGATGCCGGTGGCGGTGGCCAGGACCTCGGCGATGAGCTCCTCGTCCACCTCCGCGACGACGTCCATGTCGCCGGCCTTCCACTCCTTCTCGCGCTTGGCCTTGGCCTGCAGGAGCTGCTTCTCGTCGTCGCGCAGGGACGCGGCCTTCTCGAAGTCCTGCGCGTCGATCGCGCTCTCCTTCTCGCGGCGCACGTCGGCGATCTTCTCGTCGAACTCGCGCAGGTCCGGCGGCGCGGTCATCCGGCGGATGCGCATCCGGGAGCCGGCCTCGTCGATCAGGTCGATCGCCTTGTCCGGCAGGAAGCGGTCCGAGATGTAGCGGTCGGCCAGGGTGGCGGCGGCGACCAGGGCGGCGTCCGTGATGGAGACCCGGTGGTGGGCCTCGTAGCGGTCGCGCAGGCCCTTGAGGATCTCGATGGTGTGCGGCAGCGACGGCTCGGCGACCTGGATCGGCTGGAAGCGGCGCTCCAGCGCGGCGTCCTTCTCCAGGTGCTTGCGGTACTCGTCGAGCGTGGTGGCACCGATGGTCTGCAGCTCGCCACGGGCCAGCATCGGCTTGAGGATGCTGGCGGCGTCGATGGCGCCCTCGGCGGCGCCCGCGCCGACCAGGGTGTGCAGCTCGTCGATGAACAGGATGATGTCGCCGCGGGTGCGGATCTCCTTGAGGACCTTCTTCAGGCGCTCCTCGAAGTCACCGCGGTAGCGCGAGCCGGCCACCAGGGCGCCCAGGTCCAGCGTGTAGAGCTGCTTGTCCTTGAGCGTCTCCGGGACCTCGCCCTTGACGATCGCCTGGGCCAGGCCCTCGACCACGGCCGTCTTGCCGACGCCGGGCTCACCGATCAGCACGGGGTTGTTCTTGGTGCGGCGGGACAGCACCTGCATGACCCGCTCGATCTCCTTCTCGCGCCCGATCACCGGGTCGAGCTTGGCCTCGCGGGCGGCCTGGGTCAGGTTGCGGCCGAACTGGTCGAGGACCAGCGAGGTCGACGGGGTGCCCTCGGCGGGCCCGCCGGCCGTGGCCGACTCCTTGCCGCCGCCGGTCTGGTACCCGGAGAGCAGCTGGATGACCTGCTGGCGCACCCGGTTGAGGTCGGCGCCGAGCTTCACCAGGACCTGGGCGGCGACGCCCTCGCCCTCGCGGATCAGGCCGAGCAGGATGTGCTCGGTGCCGATGTAGTTGTGGCCGAGCTGCAGGGCCTCCCGGAGCGACAGCTCCAGGACCTTCTTCGCCCGGGGGGTGAAGGGAATGTGACCGGACGGGGCCTGCTGGCCCTGGCCGATGATCTCCTCGACCTGCTGGCGAACGGCCTCAAGAGAAATCCCGAGGCTCTCCAGGGCCTTAGCGGCGACACCCTCACCCTCGTGGATCAGACCCAGGAGGATGTGCTCGGTGCCGATGTAGTTGTGGTTGAGCATCCGGGCTTCTTCCTGAGCCAGGACGACAACCCGCCGCGCGCGGTCGGTGAACCTCTCGAACATCGTTTATCGCTCCTCAGAGCGGTCGGGCAGTTCGGGGTCGGTCCCCGCCCTGTCCTTCCGCATGCTAGTCCCGCTCAGCGGCGCGGCCCACGGATTCACTCCCCGGTACGGGAGCGAGATGCTGCGCGACCAGCCGACACCAATCCCAACCTGATGCTGGGAGACGGTGTTCCCACAGGTGGGCCGGATGCACCAGATACCGCTACGCCATCGGCGAACAACACCGGCCCCGGCGGATCCGGAGGGTCTCCGGCGGGTCGCACGTACTGCCCCGGACGGTGCGCGGGGCGCCGTCCACCTGCATTCATACCCGGTATCGGGATGGTTCTCGCGCAGTTTCCGCGGTGGCGGTGTTCGCCTGGCGAGAAGTCGGCCGGCGGTGACGGTGGGTCAGCTCCGGCCCTCGGGGTCGGTAGGCCATCCCGGTGGTGTCGGCGTTACCGCTTCGCCCCTACAGCGTTGCACAGCTCGTGATTGTTCCGCCGCCCGATCCGGTGCTGCCCGGGCGGGTGCCCGAAGGGGCGCCCGTGCCCCGGTCCGCCGGCGTGCCCGCGGAGCCGGGCGGACGGCCCGCAGCGGCCGGGCGGGCCGGGCGGGCACGCGCCGCAGGGCGCGGAGAAGGTTCCTCCGCGCCCCGCGCATGTGCCAGGTGCGCCTCCGGCGACCACCGGGGCCCCGCATCCGCTCCGGCGGTCCGGCGCTGCCGGGATCAGGCCGCGTTGGCCTTGTCGTAGGCCTCGCGGACGGTGCTCGGCACCCGGCCGCGGTCGTTGACCTCCAGGCCCTGCTCCTTGGCCCACGCGCGGACCTTCGCGGTGTCCGGCGCGCTGCCGGACGGGCGCGGAGCCGCGCCGCGGCCCGGGCGCCGGGCGCCGGCGAGCCGGCCGCTCTGCTTGCGGCCCTTCTCCACGTACGGCGCCAGCAGACCGCGCAGCTTGTCCGCGTTGGCGCTCTTCAGATCGATCTCGTAGGCAACGCCGTCGAGCGCGAACGTCACCGTCTCGTCCGCCGAACCGCCGTCGAGATCGTCTTCAAGAATGACCTGCACCCTCTGTGCCACGGGCTTCCCTTTCCGCTAAACGACCCATTGCCTAAGGAAAGGAAAGCGCCTTTCTCCGGAAAACACAAACCCCTGCCCGGGTCGGGAGCCGCTCACAGGTGCAGCAGCATGCGCGAGTTGCCCAGTGTGTTGGGCTTCACCCGCTCCAGGTCGAGGAACTCGGCGACACCTTCATCGTACGAGCGGAGAAGTTCTTCATAGACATCCGTAGCGATCGCCGCCGGGTCTGTCGTACCATCATCGGTTTCCTGGACCTCGCCGATCTCGACGAAACCGTGTTTCGCGAAGAAGGGCACCTCGAACGTCAAGCAGAAAATCCGACGGACGCCGAGCCACCGCGCGGTCTGCAGCAGCTTCTCCAGCAGCAGGTGGCCGACCCCGTGGCCGCGGCAGGACGGATCGACCGCGAGGGTGCGCACCTCGGCGAGGTCCTCCCACATGACGTGCAGCGCGCCGCAGGCCACGACCGCCCCGGTGTCGTCGCGTTCGGCGACCCAGAACTCCTGCACGGATTCGAACAGGGTGACGGTGGGCTTGTCGAGCAGAATGCCGTCACGGGAGTAGGCGTCGATGAGCCCGCGCACTGCCCGCACGTCCGTGGTCCGCGCCCGGCGGATGGTGACCTCCATGGCGGGACGTTATCGTGCCGGCGCCGGTCCGGTCCCCCCGGTATCCGCCCCGGACTCCGCGGAATCCGGCCCGGCCGGATCGGTCGGGAACAGAGCGGCCACCCGCAACGCGTCGCGCAGCGCCTCCCGTTGCTCGGGCGACATGAGGCCGAAGAAGTGCACCAGGGCGGCCGCGGGATTGTCGCTGGTGGCCCAGGCGTCGTTCATCAGAGCCGCCGTGTACGCCTCGCGGGACGAGACCGGTTCATATCGATAGGCCCGCCCGGCGCGGTCCCGGCGCAGCCAGCCCTTTCTGTGGAGCTTGTCCAGGACGGTCATCACGGTGGTGTACGCGATTTCCCGTTCCGACCGCAGATCCAGCAGAACCTCGCGAACCGTGACCGGTCGGTTCCACCGCCACACCCGGGTCATGATGGCGTTCTCAAGTTCGCCGAGTTGCCGGACCATAGTGCGGCCAGGATAGGGAGTGAATGGGGCAAATCTTGTGAAGTGCGGCAAACCGGCGCGCCGCCACCCCGGAATCGGGAATGGCGGCGCGCCGGTGCTCGCGGGCGGGGACGGGGTCAGTCGACCGCGTCCTCCTTGGCCTTCTGGGCCCCGCCCTGGCTGCGGATGATGGCCCGCACCAGGAAGCCGAAGCCGATCGCCATGACCAGCGGCGGGACGATCGCGCTGACGTAGTCCATCAGGTCACTCCTCCTCGGTCCTGTCCGCCGCCGCGGTGGCGGCGGACGCCTTGGGCTCCGGCTTCACGAGCGGGAAGAGCACGGTCTCCCGGATGTTCTTGCCGGTGAGCAGCATGATCAGGCGGTCCACCCCGAGGCCGAGGCCGCCGGTGGGCGGCATCGCGTACTCCAGGGCCCGCAGGAAGTCCTCGTCGACCTGCATCGCCTCGACGTCGCCGCCGGCGGCCAGCAGGGACTGCGCGGTCAGCCGGGCGCGCTGCTCGACCGGGTCGACCAGCTCGGAGTAGGCGGTGCCGATCTCGGTGCCGAAGATCACCAGGTCCCACTTCTCGGCCACGCCCGCGACCGAGCGGTGCTGGCGGGTCAGCGGCGAGACCTCGGTCGGGTAGTCCTTGATGAAGGTCGGCGCGACGGCGTTCTCCTCCAGCAGGCGCTCGACCATCTCCAGCACGATCTGGCCGTGGCCCCAGTCCTTCTCGAACGGGATGCCGTGCGCGGCCGCCAGCTCGCGCAGCTCCTCGACGCCGGTCTCCGGGGTCACCTCGGTGCCCAGGTGCGCCGAGATGCCGGGGTACACGCTGACCTCCGCCCACGGCTCGGCCAGGTCGATCTCGTGCTCCACGCCGTGCGGGTCGAGGCCGCGGATCACCGTGGTGCCCAGCGCGTCCCGGGCGGCGTTGATGATCGTCGCCCGGATCAGCTCGGCCTGGGTGTCGTAGTCGCCGTAGGCCTCGTAGGACTCCAGCGAGGTGAACTCCGGGTTGTGGGTGGAGTCCGCGCCCTCGTTGCGGAAGTTGCGGTTGATCTCGAAGACCTTCTCCGCGCCGCCGACCACCAGCCGCTTGAGGTACAGCTCGGGGGCGATGCGCATGAACAGGTCGATGTCGTACGCGTTGATGTGGGTCTTGAACGGACGCGCGTTGGCGCCGCCGTGCACCGGCTGCAGCATCGGGGTCTCGACCTCGATGTAGCCGCGCTCCTCGTAGGTGCGGCGGATCGAGCGGACCACCTTGCTGCGCAGGTGCAGGATCTCGCGGGCCTCGGGGTTGACGATCAGGTCGACGTACCGCTGGCGGACCCGGGCCTCCGGGTCGGTCAGGCCCTTGTGCTTGTCCGGCAGCGGGCGCAGGCACTTGGCGGTGAGCGCCCAGGCGTCCACCATGACCGACAGCTCGCCGCGGCGGGAGGTGATCACCTCGCCCTCGACGCCGACCTGGTCGCCGAGGTCGATGTCGGACTTCCAGGCCGCCAGCCGCTCCTCGCCCAGCTTGTCCAGGGAGAACATCACCTGGAGGTCGCCGCTGCCGTCGCGCAGGGTGGCGAAGCAGAGCTTGCCGCCGGTGCGGGAGAGGATCACCCGGCCGGTGATGCCGACCCGCTCGCCGGTCGCCGTGTCCGGCGCCAGGTCCGGGTGCTTGGCCCGGAGGTCGGCGATGGTGCTGGTCCGGGGGAAGCCGACCGGGTAAGGGTCGACGCCGGCCGCCCGGAGCCGGTCCAGCTTCTCGCGCCGGACGCGCATCTGCTCGGGGAGGTCGTCGGTCGCGGGGATGGGGCTCTGATCGCTCACCCCCCCAGGGTAGCCAGCCCCGGACCGCCGCTCCGCCACGGGTTGGCCGTGCCGCTCGCGGCGTCGGCCGCACGCCGGAGGGGGAGACCGCCGGTGCGGTCTCCCCCTCCGGGGGCGGGGCGGTCAGCCGGTGCCGGTGGCCAGCTCCAGCTCCTCGTCGGGAGTGGCGGGCGGGGCGGGCCGGGCCGGCGGCCGGGGGCGACGGCCGAAGAGCTCGGCGGGGGTCGGCATCCGGTGCGGACGGGGCTGGGGGGCGTCGGGCTGCTCTGCGCCGGGCTCGGTGCTGCTCATCGGGATCCGTCCTCCAACAGGGGTGGGGAGACTGCTCGGGGGTGCGGCGGGGCTCGGTACGGCGACGAGGTGGCGCTGGCCGGTGGTGAGGGCGAGTCGCTCGCGGACGGCCGCCTCGGCCAGTGCGTGGCAGCGCCCGGCCAGCCGCGAGCGGCGGGTCCGCTCGGTCTGGCCGCACGGCTGACGGGTCAGCCCGCGCAGCGCGGTGAGGTCCTCGGGCGCGGGGAGGTAGCCGTCGGCCACCGCCTCCTCCAGGCGTTCCAGGTAGCCGGCGGCGCTGCCGGGCAGCGCCGCCCGGTAGCGGGCGAGGTCGGCGAGCAGGAAGGCGCGCAGCCGGCCGCCCTCCTGGACGGCTTCGTCGATCGCCTCGGTCAGGCGCAGGGCGTCCTGGACGTCCTCCGCCCACAGCTCGGCGCCCGCGCCGGCGAACGGCAGCCGGTCGGAGACCTGGAAGTGGACGGGGACGGCGGGGTGCAGGGCTTGGGCGAGGGCGCGGCGCAGCACGCGGACTTCGTCGGCGCTGAAGGCCATGCCGCCGCGCGATCCGTGTGGCGTAGGCATGGGCTGACCCTACGTGAGGAATATCCGATTTGTCGGTAACGTCGCGCCGATCCCCCACGTTTGGCCCGGTGAAGGTCCGGTGGACGAACGACCGCCCGTTCAGCGCCGCAGGGCCTCGGCGGGCTGGATCCGGGCCGCGCGCCAGGCCGGGTAGGCACCGGCCAGCAGCCCGGTGGCCAGCCCGGCGACCGGGGCGGCGGCCACCGTCGCCGGGGACACCACCGGGGTCCAGTCCCGGGCCAGCGCCACGCCGAGCACCGTCAGCACCCCCAGCGAGCTGCCGACCAGGCCGCCCAGCAGCCCCAGGGAGCCGGACTCGCAGAGGAACTGGCCGGTGATGTGCCGGCCGCGGGCGCCCAGCGCGCGGCGCAGCCCGATCTCACCGGTCCGCTCCAGCACCGCGACCAGGGTGGTGTTGGCGATCCCGACGGCCCCGATCACCAGGCAGATCCCGGCGAGCAGCAGGAAGAGCCGGTCGAGGTCGGAGGTGACGCCCGAGCGCAGGGTGCGCGGGTCCGGGGGCGGCGTCACGGCGAAGTGCTCCGGGTGGGCCGGGTCCAGCGCCAGCGCGGCCTCGTCGGCGATCTGCCGGGCGGCGCCGATCCTGGTGGCGACGAGCATCTTCGCGCGGTCCCCGGTGGGGCCGCCCCAGAGCCGGGCGGCGGCCCCGCGCGGCACGACCACCGAGAGCAGCAGCTCGGGCCGGCGCCGGACGTCGTCGACGATGCCGATGACGGGGAACGGCCGGCCGGCCAGGAACACGGCGGGCTGGGTGTCGAGCGTGCCGATCCCGAGCCGGGCGGCCAGGGCGGAGCCGAGCACCGCCACCTGCCGCCCGGTGGTGTCGTGCCAGGCGTCGAAGGTCCGGCCCTGGGCCAGGTGCGGCCCGGCCGCCGTGAGGAGGCCGGCCGAGGCCGCGACCACGGTCGCCTGCTCGCCGCCGGAGGGCCGGCCCACCGGCGCGGCCCGGACCGACCCGGCGGGCAGCTGGACCGGCCAGTAGACGCCGGCTGCCTCGACCCCGTTCAGCCGCTGGATCCGGGCGTCGGCGTCGGCGGGGAAGGAGAGCGGGGTGAGGTCCGGTCGCGGGCCGCCGGTGTCCTCGACGCTCACCTCGGTCGCGGTGAGCACGCTGAAACGGGAGTCGATCCGGGCCGAGGCGGTGGCCGTCAGCCCGAGCACGGCGACGAAGGCGCCGACCCCGAGGACGGTGCCGAGCGCGGTCAGCGCCGAGCGGGCGGGCCGCTGGAGCACTCCCGCGAGGGCCTCGGCGAGCAGGTCCCGCGCAAGCAGCCGGGTGGGCTCGACGGGGCGGGGGCGGCCGCGCCGCCTCATCCGGCGCCCACCTCCCGCAGCACCCCGTCGCGGATCGCCACCGTCCGCCGGCCGCGGGCGGCCACCTGCGGGTCGTGCGTGATCAGCAGGAGGGTCAGGCCCTGCGCGTGCAGGTCGTCCAGCAGGGCCAGGACGGACCGCGCGGTGGCGGTGTCCAGGTTGCCGGTCGGCTCGTCGCAGAGCAGCAGCGCCGGCCGGCCGACCAGCGCGCGGGCGATCGCGACCCGCTGGCGCTCGCCGCCGGAGAGCCGGGACGGCAGGGCGTCCGCCCGGTGGCCGAGGCCCACCCGGACCAGTGCCTCGCGGGCCCGCTCGCGCCGCTCGGCCGCCGCCCGGCGGCCCCGGGCGGCGGTGTACAGCAGGGCGAGCGCGACGTTCTCCGCCGCGCTCCGGTGCGGGAGCAGGTGGAAGGACTGGAAGACGAAGCCGATCCGGCGCCCGCGCAGGGCGGTGCGGTCGCCGTCGGCGAGCGGGCCGGTGTCGACGCCGTCCAGCAGGTACCGGCCGGTGGTGGGGGCGTCCAGCAGGCCGGCGATGTTGAGGAAGGTGGACTTGCCGGAGCCGGACGGGCCGGTCACCGTGACGTAGTCGCCCGGGTCGACGGCCAGGTCGCAGGGGGCCAGGGCGGTGACCGGCGGCGGTCCGGGGTAGGTCAGGCCGACCCGGCGGAACTCGACCAGCGGGGCGCTCACCGGGTGCCCGCCCGGACCCCGACGATCACCTGGTCGCCGGGCCCGAGCGCGCCCCCGGCCAGCGGGCGGACCTCGGTGCTGCCGCCGCCGACCATGCCCGGGGTCACCTCGACCCGTCGGCGCCCTCCGCCCTCGTACACCGTCACCACCGTCCGGCCGTCCGCCGTCGCGGAGACGGCGGAGAGCGGGACGACCAGCACCGGACCGGCCGAGGAGGCCGCCCGGACGGTGAGGCGGACGTCCTGGCCGGCCAGTCTCGGGTCGAGCGGGGCGTCCGGTTCGACCACCAGCGGGTAGCCGGTCCGGTCCGTGCCGGGCTGCCGGGTGCCGCCGCCGGGCGCGGTGCCGGTGCCGCTGCCGGACGGGGGTCCCTCGCCGGGGGTGTCGGCCACCGCGGTCACCGTCGCGGTCGCGGTGGTGCCGGTCACCTCGGAGAGGATCTCCACCTGCTGGCCCGGGTGGACCAGGCCCTTGTCGGGGGCGGTCAGGCTGCCCTTCACGACCAGCGCCCCGGCCGAGACGGTCAGCACGGTGCCGGTGACCTCGCCGCCGACCCGGCCGGCGACGCCGTCCACCCGGGCCGGGAAGCCGGTGAGGAAGAGCAGTTCGGCGGCGGGGACCATCGGGCCGACGGTGGCCCGGACGTCGGCGGCCTTCTTCCGGAGCCCGGTGAGGTCCTCGCCGGCGCGGGTCACCTGTTTGCGGGCCGTCTCGACGGCGGTGCGGGCCGCGTCCACCGGGCTCTCGCCGGCCGGTTCGCCGGCCGGGGCGCCGGGCGTCGGCGCGGCGGACCGGGCCCGCTCGGCGGCCAGCGCGTCGTCGAGCCGCTTCTGCGCGGCCTTCAGCGCGTCCCTGCCGTCCGCCAGGGCCCGCTCGCCGCCCGTCACCGCGTCCTGGGCGGCCGACACCTGGGCGTCGCCGTCCGGCGAGGCCGGCCGCGGGTCGTAGCCGCGGGCGGCGTAGAAGGCCGTCACCGCCGCCCCGGTGGCCGCGCCGTAGCGCCCCGCGGGGTCGCCGTCCGAGCCGAACCCGAGCTCCTTCAGGGCCTGTTGGAGCTGCTCGACGTCCTGCCCGGTGGCGCCCGGCCGGAGGTCCCGGTACACCGGGAGGCCGCCGCGGAGGGCGAACACCGGCCGCCCCGAGACCTCCAGCACCGACTGCCCGGCCGCGACCTGGTCGCCGGTCCGCACCGGGAGCTTGGTGACCACCGGCTTGGCACCGGCCGGACCGCCGCTCCCGGCCGGGGCCACCTCGACCGTCTGGCCGGCGCCGACCTGGCCGCGGAGCACCACCGAGTCGGTCAGCACGCGCTGCTCCACGGCGGCCGTCAGGACGTCGGGCGGCGGGGGCTCGCTCTCGGCGGCGGCCTGCGCGGGCGACCTGATCACCAGTGAGGCGGCCAGCCCGGCCCCCGAGACGGCCGCGGCGACCAGCGTGACGGCCAGCAGCAGCCGCCCGCGGCGGCGCAGCACCGACCCGCCGGGGCCCGGCGGCGGCGCCCCGGGGCCGGTGGCCGGGCCGTCGTCCTGAGCGGCCCCGGACCCTTCGACGATCGACACGCCCCACCCTCGATCCGGCTTCCGGGCCGCCCGACCGAGTGGCCCCGTACGGTTCGCCCCCCCCGTACGTGACGGGGCGGCAGTGCCTCGGCCTGGGCGGGCGGGCTCGTCGGGCGGGCCGGACGCGCGCCCGCACCCCCCGGTGCCCGCCGGTCCCCCCGGCCGCGGGACGGGCGTGCTGCCCCGTCCCGGGGCGTGAAACTAACACAGCGCGGGGGCCCGCCGGCCGGGTTCGCCCGCAACGGCGGGGCGGCTGCGGGGAACTGCGGGGGAATGTCCCGTTCGGGCCGTGCGGCGCCGGGCGGGTGCGGCGAACTCCCGGCTCAGCTGGGCCGGTTGCGCTCGTACACCAGGCGCAGGCCGATCAGCGTCAGCCAGGGCTCGTGGACGTCGATGGTGCCGGCCTCGCCGAGCACCAGCGGGGCCAGTCCGCCGGTGGCGATGACCTGGACGTCGTCCGGGTCCTTGGCGAGCTCCTTGGCCATCCGGTCGACCAGGCCGTCGACCTGGCCGGCGAAGCCGTAGAGGATGCCGGACTGCATGCCCTCGACGGTGTTCTTGCCGATCACGTTGCGCGGGCGGGCCAGCTCGATCTTGCGCAGCTGGGCGCCGCGCGCGCCGAGCGCCTCGACCGAGATCTCGATGCCGGGGGCGATCGCGCCGCCCACGTAGTCGCCGCGGGCGTTGATCGCGTCGAAGGTGGTGGCGGTACCGAAGTCGACCACGATGCACGGGCCCCCGTACAGGTGGTTGGCGGCCAGCGCGTTGACGATCCGGTCGGCGCCGACCTCCTTGGGGTGGTCCATCAGGACGTGCACGCCCGTCTTCACCCCCGGCTCCACGATCACCGCGGGGACGTCGCCGTAGTAACGGCGGGTCACCTCGCGGAACTCGTGGAGCACGGAGGGGACGGACGAGCAGATCGCCAGGCCCTCCACCGCGGCCTCGTTGACCGCGGTGTGCGAGCCCATCAGGCCCTGCAGGAGCACCGCCAGCTCGTCGGCCGTGCGGCGCGGATCGGTGGAGATCCGCCAGTGCTCGACCACGTCCTCGCCGTCGAACAGGCCGAGCGTGGTCTGGGTGTTGCCGACGTCGATGGTGAGCAGCATGGGGTGCCTTCTGCGTGAGGGGTGATCAGAGGTGATCAGGCGCGCAGGTCCAGGCCGATGTCCAGGATCGGCGAGGAGTGCGTGAGCGCGCCCACGGCCAGGTAGTCGACCCCAGTCTGGGCGACCTCGCGCGCGCTGGCCAGGGTCAGTCCGCCGGACGCCTCCAGCCGGGCGCGCCCGGCCACCAGCTCGACGGCCTCCTTCAGCTGCGGCACGGTGAAGTTGTCCAGCAGGACGAGGTCGGCGCCGGCCTCCAGCACCGGCGGGATCTGCTCCAGGGTGTCCACCTCGACCTCCACCGCCAGGTCGGGGTAGGCGGCCCGGACGGCCCGGAACGCCTCGGCGACGCCGCCGGCCGCGACCACGTGGTTGTCCTTGACCAGGGCCGCGTCGGAGAGCGCCATCCGGTGGTTGGCGCCGCCGCCGCAGCGGACCGCGTACTTCTGCAGCGCCCGCAGGCCCGGGGTGGTCTTGCGGGTGTCGCGGACCACCGCGCCGGTGCCCTCCAGGGCGTCCGCCCAGGCGCGGGTCGCGGTGGCGATGCCGGAGAGGTGGCAGAGCAGGTTGAGCGCGCTGCGCTCGGCGGTCAGCAGGTCGCGGGTGCGGCTGCGGACGGAGAGCAGCACCTGGCCGGCCTCGACGCGGTCGCCGTCCTCGACGTGCCGCTCGACCTCGAACTCCTCCTCGCAGACCAGCGAGACGACCGCCTCGGCGATCCGCAGGCCCGCGACCACGCCGGCCTCGCGGGCGGTGAAGTCGGCGGTGGCGACGGCGTCGGCGGGCACCGTGGCGACCGAGGTGACGTCCTCGCCGCCGGCCAGGTCCTCGGCCAGCGCCAGGGTGGCGATGTCCTCGACCTCGATCGGGTCGAGGCCGGCCTCCTCCAGCAGCTCGGCGAGCCGCGGGTCCAGGCCGGTCTCGTAGCCCTCGCCGTCCCCGCACGCGCAGCCGTCGCCGCAACCGCCGGCCATCGGGAGTTCCTCGTGGGAGTGGGTCATGGTTCTACTGCTCCTCAGGGGTGCTGACAAGGTCGCCGGAGGCGGTGAGGGTGGTGATCAGGTGGCGCTGCCAGTGGGCGTCGTCCCGCTCGGGGAAGTCCTCGCGCCAGTGGCAGCCGCGGGTCTCGGCGCGCCGGGCGGCGGCCGTCACCAGGGCGGTGCCGACCAGCAGCAGGTTGGCGGCCTCCCAGGTCTCCACCCGGGGATCGGCCGGCTTCTCCTCGGCGACGTGCGCCAGGGCCTGCTCGGCGATCAGGGCGAGTCCGGCGGCCGTGCCGGCCATCGACGAGGCCGAGCGCAGGACGCCCGTGCCGCGCGACATCAGCCGCTGGATCTCGGCCCGCGCCTCGGGGGCGGGCAGCGGCACCGGGCGGGCGGCCCGCGCGGCGGCGACGTCCACCGAGCGCTCGGGCAGTTCGTCCGCGCGGTGCCGGGCGGTCAGGTCGGCGGCGATCCGCTCGGCGAAGACCAGGCCCTCCAGCAGGGAGTTGGAGGCCAGCCGGTTGGCGCCGTGCACCCCGGTGCAGGCCACCTCGCCGCAGGCGTACAGCCCGGGGACGGTGGTGCGGCCGGTCGGGTCGGTGCGGATGCCGCCGGAGGCGTAGTGCGCGGCCGGGGCGATCGGGATCGGCTCGGTGACCGGGTCGATGCCGTGCGCGCGGCAGGTGGCGAGGATGGTCGGGAACCGCTCCTCCCACATCCCGGCGCCGAAGTGCCGCCCGTCCAGGTACATGTGGTCGGTGCCCAGGAGCCGCATCCGCTGGGTGATGGCCTTGGCGACGATGTCGCGCGGGGCCAGTTCGGCCAGCTCGTGCTGCCCGAGCATGAAGCGGGTGCCGTCCCCGTCGACCAGGTGCGCGCCCTCGCCGCGGACCGCCTCGGAGACCAGCGGCTGCTGGCCCTCGGCGTCCGGGCCGAGCCAGAGCACGGTCGGGTGGAACTGCACGAACTCCAGGTCGGTGACCTCGGCGCCGGCCCGCAGCGCGAGCGCCACGCCGTCGCCGGTGGAGACCGCGGGGTTGGTGGTGGCGGAGTAGACCTGGCCCATGCCGCCGGTGGCGAGGACCACCGCGCGGGCCCGGATGGCGCCGACGCCGTCGCGCTGGCCCTCGCCCATCACGTGCAGGGTGAGGCCGGCGGCGTGGCCGTCGGCGTCGGTGAGCAGGTCGAGGACGAGGGCGTGCTCGATCAGCTCCAGGCCCGGGTCGGACCGGACGGCGGTGACCAGGGCGCGCGATATCTCGGCGCCGGTGGCGTCCCCGCCGGCGTGCGCGATCCGGCGGCGGTGGTGCCCGCCCTCGCGGGTGAGCTGGATCTCGCCGTCGTCGCCGCGGTCGAAGGCGGCGCCGGTGGCGATCAGGTGGCGGACGGCCTCCGGGCCCTCGGTGACGAGGGTGCGGACGGCCTCCTCGTCGCAGAGCCCGACACCGGCCACCAGGGTGTCGGCCAGGTGCTGCTCGGGGGTGTCGCCCTCGCCCAGGGCGGCGGCGATGCCGCCCTGGGCCCAGCGGGTCGACCCGTCGTCGAGCATCGCCTTGGTGACCACCATGGCCCGCAGGCCGGCCTTGCGGACGTTGAGGGCGACGGTGAGTCCGGCCACGCCGGAGCCGACCACGACGATGTCGGTGGTGGCCGTCCAGCCGGGGGCGGGGGCGGTGAGGCGGTGCGTGACGGGCATGGCGTTCAGTGGCTCCTTCAGCGCGCGGCGGTCGGGGCCGCGCCGTTGCCGTCACGGTACGCCGCGTCGCCGCGGAGCAGCCCGGTGCCCTCCCCGGCCTCGGCGGGGTCGCCGCCCATGCCGGTGATCCGGTTGTCGGCGTCCACGAAGACCACCTTCGGCAGGTAGCCCTTGGCCTCGGCGGTGTCCATCTGCCCGTAGGCGATGAGTATGACGAGGTCGCCGGGGTGGACCAGGCGGGCGGCGGCGCCGTTGATGCCGATCACGCCGGAGCCGCGCGGGCCGGCGATGGTGTAGGTCTCCAGCCGGGCGCCGTTGTTGATGTCGACGATGTGGACCAGCTCGCCGGGGAGCAGGTCGGCGGCGTCGAGCAGGTCCTCGTCCACCGTGACGGAGCCGACGTAGTGCAGGTCGGCCTGGGTCACGGTGGCCCGGTGGATCTTGGACTTGAGCATGGTGCGGAGCATGGGGTCACGCCTCCAGTGAGTGCATGCCTGAGGGAATGTGCTGCCGGACGGTCCTGCGGGTGGTGCGACTGCGGGTGGTGCGACTGCGGGGAGCCCACGGGTGGTGCGTCGCCGCGTCAGCGGCAGATGATGCGGACGTTGTCGATCAGGCGGGTGGAGCCCACCTTCGCGGCGACGGCCAGCACCGCCTCGCCCCGGAAGTCGTCCGCCGCTTCGGTGAAGTCGTGCGGGTCGATCAGGGCGAGGTAGTCCAGGGTGACACCTTCGGCGGCGTCGAGGGCGGCCGCGGCGGCCTCGCGCACGGCCTGCGGACCCTGCGCGGCCACGTCGCGGCCGGCGAACAGGGCCCGGGACAGCACGAGCGCGTGCTCGCGGTCCTCGGCGGAGAGGAAGCGGTTGCGGGAGGAGAGCGCCAGCCCGTCCTCCTCGCGGACGGTCGGCACGCCGACGATCTCGACGTCGAAGTCCAGGTCGGCGACCATCCGCTGGACGAGCGCCAGCTGCTGGGCGTCCTTCTCGCCGAAGAAGGCGAAGTCCGGGTCGGTGATGTGCAGCAGCTTGGCCACCACGGTCAGCACCCCGTCGAAGTGCCCGGGCCGGGTGGTGCCCTCGAAGCGCTCGCCCATCGGGCCGGCCGCCAGGCGCACCTGCGGCTCGCCGTTCGGGTAGACCTCCTCGACGGACGGCGCGAAGACGACGTCGGCGCCGTTCTCCTCGGCCAGCCGGACGTCCGCCTCCAGGTCGCGCGGGTAGCGTTCGAGGCCCTCGCCGGCGCCGAACTGCAGCGGGTTGACGAAGACGGTCACGGCGACCCGGCCGTCCCGGCCGACCTGCTTGCGGGCGGCCCGGATCAGCGCGCCGTGGCCCTCGTGCAGCGCGCCCATCGTCATCACGACCGCGTTGTCCACCGGCTGCTCGTCCGGCCAGAAGGCCGCCTCGAAGTCGGTGACGCTCCGGGTGACGACGGCCCGGTGGACCTTGGGTGCCCGCTGGGCCTTGCCGGCCTGCTTGCCGCGTGCTGCCATCAGTTCTCCTCGTTCAGTACGTCCAGCAGCGCCGCCGCCGACGCTTCGTCGATCGTCCCGTGGGCGAGCGCCCGCTGGGCGGTGGCGCGGGCCATCGCCCGGTAGGCGGCCGGGATGTCCGGGGACACCGTACTGAGCTGCGCCAGGTGGCGCCGAACGGTGCCCGCGTCGCCCCGCGCGACCGGGCCGGTGAGGGCCGCGTCGCCGGAGCGCAGGCTGTTGTCCAGGGCGGCGCCCAGCAGCGGGCCGAGCAGCCGGCCGGGCTCGGCGACCCCGGCCGTGCGCAGCAGCTCCAGCGCCTGGGAGACCAGGGTGACCAGGTGGTTCGCGCCGTGCGCGAGGGCCGTGTGGTAGAGCGGGCGGACGCCCTCCGGCACCCATTCGGGCTCGCCGCCCATCTCGACCACCAGGGCCTCGGCCACCGGGCGCAGCTCCTCGGGGGCGGTCACCCCGAACGGGCAGCCGGCCAGCCGGGCGAGGTCGACCGTGGTGCCGGTGAAGGTCATCGCGGGGTGCAGTGCCAGCGGCAGCGCCCCGGCCCGGGTGGCGGGCTCCAGGACGGCGACGCCGTGCGCGCCCGAGGTGTGCACCACCAACTGGCCGGGGCGGACCGAGCCGGTCGCGACGAGGCCGGCCACCAGGTCGGCCAGCGCGTCGTCGGGGACGGTGAGCAGCACCAGGTCGGCGGCGGCGAGCACCTGCGGCGGGGTGACGATCCGCACGCCCGGCAGCAGCTGTTCGGCGCGGCGGCGGGAGGCGGCGGACACCCCGGAGGCGGCGACCACCCGGTGCCCGGCGAGCTGCAGGGCGGCGCCCAGCGCGGGGCCGACCCGGCCGGTGCCGACCACCCCGACGGCGAGCCGGGCCGGCCGGTTGCCGGGGTCGGCCGGGTCGCCGAAACCGTCGTCGAGCGGGCCGGGGCCGACGCTGTCGGAGGCGCTCACGCGGCCACCTCCGGGTCGTTCCCGGGCCGGGGGGCACCCCGGCGCTCGGCGGGGGCAATCGCCATGGCGCACCTCTCGACGGTGAGCCCGGTTCGCTCGCTCACAGCTCGGCCCTGGTCCTCACTCTTACCGTTCCGGTCCTCTGCGGGTACCGGACGCACCGGCCCATTCTACGGCCGGGGCGGACGGCGGATTAATCCGCGGCGCCGGCCCGGATCAGGCCCGCCTCGTAGGCGAGGACGACGGCCTGGACCCGGTCGCGCAGGCCGAGCTTGGCCAGGATCCGGCCGACGTGGGTCTTCACCGTGGCCTCGGACAGGACCAGCCGGGCGGCGATCTCACCGTTCGAGAGGCCCTGGGCGACCAGCAGGAACACCTCGCGCTCGCGCTCGGTGAGCGGGCCCAGGGTGTCCGGTCCCGGCGTGCTCGCCGCGGTGGGCAGCACCTCGGCGAAGCGGTCGATCATGCGGCGGGTGGTGGTCGGCGCGACCACCGCGTCGCCGCCGTGCACCGCCCGGATCGCGGCCACCAGCTCGGTCGGCGGCACGTCCTTGAGCAGGAACCCGCTGGCCCCGGCCTTGAGCGCGGCGAAGGCGTACTCGTCCAGGTCGAAGGTGGTGAGGATGAGCACGTGCGGCGCGTTCGGCAGCGGGCTGCCGTCCTCGGCGAGGCAGATCCGGCGGGTGGTCTGCACCCCGTCCAGGCGGGGCATCCGGACGTCCATCAGGATCACGTCCACCTGCGTGTGCCGCAGCCGCTCCAGGGCCTGCGCGCCGTCGCCGGCCTCGGCGACGATCTCGATGTCGCCCTGGGACTGCAGGATCATCCGGAAGCCGGTGCGCAGCAGCTCCTGGTCGTCGACGAGCATCACGCGGATGGTCAAGGTGGCTCCTAGTTCGTGGGCGGCAACGGGGTCAGTGTGCTGCCTTGAGGGGCAGGACGGCGCGGATCCGGAAGCCGCCGCCGGGGCGCGGCCCGACGTCGAGGCTGCCACTGACCATGCCGACCCGCTCGCGCATGCCGATCAGGCCGTGCCCCTGGCCGTCCGTCCCGCCGGCGGCGAGCTGCTCGTCGGTCGAGCCGCGGCCGTCGTCCTCGATCAGGACGGCCAGCTCGCGCTCGCCGAAGTCGACCGCGACCCGGGCGTGCACATCGGGGCCGCCGTGCTTGCGGACGTTGGTCAGTGCTTCCTGGACGATCCGGTAGACGGTCAGCTCGACGCCGCGCGGCAGTTCGCGCGGGTCGCCGGAGGTGGCGAAGTCCACCTGGAGGCCGGCCGTGCGGACCTGGTCCAGCAGCTCGGGCAGCTCCTCGACGCCGGGCTGCGGCACGTACTCCTCGGCGGTGTCCGCGGTGCGCAGCACGCCCAGCAGCCGGCGCATCTCGACGAGCGCCTGGCGCCCGGTGGAGGCGATCGTGCCCAGCGCCTCCTTGGCCTGCTGGGGCGAGTTGTCCAGCACGTAGGCGGCGCCGTCGGCCTGGACGATCATGACGGAGACGTTGTGCGCGACCACGTCGTGCAGTTCGCGGGCGATCCGGGCGCGCTCGGCGGCGACCGCCACCTTGGCCTGGGCGTCGCGCTCGCGCTCCAGCCGGGCGGCGCGGTCCTCCAGCTCGACCAGGTAGGCGCGGCGCACCCGGGTGAGCCGGCCCCAGGCCCAGCAGAGGATGAACGGGCTGCTCATCGCCGCGGTGAGCAGCAGGAACTCGCCCAGGCTGTACGAGCGCTGCTGGGCGTCGCCGTTCGGGTCGATCACGGTCTTGCTGAGGTGGAGCTGCCAGTACGTCAGCGGTCCGGCCGCCAGCCCGGCGGCAAGGGCCAGCCGGGAGATCCAGGCGGAGCCGAAGGCGGCGCCGGTGTAGGCGAAGACCAGGTACCCGATGCTGGACCCGGCGGGCAGGATGCCCAGCGTGATCTGACCGATCCCCAGCGCGGTGGCGGCGGCCACGGTGGCGTCGGGGTAGCGGCGCCGGAAGACCATCAGCAGCGGGATGAGCAGGGCGATGACGAACTGGGCGGGGGCCCGCCAGGCGCTGTTGTCGCCGCCGTCCGGCAGGAGCCCCAGGAACAGCACGATCGCCGCCCAGGCGGAGTCGACCACCATGGGGTGACGGCGGAGCCAGGCGTTGAGTCGTTGCACGTCTCAAGCGTAGGCAGTCGCGGAGCGTGGTCAGGTCCGCCGGGAGGGCGATCCGTCCTACTCCCTAGGTCGGAGAGGCCCGGACTCCGGTTGGGAGGGGAACCCCGGCACCGGTAGCGTCCCGCCGCATGACTTGGATGCGGTGGCGGCCCGCCATGGAAGAGGCCCTCTACGCCCCCGTCGGCGGCTTCTACCGCAGGCCGGAGGGGCCGGCCGGGCACTTCCGCACCTCGGTGCACGCCTCCCCGCTGTTCGCCCGCGCGGTGGCCCGGCTGCTGCTGGACGTGGACGCGGCCCTCGGCCGTCCGGAGGAGCTGGCCTTCGTGGACGTCGGGGCGGGCCGCGGCGAGCTGCTGACCGGTGTGCTGGCCGAGCTGCCGGACGGCGTGCTGGCCCGGCTGCGGCCGTACGGGGTGGAGATCGCGGCGGACCGCCCGGCGGGACTGCCGTCCACAGCCCTGTGGACGGACGAGGTGCCGCGCGGCGTCAGCGGGCTGCTGTTCGCCAACGAGTGGCTGGACAACGTGCCGCTGGACCTCGGCGAGGTGGACGAGGACGGGGTGCTGCGCTACGTCGAGGTGGACACCGCGACCGGCGAGGAGCGGCTCGGGTCCGCGGCGGACGCGGCCGACGCCGCCTGGGCCGCGCGCTGGTGGCCGGCCCCCGAGCCGGGTGACGTCGTGGAGTTCGGCGCCCCGCGCGACGCCGTCTGGGCCTCGGCCGTCGCCGGGCTGGAGCGCGGTCTCGCGGTCGCGGCGGACTACGGGCACACCGCCGCGAGCCGCCCGCCCCTCCCCACCCTGACCGGGTTCCGGGCGGGCCGGGAGGTGCGCCCGGTGCCGGACGGCTCCTGCGACCTCACCGCGCACGTGGCGCTGGACGCGGTGGCCGCGCCCGCCGTCCACAGCCTGTGGACGACGCAGCGCGAGGCGCTGCGGGCGCTCGGCGTGAGCGGTGCCCGACCGCCGCTGGCGCTGGCGTCCACCGACCCGGCGGCCTACCTGCGGGCGCTCGGCGGCGCCGGGGAGGCCGCCGAGCTGACCGACCCGGCGGGCCTGGGCGCGTTCGGCTGGCTCGCCCAGGCCGTCCGCATGCCGGTACCGGAGACCCTCGCCGGCCTCGGGGGATGGCAGACTCTCGGGTCATGAGGGAGACCACGGTCGGCATCGGGGCGGGAGCCGAGAACTTCACCGGCGCGGCGGGCAGCACCGACATGGTGCTCAACATCGGCCCGCAGCACCCGGCGACCCACGGTGTGCTGCGGCTGAAGCTGGTGCTGGACGGCGAGCGGATCGTCACCGCGGAGCCGGTGATCGGCTACATGCACCGCGGCGCGGAGAAGCTCTTCGAGGCCCGTGACTACCGGCAGATCATCATGCTGGCCAACCGGCACGACTGGCTCTCCGCGTTCGCCAACGAGCTGGGCGTGGTGCTCGGCGTCGAGCGGATGCTCGGCATGGAGGTGCCCGAGCGCGCGGTCTGGATCCGCACCCTGCTCGCCGAGCTGAACCGCGTCCTCAACCACCTGATGTTCCTCGGCTCCTACCCGCTGGAGCTGGGCGGGATCACCCCGATCTTCCACGCCTTCACCGGCCGTGAGGACCTCCAGCACGTGCTGGAGGAGGCCTCCGGCGGCCGGATGCACTACATGTTCAACCGGGTCGGCGGCCTCAAGGAGGACCTGCCGGCCGGCTGGCTCGGCCGGGTCCGGGCAGCGATCGCCACCGTCCGCTCGCAGCTGCCGGTCTTCGAGGAGCTCGTCCTCGGCAACGAGATCTTCCGGGCCCGCACCGCCGGCGTCGGCGTGCTCAGCCGGGCGCACGCCGAGGCGTACGGGGTCAGCGGCCCGATCGCGCGCGCCAGCGGACTCGACTTCGACCTGCGCCGCGACGAGCCCTACCTGGCGTACGGCTCGGACGAGCTGCGCGCGGTGCTGACGGTGGTCACCCGTGAGGAGGGCGACTGCCTGGCCCGGTTCGAGTGCCTGCTGGAGCAGACCGTCAACGCGCTGGACCTCGCGGACGCCTGCCTGGACAAGCTCGCCACGCTGGCGCCCGGCCCGGTCAACCTGCGGCTGCCCAAGGTGCTCAAGGCCCCCGAGGGCAGCACCTACGCCTGGACGGAGAACCCGCTCGGCGTCAACGGCTACTACCTGGTCTCGCGCGGCGACAAGACGCCGTGGCGGCTGAAGCTGCGCTCGGCGTCCTTCAACAACATCCAGGCGCTCACCGAACTGCTGCCCGGCACCCTGGTCGCCGACATGGTGGCCATCCTGGGCTCGATGTTCTTCGTCGTCGGCGACATCGACAAGTAGGCGGCATCGACACGTGGCGGTGGGGCGCCGGGCGCCGGGCGGCGGCGAGGGCGTACCGGCGGGCTACTTCTTGCGGCCCGGCTTCCGGCCCGGGTCGGCCGGGTGCGGCGCCACCTTGCGGTCGCCCTTGGTGGCGATCCGCTGCTCGCAGAGGCCGGCCAGCACCTCGTACCCGGCCTTGCCCATCAGCTCGGTGAGCTCGGGGCGGTAGCTGATGTACACCGGGTCCGGGCCGGTGTGCGCGTCCGGGCTGCCGGTGCACCACCAGTGCAGGTCGTGGCCGCCCGGGCCCCAGCCCCGGCGGTCGTACTCGCCGATGGTGACCTGGAGGTAGCGGGTGTCGTCCGGGCGGTCGATCCAGTCGTAGGTGCGCCGCACCGGGAGCTGCCAGCAGACGTCCGGCTTGGTCTCCAGCGGCTCCTTGCCCTCCTGGAGGGCGAGGGTGTGCAGCGCGCAGCCGGCGCCGCCGGCGAAGCCGGGGCTGTTGAGGAAGAGGCAGGCGCCGTTGACCCGGCGGGTCTGCCGGTCGCCGTCCTCGTCGAACATGGTGATGCCGCCGTCGAGCCGGATCCGGCCCTTGGCGTCGGTGCCGTGCGGGTGGTTCTCCCAGATCTCGGGCGTCAGCCGGGCCGCGTGGCCGGCCACGCGCCGCTCGTCGTCCTCGTCCGAGTAGTGCGCGCCGAGCGTGCAGCAGCCGTCCGACTCGCCGCGGCCCTCGCGGATGCCCTGGCAGCCCCGGCCGAAGATGCACGTCCAGCGGGAGGTCAGCCAGGTGAGGTCGCAGCGGAAGACCTGCTCCTCGTCGGCCGGGTCGGCGAACTCGACCCAGGCCCGGGGGAAGTCGAGCGGGACCTCGGGGCGCGGGGCGTCGAGCGGGACCTCGACGCGCAGGGTCGGCATCGCGAGGTCGACCGGGGTCGCGCCGGCCTTGGTCTTCTTCTTGGAGGTCTCTGCTGCTGCCACCCGGCAAGGGTAGAGCCTTCACGGCGGTGCGAACCGCCTGCGGGCGGGGGATTTGCGGTGGTTTCGCCGAGCGGCGGCGGTCGGAGCCGCCGTCGGGCGAGGTGAAGGCGGGGTGAAGAGGTCTCCGGCGCGCTGCGGCCCGGACCGGCCGCCCCTCTAGGATGGCGGCCGGTCCGCTACGGGGAGGTACGGGGATGGCGAGCGGCAGTGGCAACGGCGATGCCGGAGGCGGCACCTTCGCCCTCAAACCGTGGGAACTGCACGGTGAGGGGCGCGAGTTCGAAAAGATCTCGGAGGACTTCGGGAAGGCCGCCAGCACCTTGGAGCAGTCGCTCGCGGCGCTCGGCAGCCCGTGGGGGCAGGACCGGCCGGGCAGCGGATTCGCCGCCGCCTACAAGGACGCGCGCGGCGGTCTGCTCGGCGGTCTGCGCGGGCTGGCCGGGCAGCTGGGGCAGGTCGGCTCGGGGCTGCACACCATGGCCGAGCGGACCGTCGACGCGGAGACCGCGGCGGCCGCCGGCTTCGGCGGCGCGGCGGGGCAGGGCGGGCCGGTGACGCCCGCGGCAACCCCGGGGGCCCGTACGACCGTCCCCAAGGACAGGTCGGCCTGACGGCCGGGGCCGTCCGCCGGACGCGGACCGCGGGTGACGCGGTCCGTGCGCGGCGGTCGGCACCCCGTGTTCCGTCGCCGCCGTGCTCCGCCACGCCGTGGCCCGCACGTCGTGGCCCGCACACCGAAGTCCGCACGCCGCGGTCCGTACGTCGAAGTCCGTACGTCGAAGGGGGAAGCGCATGTCCCGCAAGCTGCCCGAGGAGCTGGCACCGCTGCTGGCCAGGACCGGCCACCAGTGGCCGCAGGCCGACGAGGACGGGCTGCGCAGGGCGGCCGGCCTCTGGCGCGACTTCGGCGTCGAGGCCGAGCGTCTCGGCAAGCGCGGCGGGGACTCCGCCAAGCGCGTCACCGGGGAGAACTCCGGCCGCGCAGTGGACGCCTTCGGCGAGTACTGGCGGGCGTTCAGCGGCCGCGGCACCGGCCACCTGGACGACGCGCACAGCGCCACGGTCCTGGTGGCCGGCGCCTTCGACAAGGCCGCCCGGGCCGTGGACAGCTGCAAGGCCGACCTCGTCGCCACCCTCACCGAGCTGGCCGCCGAGCTGAAGAAGGCCGAGGAGCAGGCGGCCCGGGCCAAGGCGGCCGCGGCCGAGGTCGCCACCGCCGCCCGCGGCGACGGAGCGGCGCCCGGCGGGGTCTTCGGCGGGCTGCGGCAGGGCCTCGGCGCGGTGGCGGCCGGGGTGCGCGACGCCGCCACCGAACACGTCGCCGAAGCGGTGGCGGCGGCCGCCGTCGAGTCCGCCGGGCTGAAGATCGGCGGCCTGCTGGACGAGCTCGGCCGGGCGATGAAGGACGGGCTGGACGGCACGCTCAAGGAGCCCGCCGTGGTCGCGCTGCTGCGCCTCGCGCCGGGCGGCGTCCCGGGGGTGCGTCCGGCGTCGTTCACCGGCGGGGCCTTCGACCCGGTCGCCGCCGGGCTGCCCGCCGTGCTCGGCGAGCCGGGCGTGCTGGGCGCGGACGGCGCGGGCCTGGCGGTGGTGCTCGGTCAGGACGGCCGGCCCGTGGTCGGCGTGCCGGGGCTGGCGGTCAAGCTCGACGAGGCCGGCCGGCCGGTGCTCGACGAGCACGGAGACCCGGTCATCGTCCGGGCCGACGGCACGACGGTGACGGACCCGAGCGGGCTGCTCGTCGTCCAGGGCCCGGACGGCAAGCCGGTGGTGGGGGTCGAGGACCTCGCCGTGAAGGTGGACGGGCAGGGGCGGCCGGTGCTGGGCAGGGACGGCCTGCCGGTGCTGACCGACAAGGACGGCAAGGAGGTCCGCGGCATACCGCTGACCGACCCCGCGGCGGGCCGCGGGAACGGCCACGGACTGGACGGCAAACCGGGCGGGCCGCTCGCCGACGGGCCGGGCGCGGTGCTGCCGGGCGCACCCGGGGCGCCCGGCGTCCCCGGGGCCGGCACGCCCGGGGCCGGGCCGGACGGCGTGGTCGTGATGGACGGCGCCGGCCGCCCCGGCCCGGGCGGTCCGGGGGAGCACCCGGACCGGACCCCGGACGGGGGCGGTACGGGGCCGCTGCGGACCGGTGCGGCCGGCGGCGACCGGACGCCGGACGGCCCGGGCCGTCCGGCCGCCCCGGCACAGTTCGCCAGTGGTGGCGGCGACGGTGGTGGCGGTGGCGGCGCGGTCGGCTACGGCGGCCGGGCCGACGACGACTACCACCTGCCGCCCGCCCACCCGGGGGGTGGCGGCGGCGCGCCCGTGACCGTACGGACCGACTCGGTGCTCGCGCCGCCCGCACCGCAGGCCCCCGCCGCGCCCTCGCACCTCGGCGCGCCGGACGTGCCGTCCGGCGGCGGACCCGTCCAGGGCGGCCCGCACGGCACCTCCTACGGCGCCCAGTTCACCGTTCCGGTGGCCGTCGGGCCGACCGGCCCCGGTCCGCTGGCCGGCCCGTCCGGCGGTTCCTACCCGGGCCCGGTGGCGGCCGGGCACGGTCCGGCGCCGTTCGGCAGCGGGGTCGGCGCCGGCCCGCCCGCCGCCGGGGGCGCCCCCGGCGCCGTCCCGGCCGGGCCCGTCGGCGCGGTCGGCCCGGTCGTCGTCCCCGGCCCGGGCACCCCGGCGGCCGGGGCCCCGGGCGCGTCCGGGACGCCCGGCGCCCCCGCCTCCGGACAGCAGGCGCCCGCCGAGGGCCGGCCGGGCGCCGGGGTGGGCGCGGGCGCCCCGCGGGGGGCCACCGGCACCCCGCACCCGGTCACCGCGCCCGGCCCGGTGACCGTCCTGCCGCCGTCGGCCCCGCCGGTCGCCGGCCCCGGCCGCCCCGAGGAACACCCGGAGGACCACCGCCGGCGCCCCGGCGGCGCCCCGGCCGAGGGCGGGGACAGCCTGGCCTGGGCCGCCGTGCCGGTCGCCACCGCGCACGCCCTGGCGCTCCAGCTGGCCCGGCGCGCCCTGCGCGGCGGCGGCGCTGAGGAGGAGTTCCAGGCGCGCCTGCGGACCATCGCCGACAGCCGCCCCTACGGACTGCCCGGCGGCCTGGCCCCGGTCGACCCGGAGCACCAGCGCGAGGTCGAGCGCCGGGCGCCCCGGGACGCGGCCGGTCTGCCCGTCCGCCACCCCGACCCGGCGGCCGGCGGCTGGACGGAGGTGGTCAACGCCGACGGTCCGCACGCCCCGGGCCGGGCGAACAACAGCCTGGAGATCGCGCTGTCCGCCGTCGACACCTTCACCGGCCGCCCGACCTGCGCCGCGCCCCGGATCCCCACCGAGGGCGACGCGGGGGAGCGCGGCGGCCGGGACCGTGCCGAACGCGAACTCGGCGCGCCCTTCCGCGACCTCGGCGACGGCGGCCCGGCCTTCGGCCGTCTCACCGGCGAACTGCGGCGGGCCGGCCACGGCGCCCAGGCCGTGCTGCTCACCCTGGACGGCTTCGGTCGTCCGCACGCCTGGAACGCCGTCAACCACCGGGACACCGTGACCTACCTCGACCACCAGGTCGGCCGCCGGGGGGCCGAGCCGCTGCACGACGCCGCCCACGGCCTCTGGGCGATCGCCCTCGACCCGGACGGGTGCCCGCTCGACCTCGCCGCGCGCCGTCCGGAGCCGGCGACGAGCGGCGCCCGGTGACCGCCGTCCTGAGCCGTCCCGAGCCGGCGGCGACCGCCGGCCGGCGGTGCCCGGTGACCCTCCGTCCGCCCCTCTCCGCCCGCGCGCCCCTCCCGGCCCGCGTCCATGCAAGGAGCACCACCCTGTGACCACCCGCGCGCAGGCGGTCGAGGCCGCCCACCGCTGGATCAACGGCGAGCTGCCGAGGGCCTCCGCCGACGGCTCGACCGGGAGCCGGCGGGTGCACTCGCACGAGTTCGACCTCGGCTGGGTGGTCTGGGCGGAGCCCTCGCCGGTGGGGGTCGACCCGCTGACGGGGGAGCGGCGCGCACCCGAGGAGGTGGGGGCGGCCTGTGCGGTGGTGGACCGGATCACCGGGCGGTTCACCGTCTGGCCGTCCGTACCGGTGGACGAGGTGACCGCGCTCTACCGGGACTTCGTGGGCGCCGGCGCCCACGACCCGGCCCTGCCGCCGGCCACCGGCCGGGGCACCCGGGCCGAGCTGACCTACCGTGACGACCTCGGCGAGGTCCGCTCGCTGGCGCTGCGCTCGGCGCCCGGGCTGCCGCACCCGGCGCTGCGCGGCTGGTGGTGGCTGCGCGAGCGGGGCGTCCGCCCGGAGGACGTGCTGGCCGTCCGCACCGACCTGCGGCTGAGCGCCCTGCCCGGCGGCTACTGGGCGTACGCGCTGGCCGCCGAGCTGCCGGGCGCCCGGGTGGAGGCCGAGCTGTCCTACGGACCGCGCTTCGACCACCGGGCGGCGGCCGTCCGCGCGCTCCCGGCCGAGCCCGGCGGACCGGTCCGCAACCGGGTGCCCTTCCCGCGCGGCGGCCCGGCCCCGGCCGCCGGAGCGGACGACGGGCTCGCGGCGCTGCTGGTGGAACGCTTCGGCGCCGGCGGCGTCCGGCGCTTCGACCCGGCCGACGTCGCCCGGGCCGACCTGCCGGAGGCCACCGCCCGGGTACTGCTGACGGTCGGCGTGCCCGTCGCGGTCGAGGGCTTCTTCGCGCTGCACCACCCGCGGCCGGACGCCATCGCCGACGGCACCCGGCCCGGTGCGGTGCTGCCGCCGCTCGCCGCCCACCTGGCGCAGACCGGCCGCGGCACCCGGGTGGCCGAGCGGGAGCGCCTCGCACTGGCCCCGCAACTGCTGCTCGGGACGGACGGCTGGGCGCTGATCGCCCTGGACACCGCCTGCGGCGCCGTCCGGGCCGTCGACCCCGACTACGCCACCGCCCGGCACTGCAACGCCGGGCCGGCGGCCTTCGTCCGCAGCCTGGCCCTGTTCGCCGGGTGGCTGCCCGGTCTGCCCGGGCTGGACCCGCGGGCCGCCGGCACCGCCGTCGCCGAGCTGCAGCGCGCTCTGGCGGCGATCGACCCGACGGTCTTCGACGACCCGGAGAACTGGTGGGCCGTCATCGTCGAGCAGCTGTGGGACGGTCTGCTGTGACGCCGCGGCGGCGCGTCCGGGTGACCCGCGGTGCGCCGCCGCCGGGCCGGAGCGGGCGGCGGGCGCACGCTGGAGGCGACCGCCGGCACGGTCAGGTTGTCGGACCGGTTCGCTGATCCCCCGCCGACGCGTCGACGATGTCCCGGACGCCCGGCACCCCGCCGGACACCCGCGTCCGCCCGGCGTCCGAACCAGAGCTGGAGCCCGAGCCGTGACCGCCTCGCCCCGCACCGCCCACGCGGCCGTCCTCGCCGCCCTCGCGGTGCTGGCCGGCGGCTGCGCCCCCGCCCCCGAGCTCCGCGCCCACCCGGTCGCGGCCGAGCGGAGCTGCGACGCCCCGACGGTGATCGGCCACCGGGGCGCCCCGCTCGACGCCCCCGAGAACACCATGGGCTCCTTCGAGACGGCCCTCGACCAGGGCGCCGACTGGCTGGAGACCGACGTCCAGACCACCCGGGACGGCGTGCCGGTCCTGATGCACGACCCCACCGTGGACCGCACCACCGACGGCCACGGCGCCGTCGCGGACCTGACCGCCGCTCAGGTCGCCGGGCTGCGGGTGACCGTCGGCCCCGGCCCGGCCGAGGCCGTGCCGACGCTGGAGCACCTGCTGAACCGGCTCGCCGGCAGCCCCGTGACGCTGCTGATGGAGATCAAGTGGCAGCGGGCCGAGGACGTCGCCCGGATCGCCCGGATCGCCGCCGCCAGCGGCGCCCGGGTCTACCTGTACTCGTTCTCCGCCGAGCACCTGCGCCAGGCACACGCCGCCGCCCCCGCCCTGCCGGTCGTCCTCATCCAGGGCGCCTCGCTCGCCGACGATCCCGGTGACCTGCCGCTGCACGGCATCGCCCTGGAGGGGGCGCTGGCCACCGCCGACCGGATCGCCGCCGAGCGCGCGGCCGGCCGCGAGGTCTACGTCTGGACGCTGGACGACGAGGCGTCCTGGCAGCTGATGACCGACCGGGACGCCGACGGCCTGATCACCAACGCCCCCGGCCGGGCCCGCCGCTGGGCCGACGCCGGCTGCCGCACGCTCCACCCGGCCGCGCCGCGGGGCACCCACGGGCCCTGAGCCGGCGCCGCTGGTCCGGACCAAGTCACCGGGCCCGGACCGCCGGACCAGCACGAATACCGACGCGCCAGGTCTGTCCGGAGGCGGGATCGCGTAGCGTGAAGGGCTATGCGACTCGGTGTTCTCGACGTAGGTTCCAACACGGTCCACTTCCTCGTGGTGGACGCGCACCCCGGTGCCGCCCCCGTCCCCGCCTACTCCCACAAGGCGGAGCTGCGGCTCGCCGAACTCCTCGACGACCGGGGCGCGATAAGTGAGCCCGGGGTGGCGAAGCTGGTCGGCATGGTCGCCTCCTCGCTGCGGGTCGCCGAGGACAAGGGCGTGCTCGACATCCTGCCGTTCGCCACCTCCGCCGTCCGGGAGGCCGCCAACGGCGAGGAGGTGCTGCGCCGGGTCGCCGAGGAGACCGGGGTCGAACTGCGGGTGCTCTCCGGGCAGGACGAGGCGCGGCTCACCTTCCTCGCCGTCCGCCGCTGGTTCGGCTGGTCCTCCGGCCGGCTGCTCAACCTGGACATCGGCGGTGGCTCGCTGGAGATCGCCTGCGGGCTGGACGAGCAGCCCGACGTGGCCTGTTCGCTGCCGCTGGGCGCCGGCCGGCTCACCGGCCGCTGGCTGCCCGGGGACGTCGCCGACCCGGAGGGCCTGCGCGAGCTCAGACGCCACATCCGGGCCGAGATGGCCACCGTGGTCGGCGAGATCGCCCGGCTGGGCTCCCCCGACCACGCGGTCGCCACCTCCAAGACCTTCAAGCAGCTCGCCCGGATGACCGGCGCGGCCCCCGCCGACGCCGGCCCGTACGCCGACCGCCGGCTGACCCGCAGCAACCTCTCCGCCTGGCTGCCCCGGCTCTCCGCGATGACCGTCGCCGAGCGGGCGCAGATCCCCGGTGTCTCCGAGGGCCGCGCCAAGCAACTGCTGGCCGGCGCCCTGGTCGCCGACGCCGCGATGGACCTCTTCGGCCTGGACGAGCTCGACATCTGCCCGTGGGCGCTGCGCGAGGGCATCATCCTGCGCCGCCTGGACACCATGGACGGCGCGGTCGACCGACGCCGGCCCGCGCTCGCCACCTGAGGGGCGGTCCGGCCGGCCCGCGCCGGGAGGGCCGCTCCCCGTTCCGGGCGCGGTCCGCTTACGCTGTCTCCCGTGGCGCAACCAGCGGACGAGGACGGGACGCGGGAGGGCCGCGCTCCCGGGGACGGGCAGCCGCGGCCGGACACCCCGCGCCGCACGGACCCGCCGCCCGCGGCCGCCGGCGGCGAGCCGGCCGGGACCGGCGGTGCCGGACGGGCCCGCAAGCTGGGCAAGGCCGTGAAGGGCGCGAAGAGCGCACGGAGTGCGAAGAGCGCCGGGCCGGCCGGGGAGGCCAGGACGGCCGGGGCTTCCGGGGCTTCCGGGGCTTCCGTGGCGCCTGAGGATTCTGCTACTTCTGGGGCGGCGGCCGCAGCGAAGTCCGCCCGGGCGGCCCGGAAGGCCACCGGCGGAGCGGTGAAGAAGGCGGCGAAGAAGGCGGCGAAGAAGGCCCCCGGGCAGCCGCCCGCGGCGGGGACCGCGACCGGCGGGACCGGCGCGGCGCCCCGCGGGACCCGGACCGCCCGGGCGGCCGGCGCCGCCAAGGCCGCCGTCCAGTCGGTGAAGTCCGTCAAGGCCGCCCGGCAGGCCGCGGCCCACCCGGCCCCGCTGCTGCGCACCACCGACCGCCTGGTCCTGCCCCCGCACCCCGGCCTGCGCATCCCCGACACCAAGGTCGCCCTCTCCACCGCCTCGGTCTACCCGGCCAACACCGCCATCGCCTTCGAGCTGGCCGAGCGGCTCGGCTACGACGGCGTCGAGGTGATGGTCTGGAACGACCCGGTCAGCCAGGACATCGAGGCGCTGCGCCGGCTCTCCGACGCCCACCGGATGCCGATCCTGGCCGTGCACGCGCCCTGCCTGCTGATCACCCAGCGGGTCTGGACCAGCGACCCGTGGACCAAGCTCGTCCGGGCCCGCGCGGCGGCCGAGAAGCTCGGCGCGAGCGCCGTCGTCGTCCACCCGCCGTTCCGCTGGCAGCGCCAGTACGCCCGGGACTTCGTCGAGGGCATCAACCGGATGGCGGGCGAGACCGACGTCCGCTTCGCCGTCGAGAACATGTACCCCTGGCGCTACCGCGACCGCGAGATGCTGGCCTACGCACCCGGCTGGGACGTCACCGAGGAGGAGTACCGGCACTTCACCATCGACCTCTCGCACGCCGCGACCTCCCGGATCGACGCGCTCGCCATGGTCGACCGGATGGGCGACCGGCTCGCGCACATCCACCTGGCCGACGGCAGCGGCTCCGGGAAGGACGAGCACCTGATCCCCGGCCGGGGCAAGCAGCCCTGCGCCGAACTGCTGGAGCACCTCGCCCGGACCGGCTTCGACGGCCACGTGGTGCTGGAGGTCAACACCCGGCGCTCCGCGTCCCCCGCCGAACGCGAGGCCGACCTCGCCGAGGCGCTCGCCTTCACCCGGCTGCACCTGGCCACCCCCGCCCGGGTACGCTGACCGCGAACTGCCGTACCGAGGGGGACATATGACGGACAGCACGGACTACCGCCGGCTCGCCGGCTCGTTCGGCGGGGTGGCCGCCGAGTACGACCGGGCCCGTCCCTCGTACCCCGACGAGCTCTTCGACGCGCTGGAGCGCCTGGCCGGCCGCACCCTGAAGGGCGCCCGGGTGCTGGACGTCGGCGCCGGCACCGGCATCGCCACCCGGCTGCTGGCCGGCCGCGGCGCGGACGTGATCGCCGTCGAGCCCACCCCCGGCATGGGCGCCCAGTTCCTCACCTCCTCGCCGGGCCTGCCGCTGGTCCGGGGCGACGGCGACGACCTGCCCTTCCACGACGGCTCGGCCGACTTCGTCACCTACGCCCAGGCCTTCCACTGGACGCACCCCGAGCGGTCCGTCCCCGAGGCGATCCGGGTGCTGCGCCCCGGCGGCGCGCTCGCGACCTGGTGGAACGTGAAGGACAGCGGCGTCGCCTGGGTGGCGGCGATGGGCGAGCGGCTCGCCAAGGCGCTCGCCGGGACGTACCACGGCTACGGCGCGGTCAACGAGATCGTCTCGCACCTCGCCCCCCACGACCTGCGGATCGGCACCGCCACGCTGCGCTGGGAGCGCCGGGTCACCGTCGACCACGTGATCACCGACCTGGTCTCGCGCTCCTACCTGGCCTCCCTCGCCCCCGAGGAGCGGGCGCCGCTGCTGGCCGTCGAGCGCGAGGCGCTGCTGGCGGAGTTCCCGGACGGCTGGGTGGTCGAGCCGTACGTCCTGGACCTCACCGTGGCCCGGACCCCGGACGCCACGGCCTGACCGCATCGCGGACGCGGTGTCCGCCCGCCGGACGGCGGGCGTAGTCTCGAAAGACACAGCGGCCGCGCACCCTCCTCACCAGCGGGGCCGCCAGCAGCCTCCGAAGGAGTGGAGCACAGTGCCCGAGCTGAAGTCCCGTACGGTCACCCACGGTCGCAACATGGCAGGCGCCCGGGCGCTTCTCCGGGCCGCCGGCGTAGCCCGCGAGGACTTCGGCAAGCCGATCATCGCGGTCGCCAACTCCTTCACCGAGTTCGTCCCCGGGCACACCCACCTCCAGCCGGTCGGCCGGATCGTCTCCGAGGCGATCAAGCAGGCGGGCGGCATCCCGCGCGAGTTCAACACCATCGCGGTGGACGACGGCATCGCGATGGGCCACGGCGGCATGCTCTACTCGCTGCCCTCGCGGGACCTGATCGCCGACTCGGTGGAGTACATGGTCAACGCGCACTGCGCGGACGCCCTGATCTGCATCTCCAACTGCGACAAGATCACCCCGGGCATGCTGATGGCCGCCCTGCGCCTCAACATCCCGACCGTCTTCGTCTCCGGCGGCCCGATGGAGGCCGGCAAGGCCACCCTGGTCGACGGCACCGTGCGCAGGCTGGACCTGGTCGACGCGATCTCCCAGGCGGTCAACGAGAACGTCTCCGACGAGGACATCGCGATCATCGAGGAGAACGCCTGCCCGACCTGCGGGTCCTGCTCGGGCATGTTCACCGCCAACTCGATGAACTGCCTGACCGAGGCGATCGGCCTCTCGCTGCCCGGCAACGGCTCGGTGCTCGCCACCCACACCGCCCGCCGGGCGCTGTACGAGAAGGCCGGGCGGACCGTCGTCGAGATCACCAACCGGCACTACCATCAGGACGACTACAGCGTCCTGCCCCGCTCGATCGCCACCCGGTCCGCGTTCGAGAACGCCATGGCGCTGGACATCGCGATGGGCGGCTCGACCAACACCATCCTGCACCTGCTCGCCGCCGCCCAGGAGGCCGAGCTGGACTTCGACCTGCGGGCCATCGACGCGGTCTCCCGCCGGGTGCCCTGCCTCTCCAAGGTCGCGCCCAACGGCTCGTACTACATGGAGGACGTCCACCGGGCCGGCGGCATCCCCGCCATCCTCGGCGAGCTCTACCGCGGCGGCATGCTCCACGAGGACGTGACCACCGTCCACTCCGACTCGCTCGCCGAGTGGCTGAAGACCTGGGACGTCCGCGGCGGCTCGCCGTCCGCCGAGGCCGTCGAGCTCTGGCACGCCGCCCCCGGCTGCGTCCGCTCCGCCGAGGCCTTCTCCCAGTCCGAGCGCTGGGAGTCGCTGGACACCGACGCCGCCAACGGCTGCATCCGCAGCGTCGAGCACGCCTACTCGGTCGAGGGCGGCCTGGCCGTGCTGTACGGCAACCTCGCCGAGGACGGCTGCATCGTGAAGACCGCCGGTGTCGACGAGTCGATCTGGACCTTCAGCGGCCCCGCGGTCGTCGTCGAGTCCCAGGAGGACGCCGTCGACGCGATCCTCACCAAGCGGATCAAGGAGGGCGACGTCGTCGTCATCCGCTACGAGGGCCCCAAGGGCGGCCCCGGCATGCAGGAGATGCTCTACCCGACCTCGTTCCTCAAGGGCCGGGGCCTCGGCAAGGCCTGCGCCCTGGTCACCGACGGCCGCTTCTCCGGCGGCACCTCGGGCCTGTCGATCGGCCACGCCTCCCCGGAGGCCGCCTCCGGCGGCACCATCGCGCTGGTCGAGGACGGCGACATCGTCGCCATCGACATCCCCGGCCGGACGATCTCGCTGGAGGTCCCCGCCGAGGTGCTGCACGAGCGCCGGCTGAAGCTGGAGGCCGGGGGCGGCTACCGTCCGAAGAACCGCGAGCGCCAGGTCAGCCAGGCGCTGCGGGCCTACGCCGCGATGGCCACCTCCGCCGACAAGGGCGCCGTCCGCGACGTCTCCAAGCTCGGCTGACACCCCCGCGCCACGAGGAGCCGTTCCGCCCCGGGCGGGGCGGCTCCTCCCGCGTCGGCCGCCGGATGCTGTCTCACGGGCGGGGCGCCGGGTGATAATCGGCCGTGTGAACGAGGACCCCACCCCCACCCCCAGGCCCGCCGGCGCCCCCGAGCCGGAACCGATCCGCTGGTTCGGCACCAGCTGGGTCGGCCGTGGCACCGACTACCGGCTGCGCCGGGTCGTGGTGCCGCTCGGCGCCCTGCTCGCGGCGGTGGCCGGGGCGTTCGTCCTGCGCTTCGCCGTCGAGGGCGTCCAGCTGTCCGACAACGGCGGGTTCGTCAACGGCCTGCTGGTCGCCGCCGTGGCGATCTGCTCCTGCCTGGCCGGGCTGCGCAACTGGAAGCTGCTCAGCGAGGGCAGGGACCAGCTGACCGGCTGGATGGCCGAGGACAAGTCGCTCGGCGTGGTCTGGGTCATCGGCGGGGTCGGCGCGCTGTTCGCCTACTTCCTGCGCGGCCTGGTCGAGGCCCCCGGCGAGGCCGTCAAGCGCGCCCGGTACGAGCGCGCCACCGCCCAGTACGGGCGGCGGCAGGCGGGCCGCGGCGGCCGGCCCGGCGCGAAGAAGGCGGCGCCGGGCCGGGGCGGGCGCAAGCGCTGAGCGCTCAGCTGCGGGTGATCGTGCCGCACTCGCCCCGCGCGGTCAGCTCCTTGGAGCGGTCGTACGGGTCGGTGGCCGGTCCGGTCCGCTCCGGGCCCGGCTGGGCGAACTGGGGGAACCGCGGGTGGAGGAAGCCGTCGTAGACCTCGCAGGCGGTGTTGCCGACCTCGGACCGGCGCTTGCCGAAGTTGATCTTCTTCGGGTTGTTCTGGTACCTGCCCGGGTCGTAGAACCGGAAGTCCTCCGTCTTGCGCACGATGGTGCGGGCGGTCCGGGTGTCCCCGGGGACGTCGGCCACCGGGAGCAGCAGGCCGACCGGCTTGACCGCGCCGTCCCCGGGCGCGGGCGGCGCGGGCGGCGCCGACCGCGGGGACTGCGCCGGGGCGCCCGGCGTCGGCCGCTGGGCCGTGGCGCGCTGGGCCGCCTCCGGGCCGGGACGCAGCGCGTAGACGTAGGTGAAGTCGGTGTGCACCACGACCCCCTTCTCACCGTCGCCCTCGACGCTGATCCGGCCCTGCAGCCTGACCCCGTCGGCCACCTGGACCGCCTCGCGCGGATCGAAGCGGTCGAACGCCGAGGTGGGGTCGTCCTCCTTGCTGGGGCGGGCCAGCGCGATCTCCAGCTTGTCCCGGCTCTCCCGCTCCAGCATCGCCAGCGCGGCGTCCGGCCGGCCGCCCGCGATCACCTTCGGATCCAGGTTGGCCGCCGCCAGGTAGTCCTTCACCAGCCTGACCTGGGCGGCCACCTGCTCGGCGCCGAACACCCCGATGGCGCCGGGGGCCTGCGGCAGGTCGAAGGCGTCCATCGTGGTCGGCCAGTCCTTGGCGGGGGAGCCGGCCCACGGGCGGTCGACGGTGGGCTGCTCCTCGTCGACCGCTGAGGGCGCGCCGGTCGGCCGCGCGGTCTCCGGGGCGACCGGCGCGGCGGACGTGCCGGACCGGTCCGGGCCGGCGCCGAAGGTCGTCGAGAACCAGGAGCGCACGCCGTCGACGTTGAGCGCGCCCAGCAGCACGACCACCGTCAGCAGCACGTACAGCGGTGCCTGCCACCGCGGCCGCGGACGGGCGTTGCCCCAGGGGTCGACCGGCTTCGGGGCGCGCCCGAAGCGCCCGGCCTTCCTCGGGCCGTCGTTCACCGAGCGCCGGCCGCCCGGGTCGACCGGCGGGGTGTGCTGCCACCGGGCGGAGAGCATCCGGGTGCGGCCCGCGGGCTCCTTGACGGCGGCCCCGCGGACGAACTCCTCGTCCAGGACGAGGTCGGCGAACGGGTCCTTCCCGCCCGCTCCGGACGGGTCCGCCCCGTCCGGGGCGCGGCCCTCGGACGGGCGCGGTTCTGGATCTTCGGCTATCGGCATCGCGCCAGTATGCCGACGGGGTGTGACAGGGAATCGATCGGGGGCACACCGTGTGGTGAACTCGGGTGCGGCGTGCGGGAATCACCCCGTTTTGTCCGGCTCGCGGGCCGGTACTCAGCCCTTGCCGCGGGCCTGCTTCACCGAGCCGACCACGCCCGCGACGGCCAGCAGGAGACCGGCCGGCAGCAGCGAGAGGAAGAACGCGCCGAACAGGCCCGCGTCCCCGAGGATCGTCTGCGCCAGCATGTTCAGCACCAGCAGCCCGCCCGCGGCCGGCAGCGCCGACTTCCACGGATGCGCGTCCGCCCACCGGCGCAGCCGCCGGTCGGCGGTGTCCTTGCGCAGCTGGCCGCCCACCGTGCCGACCAGGAAGAAGAAGAACAGGGCCCAGCCGGCCGGTCCGGCCAGCATGCTCAGCGACCAGTCGCCGGTGATCGCGTCGATCCCCAGGGCGGTCGCCCCCACCACCGCACCGACTCCCGCGGCCGTCCGCCACGGCCCCAGCGTCGCGGCGGCGACGGCGGCTTGCCGGTTCTCACGTCGGGACATCTCTCCGTGTGCCATGCCTCCACGGTGCGCCCGCGCACGGCCCGAAGCCATAGGGGAGAACCCCGAGTTTCTCCCTAGGGCGGACGCCCCCGGGCCCGGCCCCGGGGCGGACGCCGCCGTGCCCTTCCGCAGGGTGGACGGTCCCGCCGCGGGCGGGGGACCGGTGCGAGGATGGCGGCAGGAACGGATGCAAGGAGCGGGCATGGGCAGCGGCGCGGCGCACGGGCAGAAGATCGCCTTCCTCGGGACGGGCAAGATCGGGGAGGCCCTGCTCTCCGGTCTGCTGCGGGCCGGCAAGGACCCGGCGGACGTCCTGGTGACCGCCCGCCGGCCGGAGCGGGCCGCCGAGCTGGCCGCGAAGTACGGCGTCGGCGTGGTGGCCAACCACGAGGCCGCCAAGCTCGCCGACACCCTGATCCTCGCGGTGAAGCCGCAGGACATGGGCACCCTGCTGGACGAACTGGCGCCGCACGTCGGCGCGGACCGGCTGGTCATCTCGGCCGCGGCCGGCATCCCCACCGCCTGGTTCGAGGAGCGGCTGGCGCCCGGCACCCCGGTGGTCCGGGTGATGCCCAACACGCCCGTCCTGGTGGACGAGGGCATGAGCGTGATCTCCGGCGGCTCGCACGCGACCGAGGCGCACCTGGAGCGGGCCGAGGAGATCTTCCGCTCGGTCGGCAAGGCGCTGCGGCTGCCGGAGTCCCAGCAGGACGCGGCGACCGCGCTCTCCGGTTCGGGCCCGGCGTACTTCTACTTCCTGGTCGAGGCGATGACGGACGCCGGCATCCTGCTCGGCCTGCCCCGGCACGTGGCGCACGACCTGATCGTGCAGTCCGCGATCGGCGCCTCGGTGATGCTGCGGGACTCCGGCGAGCACCCGGTGAAGCTGCGCGAGGCGGTCACCTCGCCGGCCGGCACCACCATCGCGGCCATCCGCGAGCTGGAGAACCACGGGGTGCGGGCCGCGCTGCTGGGCGCCCTGGAGGCGGCCCGGGACCGCTCCCGGGAGCTGGCCTCCGGCGGCCGGTAGGCCGCCCAGTAGGCTCGGCCGCATGGCCTACGACCTGGTGATCTTCGACAACGACGGCGTGCTGGTGGACAGCGAGCCGCTCTCCAACCGGTTGCTCGCCGAGTACCTCACCGAACTCGGCTACCCGACCACGATCGAGGACTCGTACCGGGACTTCATGGGCACCGCGGCCCACCGGATCCACGACGTGATCGCCGAGCGGCACGACGGCGCGAAGCTGCCGGAGGGCTTCGACGAGCTGTTCCACGGCCGGGTGTTCGCCGCCTTCGACGCCGAACTCACCGCCGTGCGGGGCGCGGAGACGCTGCTGAAGGAGCTCGGGCAGCGCTCCGTGCCGTTCTGCCTGGCCTCCTCGGCGCACCACGCGTGGATCCGCACCGCCCTCGACGTCACCGGTCTGCGCGGGTACTTCGCCGAGGAGCGGATCTTCAGCGCGCAGGACGTCGGCGTCGGCAAGCCGGCCCCCGACCTCTTCCTGCACGCCGCCCGCGCCCTCGGCGTCGACCCGGCCCGCTGCCTGGTGCTGGAGGACAGCGTCAACGGCGTGCTGGCCGCCCGGGCGGCCGGGATGGACGTCTACGGCTACACGGCGCTGACCGACCCGGCGCGGCTGACGGCGGCGGGCGCCACCGGTCTGATCGGGGACCTCGCCGAGGCCGCCGCGCTGCTCGGCTGAGCGGCCTGGCCCGTACCGGCGTGCGCACCCCCTCCCCAAAAGCCGCGCCACCCCCTACGCTCTCGCCAACATCGTTGTACCGGCCAGTAGCGAGGTGTGCGTGAAGATCGGGACGGCGCCCGGTGCCGCGGCACCGCCACGGCTGCGGGCGGGCCGGGCCGCGCTCACCGCGAGCTTCCTGCTCCAGGGCGTCACCTTCGCGCTGCTGGTCACCTGCATCCCCGAGATCCAGGACCGGTACGGGCTGAGCGACGCGCTGCTGCCGGTCTTCCTGGCCGCCGTGCCGATCCTGGCCGGCGTCGGGTCGATCGTCTCCGAGCAGCTGGTGCGGCGGGCCGGCGCGCGGGCGGTGCTGCGGGTCGTCCAGCCTGCCGTCTGCCTCAGCCTGGCCTGCGCCGGGTTCGGCCGCACGCTCTGGCAACTCGCGCTCGCGCTCGGCGCGTTCGGCCTGCTGGTCGGCGCGCTGGACGCCAGTATGAACATGCTCGGGGTCGGCCTGCAGCGCCGCTACGGGCGCTCGATCATGCTCGGCTTCCACGCCGCGTTCAGCCTCGGCGGCATCCTCGGCACGGTCGTCACCGGCCTCGGTTCGCACTACCACCTCGGCCTGCCCGTGCTGTTCGGGACGGCCGCCCTGGTGATCGCTCCGCTCGCGGTGCTGGCCGGGACGCGGTTCGCCGGGCCCGCCGAGCTCGGTGACGCCGTCCGGGAGGCCGCCGAGGCCGCGGCCCGGAGCGTCCCGTGGCGGCCGCTGCTGCCGCTCTGCCTGGCGATGGCCTTCGCGTACATCGCCGACGCCTCGGTCTCCAACTACAGCGTCAAGTACCTCACCGACGGCCTGGGCAGCGCCGAGGACGTGGCGAAGCTGTCCTACCTCGGCTACATGGTGGCGATGCTGCTCGGCCGTGCGCTGGGCGACCGCGCGGTGCAGCGCTGGGGCGCCGTCCCGGTGGTCCGCGGCGGCGCCGCGCTGGCCGCGCTGGGCTTCGCGATCGCCGCCGCCGCGCCCGGTGCGGCCGCCGGCATCACCGGGTTCACCGTGCTCGGCTTCGGGATCTGCGCGATCATCCCGCAGGTCTTCGCGGCCGGCGGGCGGCTCCTCCCGGACGACTCGGACGCCGCCGTGGCCCGGCTCAACCTCTTCAACTACGTGGGCTTCCTGATCGGTTCGCCGCTGGTGGGCGCGATCGCCGATGCCAGCTCGTACCGCTGGGCGCTGCTCGCCCCGATGCTCCTGGTGCTCGCCGTCCTCCCGCTGGCCGACCGCTTCGCCCCCGCCCCGGCGCTCGTCCCGGCGCGGGCCTGACGGCGGCGCCGCGCCGCGTGGCGCTCAGCCTTCGCGGATCTCGTCCAGCGACTCCCGCATCAGGGCCTTGGCGCGGGTGAACCAGTCCGCGAGCACGGCGATCTCGTCCGGGGTGTAGTCGGCGAACAGGCGGCCGAACCGCTCGTACATCGGGCCGTAGACCTGGAGGATGCGGGCCTGCGCGGAGTCCTCCATCACCACCCGTACCCGGCGGCGGTCGGCCGGGTCGGCCTCGCGGCGGGCGTACCCGGACTTCTCCAGCCGGTTGAGCACGCCCGTCACCGCACCGGTGGTGAGCTGCGCCCGCTCGGCGAGGTCGCCGGCGGCGAGCGGCTCCCCGGCCATGGCCGCCTCGATGACGAAGCCGAGGCAGGTGAGGTCGGTGACGTTCAGCCCGAGCCGGGCGGCGACGTCCTGCTGTCCGAACTGGGCGAGCGCGATCATCCGGTCCATCGCGTACTGCGCCTGCTCGGTCGTCGCCCGCGGGCGCGGCTTGCCCTCCACGGAGCATCTCCTTAGTATCTAAGTTACTTAGCTCGCGAGATAAAACGTCGGTCGCGGCCCGCTCCCCGGGCGCGCCGAGCGTCCGCGAAGCCCATCACAGCGGAACCCCATCACACCAAAGAGGGAGACATGGGCGCACACGACGAGCACGACATGGGCCACACCGTCGCCGGCTGGACGGGCGTCGCGATCGCGATCGCCGGCAGCGCGGTCGCCGGGGTGGCCTTCGCGGCGGGCTCGGCCGCCGCGTTCTGGACCGGCCTCGCCGTCGCCGCCGTCGGGGCGCCCGCCGCCTGGCTGCTGCACCTCGCGGGCTGGGGCAAGGCCACCGGACCCCGCCCGGCCGGCCGCCGGCACTGGCGCACCCGGGACACCGCCGCCCGGGCCGGCCACACCGACTGCCTCGGCTGCCGGCTGGCGGGCCGCACCGGCGTCGCCGCCGCGCCCGCGCCGGCGCCCGCGCCGGGCCCGGCCGCCCGGCTCTCCCGGAGGTAGGCCCGCACCCGGGCGGGCCGTTCACCGACCCCCGGGGGTGTGACCTGGCGGCGGTCGCGGCGCGCGCACGCACTACCGTGGACGCCATGCCCGAAGCCGAGCGTGACACCCCCTGCGGCCTGCACCTCTTCTGGGACGAGGCCGTCACCGCCTACGACTTCGGTCCCGGCCACCCGATGGACCCGGACCGGCTGGCGCTCACCATGCGCCTGGTGGAGTCCCTCGGGCTGAGCGCGGGGCCCGGCGTCACCGTCCGGTCCGCACCGCCCGCCGGCGACTCCACCCTGCGGCTGGTGCACACCCGGGAGTACGTCGCGGCGGTCAAGCACGCGGCCGCCCACCCCGAGGAGGTGGACCTGCGGCACGGGCTCGGCACCGACGACAACTGGGCCTTCCCCGCCGTCCACTCCGCCTCCGCGCTGATCGCCGGGCAGTCGGTCGCCGCCGCCGAGGCGGTCTGGCGCGGCGAGACCCCGCACGCCGTCAACTTCGCGGGCGGACTGCACCACGCGATGCCCGCCCGGGCGTCCGGCTTCTGCATCTACAACGACCCCGCGCTCGCCATCGCCCGGCTGCTCGAACTCGGCGCCGAGCGGGTCGCCTACGTCGACGTGGACGTCCACCACGGGGACGGCGTCCAGCAGGCGTTCTGGGACGACCCCCGGGTGCTCACCGTCTCGCTGCACGAGCACCCCGCGACGCTCTTCCCGCAGACCGGCTGGGCCACCGAGACCGGCGGCCCGGCCGCGCCCGGCTCGGCGGCCAACCTGCCGCTGCCGGCCGGTACCGGTGACTCCGGCTGGCTGCGCGCCTTCCACGCCCTGGTGCCCGAACTGCTGGCCGCCTTCCGCCCGCAGGTGCTGGTCACCCAGCACGGCGCGGACACCCACCTGGAGGACCCGCTCGCCCACCTCGCCGTCACCGTGGACGCCCAGCGGATGATCGCCGAGGAACTGCACACCCTGGCCCACGAGCACGCCGACGGCCGCTGGATCGCCCTGGGCGGCGGCGGGTACGCCGTCGTGGACGTCGTCCCGCGGACCTGGACCCATCTGGTCGCGATCGCCGCCGGCCGGTCCGTCGACCCGGCCACCGAGACCCCGGAGGCCTGGCGCGCCGAGGTCTACCGGCGCACCCGCCGGCCGGCCCCGCTGCGGATGACCGACGGCGCCCGGCCGGTCTGGCGGGACTTCGACGCGGGATACGATCCGGCCGACCGCCTCGACCAGGCGATCCTGGCCAGCCGCCGCGCCGTGCTGCCGCACCACGGCCTGCTGCCCTGAACCCCGGCCCCCGGTTGTGGAGGCGCCGGGCGGTGCGCACGACCCCTGCGACAGACCGCCGAGTGACTACGTAATGCAACAGGACTATCTCTCACCGTACGAGGACTGGGCTTCTCCCTCTTCCCACTGGTACCACCCATAACTACTCTGGGGATACACGTGTGCCGGTGGAGTCACCGGAGGGGAAGCCGGTGCCTTGCACACGGGTAAGGGTCGGGTGATGGTCATGAGTTCCGGCGAACGCCCCCTGCAGGAAGTCGTCTTCCTGACCGTGGCCGAAGTGGCCGCGGTCATGCGGGTGTCGAAGATGACGGTGTACCGATTGGTGCACAGCGGAGAGCTGCCGGCCATCCGGGTCGGTCGGTCCTTCCGGGTGCCCCAGCAGGCGGTGCACGAGTACCTCAAGGAGTCCTACGTGCGGCTCGAAAGCGCGTAGGACTCGGCTGACGTGGGCGGGGGTCACAGCCGGTGGCCCCCGCGCTCGTTTGCCGCGGATTTCCCGCGAGTTTCCCGGTCCGGGGAGCACGATTACGGCCCTGGCCGCGTGGACGGTAGGCTAGGCCCTCCGTCAGTCGTATGGACTCCGTCTCTCACGGACGGGAGTCTCAGTGAGCGAGGGTTGTTCCGTGGGCTCTGTCATCAAGAAGCGTCGTAAGCGTATGGCCAAGAAGAAGCACCGCAAGCTTCTGAAGCGCACCCGCGTGCAGCGTCGCAACAAGAAGTAAGCGCCCGCCGCGCCCTGCGCGCCCGGTGCTTCCACCGCCCGTCCAGGCCCTCGTGGCCCGGGCGGGCGGTGTCGTCTCACGGCCCGCCACGGCGGCGCGGTACGGTGCACGCAGGCCCGCCGAGGCCGAGGAATGGGGTGCAGCACTGTGGGCATGGTCGTGCTCGTCACCGGCGTGGCGCGCCACCTCGGAGCCCGGTTCGTCGCGGAGCTCCGCCGCCGGCCCGACGTCGACCTGGTGGTCGGCGTGGACGTGCAGCCGCCCCGGCACCCCGTCGAGGAACCGGACGGCCCCGCCGCCCCGTACCGCTTCCACCAGCTGGACCTGCGCCGCCCGGCGGTCGCCCGGGTGATCGCCGAGCACCGGGTCGACACCGTCGTCCACCTCGCCGTCAGCGCCACCGGACTGGGCTCCACGAACCGCTCCTCGGTCAAGGAGTCCAACGTCATCGGCACCATGCAGCTGCTCGGCGCCTGCCAGAAGGCCCCCGGAGTGCGCCGGCTGGTGGTGAAGTCGACCACCGGCGTGTACGGCTCGGCGCCGCGCGACCCGGCCGTGTTCACCGAGCGGACCCAGCCCAAGAACCTGCCGGGCGGCGGCTTCGCCAAGGACGCGGTGGAGGTCGAGGGCTACGTCCGCGGCTTCGCCCGCCGCCGCCCCGACGTCGCGGTGACCGTCCTGCGGTTCGCCAACATCGTCGGCCCCGGCGCGGACACCCCGCTCGTCGAGTACTTCGCGCTGCCGGTCCTGCCCACCGTCCTCGGCTACGACCCCCGGCTGCAGTTCGCCCACGAGGACGACGTCGTCGAGGTGCTCTGCCGGGCGGCGCTGCCGCCGGAGCCGGACACCGTCAACACCGGCACCTTCAACGTGGCGGGGGAGGGCGTCCTGCTGCTCTCCCAGTGCGCCCGCCGGCTCGGCCGGCCGACCCTGCCGCTGCTGCTGCCCGCGATCAGCTGGATGGCGGCGCTGGCCCGGCAGACCAGGATGGTCGACTTCTCGCCGGAGCAGCTGCGGCTGCTCACCCACGGCCGGGTGGTGGACACCGCCCGGCTGCGCGAGACCTTCGGCTACCGGCCGCGGTTCACCACCGCCCAGGCCTTCGCCGACTTCGCCGCCGCCCAGTCCGCCGGCCTGCTGCCGCCCGCGCGGCTCGCCGCCGTCACCGACGGGCTGGCCGCGCTGCTCGGGCCGGAGTACGCGCGGGCCGCCCGTTCCCATGCCAGCCGACCCAGGAGCTGAACCCGCGATGAGTGCCGCTGCCGAGAACGCGCCGGGCCAGGCCAAGGTCATCCCGATCGAGTCCGCGCCGAGCTGGAGCGAGCCCGACCGCCCCGCCGGCCTGGCCGACCAGCTCGCCGACGCCGTCGGCGGGGCGCTGGCCGGCCGGCTCGGCCCGGCCGCCACCCGGCTGTTCGGCAAGGGCTGGGAGGGCCGGGCCGCCGAGCGCCTCGCCTTCCTGCGCCGCCGGGTCACCGGTGACTACGAGGTGGACGAGTTCGGCTTCGACCGCGAGCTCACCGAGGAGGTGCTGCTCTCGCTGCTGCGCCCGCTCGCCGAGAAGTACTTCCGGGTCGAGGTGCGCGGGATCGAGAACATCCCGGCCGAGGGCGGCGCGCTGATCGTCGCCAACCACTCCGGGACGATCCCGTTGGACGCCCTGATGACCCAGGTCGCCATCCACGACCACCACCCGAGCCGGCGGTACCTGCGGATGCTCGCCGCCGACCTGGTGTTCGTGCTGCCCGGCATCAACGAGCTGGCCCGCAAGGCCGGTCACACGCTGGCCTGCAACGAGGACGCCCAGGCGCTGCTGGAGCGCGGCGAGCTGGTCGGGGTCTGGCCGGAGGGCTTCAAGGGCATCGGCAAGCCCTTCTCCGAGCGGTACAAGCTGCAGCGCTTCGGGCGCGGCGGCTTCGTCTCCTCGGCGCTGCGGGCCCGGGTGCCGATCGTCCCCTGCGCGATCGTCGGGGCGGAGGAGACCTATCCGATGATCGGCAACTTCCGGACGCTGGCCCGGCTGCTGGGGCTGCCGTACGTGCCGGTGACGCCGACCTTCCCGTGGCTCGGACCGCTCGGCGCGGTGCCGCTGCCGACCAAGTGGACGATCCAGTTCGGCGAGCCGATCGCCACCGACGGCCACCCGGTGGAGGCGGCGGACGATCCGATGCTGACCTTCGACCTCGCCGACGAGGTGCGCGAGACCATCCAGCACACCCTCTACAAGCTGCTGGTGCAGCGGCGTTCGGTGTTCTTCTGAGGCCGTCCGCCGGTGCCCGTGAGGCACGGACGCGGGAGGGGCCCGGCGGATGCCGCCGGGCCCCTCCCGCGTCGCGGGGCCGGTGGTGCGGGGCGGCTCACGCCGTACCGCACCACCGGCCCGTCGACCGTCCGGCATTTCGGCCGGATCGGCCCGTCCGGCCGGTCGAGCTGATTCAGCCGATGCAGCCGGTGCAGCCCGTTCAGCCGCCGAGGATCCGCAGACCGGGCAGCAGCCCGGGGATCAGCGGCGGCACGTCGACACCCTGCGGTGCCGTGCCGGGCGCGGCACTGGGCGAGCCGGACGGCTGCGGGGCCGCCTGGTCCGGTGCCGGGTCCGCGCTCGGCGAGGGCTTCTGACCGGTCAGCCCGCTGGTGAGGTTGTCGACCAGCCCGCCGACCGCGCCCGCCGCGTTGCTCGGTGCGCTGCTGGGCGCACCGGCGCCGCCACCGGGCGTGCTCGCCCCGGCGGACGGTGCCCGCTCGGTGCTGCCGGGCTTGCCACCGTTCGTGCTGCCCGCGCCGCCCTGGGCCGTCCCGGCGCCCGGTGCGGCGTTGCCGCCGACGGCCGGGGCGTCGCCCTGCGAGCCGCCGTCGGCCGGATGACCCGCGCCGCCGCCCGCCCCGCTGCCGGCCGGTCCACCGCTCTTGGCGGGGGGCTGGGCCAGTCGCAGGGGCGCGACGTCCTCGCTTATGTCGTCGAACAGCTGGTCCACCAGGTGGGCCTGCGAGGTCAGCTGGACCGGCAGCTTGCTCTGCAGCTCCGTCCAGTGGCCGTCCTCGTCCTGGGCGAAACCGGCCAGGGCCCGCATCGGGTCCAGCGAGCCGTTGCTGCGGTAGACCGAGCGCAGCAGGTCGCGGCCCTTGAGGGCGTCGGCGTGCATGTCGTCGAGCGCCCTGCGGACCTGGTCGACGGTGCCCGGGCTGAGCGAGCCGCCCGGGTCCGTCCGGCCGACCAGGCTCTTGGCCTCGCCGAGCCGGGTGGCCGCGTTGTCCAGCAGCAGCTCGCCGCGCTCGCTGTCGGTGTCCGCGAGGTCGAGCCGGAGCCCCTCCAGACCGCGCTTCATGCCGTACAGCGTGTCCCCGGGGAGGGCGTTGGCGCTCGCGGCGGCCGCGCCGGCGAGGCTGCCGACGGCGAGCCCGGCGACCAGGCCGCCGATCGCGAACCGGCGGCTCCAGCGGCCGCGCGGGGCGGTCCGGACCGCCCGGTGGCCGCGCTGGCGGGGCACCGCGGCACCCGGCCCACCGGCGAAGACCTGCTCGAACGCGGCCATCAGCTGAGCGCGTTGGACCGTTCGGACCTCCTGGTCCAGTGCCGGTCCGGGCAGCGCGCCGAGTGCGCCGACCATGCCGACCAGCTCCGCCATCGCGGTCGAACCGGCGCCGGTGGAAGCGGCGTTGGCCGCCGCGGAACCGGCGGCGCCGCGTTCCTCTGCCTGGTGGGCCTCCAGCGCCTCGGCGAAGGCCTTCGCCCGCCGGTGCTCCAGCACGTTTGCCGTCACGGGCCACACCTCCCTTCGTCGTTGTCGACACCCCGGCCTGCCGGACGGTTGCCTCGGCGGGCCAAAGCCACTCCATCGGGTGAGAGGTCGCAATTCGACTTGACCGTACGCCTGGTGGAGGCTTGCACGCTGGCCAACGAGCGGTGCGGGCGGTCGGTTACGCACGGCTGATCATCGGATCGACCGTTCACCCGGACGTGTCGGACCGCCGCCGTCGGTGACGGCCCGCCGGATATCTCGCCGGTGCCGTCCGCGGCACCGCCCCCGGTCTTCGCGCCGCTCACCGCGCGTCGGGCGGCAGCAGCCGGGCCAGCGTCCGTACCGCGCGGTACTGGAGCGTCTTGATGGCGCCCTCGTTCTTGCCCATGATCCGGGCCGTCTCGGCCACCGAGAGCCCCTGCAGGAAGCGGAGCGTGACGCACTCCTGCTGCTGCGGGTTGAGCCGCCGCACCGCGTCCAGCAGCGCCGCGTTGGAGAGCGACTCCAGCACCGAGTCCTCCGGGCTGCGTTCGCACTCGTTGGAGTCGAGCATCTCCCCGGTGGTGACCTCCAGCCGGAACCGGCTGGACTTGAAGTGGTCGGCCACCAGGTTGCGGGCGATGGTCACCAGCCAGGCGCCGAAGTCGCGGCCCTGCCAGGTGAAGGTGCCGATCCGGCGCAGGGCGCGGAGGAAGGTCTCGCTGGTGAGGTCCTCGGCGGTGGCCCGGCTGCCGACCCGGTAGTAGATGTAGCGGTAGACGGTGTCCGCGTAGTGGTCGTAGAGGCTGCCGAAGGCGTCGCTCTCGCCGGCCTGGGCCCGCTCGACCAGCTCCATGATCGGGTTGTGCTCGGTCTCGTAGCCGGGGGCCGGGGCCGTCCGTGCCCGGCTGCGGCCGCTGCTGCCGGTGGCTCCGGTCCGTCCGCGCGAGCCGGTTCCGGTGGAGCCGGCGGCCGTGGTGCGCAGGGCGAGACCGGCCGGCTGCGGCTGCTGGCCGAACGGGACTCCGGCGGGCACCAGTTGGGGTGAGGTGGCGAGCTGGCTGCGGAGCAGGGTGCGCAGCAGGTCCAGGCCGGTGGAGATCTGCCGGGCCGAGGCCGGGCGGCCGCGCAGGCTGGTGCGGGAGCGCAGGGTGGCGGGCGACGGGCGGGAGGGTGCAGGCGCGTCGTTCCGGACGGGTGGGTACACGGGACTCCCAGAGGCAGAACTGTGGACGGATCACCTCCGCCTGCGCGGAGAGCACGCCCGCGCCGCCCGTTCGAGCGGGGCGCGTGGGTGACGTGCATCCAGGAGAGAATAACGCTTTGTGCAATGACAGCTACACCGTGTGGTCGAAGTGGTCGTTTGGGATCCACATGGCGTGCATATTCGGCTGACACTGACCGAACGTGTCATCGTTCATCCGGCTCAACGTGATCGAACATGTGCACCGGGTGACCAATTAGGCGGTCGGACGGCCGGTTTCCCCTTGGTTGGCCTTGGTAATCCCCGACTTTCCCCTTCTGACGAACGATCAGAACCGGTCACCCAGTGGCAGCTTCGTTCAGGCTCTTCGGGCTCCCGGCCGGCGGAGGGGAGTTAGCCCGTACGGGGGCCGTGTTCGGTGTACGGATTGACGGCCGGTCACCCTCGCAGGGGGGTGGTTCGGCGGTGGCCGCCGGGCGTGGCCCCCACCCCGGTCCGGTCCGCGGTTCAGGCGCGGTGGCGGCGCTGCAGGGCGATGCCGGCGGCCGTCGCCCCGGCGGCCACCCCGAGCGCGGCGGCGGCCGGGAGCCCGACCCGGGCCGCCTTGCGCCCGGTCCGGAAGTCCCGCACCCGCCAGCCCTGGGCCCGGGCGTGGCGGCGCAGCGCGCCGTCCGGGTTCACCACGTACGGGTGGCCGACCAGCGAGAGCATCGGGATGTCGTTGGCCGAGTCGCTGTACGCGGCGCAGCGCTCCAGGTCGAGCCGCTCGCGCCGGGCCAGCGCGCCGACGGCGGCCGCCTTGGCGGGCCCGTGCAGCAGGTCGCCGACCAGCCGGCCGGTGTACAGGCCGCCCCGGGCCTCGGCGACGGTGCCGAGCGCGCCGGTCATGCCCAGCCGCCGGGCGATCACCCGGGCCACCTCCAGCGGTGCGGCGGTGACCAGCCAGACCCGCTGGCCGGCGTCCAGGTGCATCTGGACCAGGGCCCGGGTGCCGGGCCAGATCTTCTCGGCGATGACCTCCTCGAAGACCTCCTCGCAGATGGCTTCGAGTTCGGCGGTGCGCTTGCCGGCGACGAGGCCGAGCGCGGTGTGCTGGGCGTCGGCCATGTGGTCCGGGTCCTCGGTGCCGTGCAGCCGGAACCAGGCCTGCTGCCAGGCGAACCGGGCGATGTCGCGGCGGGTGAGGAAGCCGCGGCGGTAGAGGCCGACGCCGAGGTAGAAGATCGCGGCGCCGCGCAGGATGGTGTTGTCGCAGTCGAAGAAGGCGGCGGCGCGCGGGTCGTCCCGCTCGGGGGTGTGGTTGCCGGCGGGTGCCTTGGGAGCCTTCGCGGGCCGCTCGTCGGAGCCGTCCGGGGCGGCCGCCGCCTGCGCGGCGGTCGGCGTGGCGGGGGCGTCCGGGTCGTGCGGGGCGTCCGTGGCGGCCCGCAGGGCGGCCTCCGCGGCCTCGGCGGCGGCCTCGCCGGCCAGGGCGTTCCGCTCGGTGGTGGAACGCCTTGACTGGGTGAGCCTTCGGAGCACGGCCATGCCGTCGAGCATATCGAGCCGGGCCGGGAGGGGCCGTGACGGCGACGTGCCCACCGGGTGAACAGCGACCGGTCCGGCGCCGGGTCCCGGCGGGCGGTGCCCGGGCCGGCCGGGCGTCGGGGCCGGTGTGGGGCGGGCGCACAATGGCGGGGTGAGCCCACTGCTGCGACGTGACAAGAACCAGAGCCCCGAGCCGGCCGACCGCACCGTGACCCTGGTCGGCAAGCCGGGCTGCCACCTCTGCGACGACGCCCGGGAGGTGATCGTGCGGGTGACCGGCGAGCTGGGCGCGACCTTCGAGGAGAAGGACATCACCCAGGACGAGGAGCTGTACCGCGCGTACTGGGAGCAGATCCCGGTCACCCTGATCGACGGGCGTCAGCACGACTTCTGGCGGGTCGACGAGCGCCGCCTGCGCGCCGCGCTCGGCGCCTGACGGCGGCGGACCGCCCCCGCCGACCGGCGGGGGCGGTTCGCCGAATCGTTGTGAAGAATCCCGTACCGGGCCTGGGAACGGCGATGTTCGTCGGCTTACGATCGAACTCGTCTGCGCCCATGGGGGGCTGAGCACACGAGGAGTGCCGCCATGCTTCCCGGTCCGACCCCAGGGACGCCCGTGCCCGCAGCCGGCGGGGGCTTCGCGGTGGTGGACGTGGAGACGACCGGTCGCAGTCCGTGGCGGCACCGGGTGGTCGAGGTCGCCGTCGTCCTGCTGGACGAGCGGCTCCGCCCCGAGGGCGAGTTCTGCACCCTGCTGGATCCGGCCGGTCCGGTCGGCCCCACCCATGTGCACCGGATAGCCCAGGCCGACGTGGAGGGCGCCCCCCGGTTCCGCGAGGTCGCGCCGCGGCTGCTGGAGCTGCTGGCCGGCCGGGTGCTGGTCGGCCACCACGTGACCTGCGACCACGCCTTCCTCGATCGCGAGTTCGCCCGGATCGGGGTGGCCCTGCCGCCCGTCCCGCTGCTCTGCACGATGCGGCTGGCCCGCGCGCACCTGTCGGAGGCGGGCGGCTTCGGCCTGGCGGCCTGCACGGAGGCGGCCGGGCTGGGCCGGTTCCCCGCGCACACCGCGCTGGGCGACGCCCGGGCCACCGCCGGGCTGCTCCGGCACTGCCTGGACGCGCCGTCCTGCCCGCCCGACGACTGGGCGGCGCCCCTGCGCGAGGCGGCCCGGGTGCCGTGGCCGAGGCTGGGCCGGGCCCGCTCGGACGCCGCCGGGGCGGTCGTCCCGCAGCTCCGCCGGGAGCCGCCGTACGGCCTCCGGCCGCCCGGTGCGCAGCCCCCGGCGGCGGTGCCGACGGGGACCGGTGCTATGGACTCGTCGGCGTGATGCGCATCACTGTGCGGGGACAAATCGGACACCATCTTTGTGCACACGTTCACAAACGCATAGCCTGGCTGCCAAAGCCCAGCTTCACCCACAGGAGCACCGTGGCAATCGGCCGATCACCACAGAGCAGTTCGCAGACGCCCGACCAGGGCGCCGCGCGCCGACCCTCGCGTGCCCGGGGCATCCCGGAGGCGACCGTCGCCCGCCTTCCCCTCTACCTGCGGGCACTCACCGCGCTCTCCGAGCGTTCCGTGCCGACCGTCTCCTCGGAGGAGCTGGCGGCCGCCGCCGGCGTGAACTCCGCGAAGCTGCGCAAGGACTTCTCCTACCTGGGCTCGTACGGGACCCGCGGCGTCGGCTACGACGTCGAGTACCTCGTCTACCAGATCTCCCGCGAGCTGGGCCTGACCCAGGACTGGCCGGTCGTCATCGTCGGCATCGGGAACCTCGGCCACGCGCTCGCCAACTACGGCGGCTTCGCGTCCCGCGGGTTCCGGGTGGCGGCCCTGCTGGACGCCGACCCGGCCGTGGTCGGCAGCAGCGCCGCCGGGCTGCCGGTGCGCCACATGGACGAACTGGAGTCCATCGTGGAGAACCAGCACGTCTCGATCGGCGTCATCACCACCCCGCCCGGCGCCGCCCAGCAGGTCTGCGACCGCCTGGTCGAGGCCGGTGTCACCAGCATCCTGAACTTCGCCCCGACGGTGCTCACCGTTCCGGACGGCGTGGACGTGCGCAAGGTGGACCTCTCCATCGAGCTGCAGATCCTGGCCTTCCACGAGCAGCGCAAGGCGGGCGAGGAGCCGGACCGCACCGAGTCGGTGCTGGACCGCGCCCCCGGCCCGGTCCGCGCGGCCGCGGCCAAGCTGCGCCGCGCCGCAGCCGGCTCCGGCAAGGCCCGTCCGGCCGCCGAGCCGGCCAAGGACGACGAGGCGCCGGCGAAGGCCAAGCCCGGCAAGGCCGGCGGCGAGGGCGAGCTCTCCGCGGTGATGCCGGCGTGAGCGAGCGAACCATCGGGAAGGTGCGCGTGGTGCGGAGCGGTCGTCGGTCGCAGCGGGCCGGGCGCGTGCGGTGCGGGATCCGTGGCACCGGGGGGCGGGCATGAGCCTCCTCGTCGTAGGCCTGAGCCACCGCACCGCCCCGGTCGGCGTGCTGGAGCGCGCCGCCCTGACCGGTGACGTCCCGACCCGGCTGCTGCACGACGCGGCGGCCACCGCGACCGTCGCCGAGGCGGCGCTGCTGAACACCTGCAACCGGATCGAGCTGTACGCGGACGTGGACAAGTTCCACGCCGGCGTCGCCGAGCTGTCGCTGCTGCTGGCCCACCACAGCGGGGTGGACCTGGAGGAGCTGACCTCCCACCTCTACGTCCACTACGAGGACCGCGCCGTCCACCACCTCTTCTCGGTGGCCTGCGGCCTGGACTCGATGGTGGTCGGCGAGGGGCAGATCCTCGGCCAGCTGCGCGACGCGCTGGCCAAGGCCCAGGAGCAGCACACCGCCGGGCGCGGCCTGAACGAGCTGTTCCAGCAGGCCCTGCGGGTCGGCAAGCGGGCGCACAGCGAGACCGGAATCGACAAGGCCGGCCAGTCGCTGGTCACCTTCGGCCTGGAGCAGGTCGCGGCCGGCGCGGGCGAGATCGCGGGCAAGCGCGCCCTGGTGGTCGGGGCGGGCTCGATGAGCTCGCTGGCCGCCGCCACGCTGGTCCGCGCCGGCGTCACCGATCTGCTGGTCGCCAACCGGACGCCCGAGCGCGCCGAGCGCCTGGTCGAGATCCTCGGCGCCGACGTGGCGCGGACGGTCGAGCTGGCCAAGGTGCCCGAGGCGCTGGCCGACGTCGACCTGGTGATCTCCTGCACCGGCGCGGCCGGCGTGGTGATCGGGGCCGAGGACGTCGCCGCGGCGGTCGCCGCCCGCGCCGGCGGGACCCCGCTGGCCCTGCTCGACCTCGCCATGCCGCGGGACGTCGACCACGCCGTGCACGAGCTGCCCGGCGCGCTCCTGGTCGACCTCGAGAGCCTCTCGCAGGCCCACGCCGCCACCCCCGGCGCGGGCGACGTCGACGCCGTCTCCGGCATCGTCGCCGACGAGGTCGCCGCCTTCGGCGCCGCCCAGCGGGCCGCCCGGATCGCCCCGACCGTGGTGGCGCTGCGGGCGATGGCCTCCGACGTGGTCGCCGCCGAGCTGGGCCGTCTCGACTCGCGGCTGCCCGCCCTGGACGAGCGGTCCCGCGCCGAGATCACCCAGACCGTCCGCCGTGTCGTCGACAAGCTGCTGCACGCCCCCACCGTGCGGGTGAAGCAGCTCGCCGCCGAGCCGGGCGGCGCGTCCTACGCGGACGCGCTGCGCGAGCTGTTCGACCTCGACCCGGCGGCCGTGCACGCGGTCTCGGGCACCCCGATCGGCACCCAGCCTTCGGGCGGGGGCGCCAGATGAACCGTCAGCCATCCCACGAGTACCACCGGGACGATCACCTCATGAATGGTCAACCGCTCACCGACCAGGCCCCGGCCGCCACCGCAGCAGCGCTGCGGCTCGGCACCCGGCGCAGCGCGCTCGCCATGGCCCAGTCGGGCATGGTCGCCCGCGAGGTGGCCAGGGTCACCGGGCGCCCCGTCGAGCTGGTGGAGATCACCACCTACGGCGACACCTCCAAGGAGGCGCTGGCGCAGATCGGCGGCACCGGCGTCTTCGTCTCCGCCCTGCGGGACGCGCTGCTGGAGGGCCGGATCGACTTCGCCGTGCACTCGCTGAAGGACCTGCCCACCGCCGAGCCCGAGGGCCTGGCGCTGGCCGCCGTCCCCGCGCGCGAGGACGCTCGCGACGCCCTGGTGGCGCGCGAGGGCCTGGCCCTGGACGAGCTGGTGGAGAAGCTGGCCGGCGCCGGGCGCACCGCCCGGATAGGCACCGGCTCCCCGCGCCGGATGGCCCAGCTCAACGCCTGGGCCCGCGGCCGGGGCGCCCAGATCGAGACGGTGGCGATCCGCGGCAACGTGGACACCCGGATCGGCTTCGTGGCCTCCGGCGAGCTGGACGCGGTGGTGCTGGCCACCGCCGGCCTGAACCGGCTCGGCCGCGCCGCCGAGGTCACCGAGCACCTCGACCCGGAGCTGATGCTCCCGGCACCCGGCCAGGGCGCGCTCGCCATCGAGTGCGCCCGCGCCGACGGTGAGCTGGCCGCCGCGCTGTCGGCCCTCGACCACGCCCCCACCCGGGCCGCGGTCGCCGCCGAGCGCGCCCTGCTGGCCACCCTGGAGGCCGGCTGCTCCGCACCGGTCGCCGCGCTGGCCACCTGGGGCCACGAGTACGAACTGCGGCTGGAGGGCGTGGTCGGCACCGTCGACGGCGCCACCCTGCTGAAGATGTCCGCCAACGGTCCGATCGTCCTCGACGAGACCGCCGAGCGGCAGGCGGCGGCCCTCGGCCGCGCGCTGGCCGCCCGGCTGCTCGACGCGGGCGCGGCCGCCCTGATGGGGGAGCGAGCCCGATGAGCCCCACCGCCGCCACCGAGACGCCGTTCCCGGCCGACAGCCCCTTCCCGGGCGGGACGCCCGCCGCGGGCCGGTGCACCTTCCTGGGCGCGGGCCCCGGGGACCCGGGCCTGCTGACTCTGCGCGCGGTCGAGGTGCTGTCCTCGGCCGACGTCCTGGTCGCCGACCCGCTCACCGCCGCCGCCGTGCGCAGCCACTGTCCGGCCGGTGTGCAGGTGCACACCCCCGGCGCCGAGGGCCCGGAGTTCGACCTGGCCGAGCTGGTCGCCGAGGCGGTCCGCTCGGGCAAGCACGTCGTGCGCACCGTCGACGGCGACCCCGGCCTGGACGGCTGCGCCGCCGAGGAGATGCTCGGCTGCGCGGGCCACGGCATCCACTTCGAGGTGATCCCGGGCGTCGCCCAGTCGGTCGGCGTGCCGGCCTACGCGGGTGTCCCGCTGCGCGGTGTGGGCGGTACCGACGTCCGCTTCGTGGACGGCGCCGCGCTGCTCGCCGGCAGCCCGGTGGACCTGGGCGCGCCGGAGACGACCCTGGTGGTGCGCACCACCCTGGGCCAGCTGCCGGCCACCGCCAACGCGCTGGTCTCCAACGGCCGCAAGCCGGAGTCGGCGCTCAGCGCGACGCTCTCCGGCACCACCACCCGCCAGCGCACCTTCACCGCCACCCTGGCCACCATCGCGGCGGACCTCAAGGCGGCCCGGGTACTGCCCTCGCCGGTCTCCGCCCCGGTGGACCCGGCGACCTCGGTGATAGCCGTGGTGGGCGAGCAGGTCGCGCACCGCGCCTCGCACTCCTGGTTCGAGACCAAGCCGCTGTTCGGCTGGAACGTCCTGGTGCCGCGCACCAAGGAGCAGGCCACCGGCCTCTCCGAGCAGCTGCGCTCGTACGGCGCGGTGCCGCAGGAGGTGCCGACCATCGCGGTCGAGCCGCCGCGCACCCCGCAGCAGATGGAGCGGGCGATCAAGGGCCTGGTCACCGGCCGCTACGAGTGGATCGCCTTCACCTCGGTGAACGCGGTGCGCGCCGTCCGCGAGAAGTTCGAGGAGTACGGCCTGGACGCCCGGGCGTTCGCCGGGATCAAGGTGGCGGCGGTCGGCGAGACCACCGCGCAGGCCCTGGTGGACTTCGGCGTGAAGCCGGACCTCGTGCCGTCCGGCGAGCAGTCCGCCGCCGGGCTGCTGGAGGACTGGCCGCCGTACGACCCGGTGTTCGACCCGATCGACCGGGTACTGCTGCCGCGCGCCGACATCGCGACCGAGACCCTGGTCGCCGGCCTGGTCGAGCTGGGCTGGGAGGTCGACGACGTGACGGCCTACCGGACGGTGCGCGCCTCGCCGCCGCCGGCCGAGACCCGCGAGGCGATCAAGGGCGGCGGCTTCGACGCGGTGCTGTTCACCTCGTCCTCGACCGTGCGGAACCTGGTCGGCATCGCCGGCAAGCCGCACAACGTCACGGTCATCGCCTGCATCGGCCCGGCCACCGCCAAGACCGCCGAGGAGCACGGCCTGCGGGTCGACGTGATGGCCCCGGCGCCGTCGGCGGCCGCGCTGGCCCAGGCCCTGGCAGACTTCGGGGCCAGGCGTCGCGACACCGCGACCGCGGCGGGCGAGCCGGTCTACCGGCCCAGCGAGCGCCGTCCCGGTTCGCGCCGCAAGGCGCGCTGAGGCCGGCGCCCACCAACCGGGGCCGGGGGCGGCCGACCGTCGCCCCCGGCGCCGCCCAACCGTTCGGAGAGAGAAGCCGTGTCCGCTGAATTCCCGTACGTTCGCCCGCGCCGGCTGCGCTCGACCCCGGCGATGCGCCGGCTGGTCGCCGAGACCCGGCTGCACCCGGCGGAGCTGATCCTGCCGCTGTTCGTCCGCGAGGGCGTGCGCGAGCCGGTCCCGGTGTCGTCGATGCCCGGCGTGGTCCAGCACACCCGCGACACGCTGCGCAAGGCCGCGGTCGAGGCGGCCGAGGCGGGCCTGGGCGGCCTCATGCTGTTCGGCGTGCCCGCGGTGCAGGACGCGGTCGGCAGCGAGGGCACCAACCCGGACGGCATCCTGCAGCAGGCGATCCGGGACGTGGTCGCCGAGGTCGGCGACTCCCTGGTGGTCATGTCCGACCTCTGCCTGGACGAGTACACCGACCACGGCCACTGCGGCGTGCTGGCCGCCGACGGCAGCGTGGACAACGACGCGACCCTGGAGCGCTACGCCGAGATGGCCCGCGTGCAGGCGGACGCGGGCGTCCACCTGGTCGGCCCGTCCGGGATGATGGACGGTCAGATCAGGGTGATCCGCAAGGCCCTGGACGAGGCCGGGCACCAGGACACCGGCATCCTCGCCTACACCGCCAAGTACGCCTCGGCGTTCTACGGCCCGTTCCGCGAGGCGGTCGGCTCCTCGCTGAAGGGCGACCGCAAGAGCTACCAGCAGGACCCGGCGAACGCCCGGGAGTCGCTGCGCGAGCTGGAGCTGGACGTCGCCGAGGGCGCCGACCTGGTGATGGTCAAGCCCGCGATGGCCTACCTGGACATCCTGCGCCAGGTGGCCGACGCCTCGCCGGTGCCGGTCGTCGCCTACCAGGTCTCCGGCGAGTACGCGATGGTCGAGGCCGCCGCGGCCAACGGCTGGATCGACCGGGAGCGGATGATCCTGGAGACGCTGACCTCGATCCGCCGGGCCGGGGCCGAGCAGATCCTCACCTACTGGGCGCTCGAAACCGCCGCGATGATCAAGTAGTCGGAGCCGTGAGCACGACGGAGGCCGGACCCCGGGCGGGGTCCGGCCTCCGTCGTACCACCCGGGCGTCAGCCGACGTGGGCGAAGCCCTCCAGGCCACCGAGCGCGTCGGTGGAGGTGGCGGCGCCGAACGCATGCGCGCCGGTGTGGATGTGCGAGGTGTGGGCGAGGCCGTACCACTCACCGGCGGCGAACACCGGGTGCGCGGAGGCGACGAACTCGCCGCCGCCGGCCAGGCCGACGTGCGCGAACGCCGGGGTGGCGACACCCGCGAGCGCCAGCGCGCCGAAGGCGGTCAGCGCGGCCTTGCCCAGCTTGTTCTTCATTGGATCTGCCCTCTCTTCCGGAGCGCTCGGTCGGAGCGCCCTGCCACTGACACGTGAACACACGCTGCCGTCGGCCGCGGCGCTCCACGCGCCGCCCCGACGGCCTGTCACCCGGACGGCCCGCGCCCGTGGGTACGGGCCGACCGGACAGTCGATCCACCGAAGCCCGGAGGGCCCGGGGACACGTCCCCGGGCCCTCCGTCGCTGTCCTGTGGCGGCAATCAGCCGATCAGGTGCGAGACGCCCGCGTCGCCCGAGGACTGGGTGTTCTGGCCGACGTTGCAGATCTGCTTCGGGGTGCTGTTCAGGACCGGGACCTCGACCGGAACCGCGACGCCGATGACGGCGACCGCGATGTTGTGGACCTCCGGCAGGCAGATGTTCGCGTTGTCCAGGGTGTGGAAGTTCGGCGAGCTGTTGCCGTGGGTGCCGGTCTGGTTGGTGCCGCCGTTGCCCTGGGCGGAGACGGCCGAGCCGTCCGAGTCGGCGATGGCGGAGGCCGAACCGGCGGACATCGCGATGGCGGCGGCGGCCAGGCCGGCGGCGGCGAGGGTCTTCTTGATCATTTCGGGTTTCCTCTCGGGGGATGAATCGGGGAGCGATTCGAAGGGTGGTTCAGGAGGTGGTGCGGGGTCGGCAGGTCAGCCGATGAGGTGGGAGACGCCGGAGTCGCCCTTGCTCTGGGTGCCCTGGCCCTGGGTGCAGTACTGCTTGCCACCGCTGTTGGCGATCGGGACCTCGACCGGGACGGCCACACCGAGCACGCCGACCGCGATGTTGTGGATCTCGGGGAGGCAGACGTTCGCGTTGTCCAGGAAGTGGAAGTTCGGGCTGTTGTCACCGACGGTGCCGGTGAAGTTGGTCCCGCCGTTGCCCTGGAGGGACGCGGCGGAGCCGTCCGAGTCCGCGATGGCCGAGGCCGGCGCCGCAGCGGCGGCCAGCGCGGCGACGGCCAGGCCGGCGGCGGCGAAGGACTTCTGGATCATGGGGAGATCCCTCTCTGGAATGCTTTTGGTTTCCGTGCGTACAACGCGTAGAACGCTCAGGCCCGGTCTGCGGTCACTGACATTCAGATCAAAGAATGACGCCACGGAAGGTTACGGGGATTCTTGAAAAGAGTCCGGGAGGCGCGACTTCCGGGGGATTCCGGTCGGATTATTAGGCCGAACCGGTTAACGGGCGCAATCAGGGCTCCGGGTGTCTCGTTGAGACAGAGTGCTTTCGGCTGCGCCCTGCGCGCGGCCGACCCCCAGATCCCCAGTACGGACAGGCAGAACGGTGAAAAGCATGAAGTTCTCCAAGCGGGCCGGCGCGATGCTGCTGGCGGTCGGTGCGGGCGTGCTCGCCTCCCAGGGCGCGGCCTCCGCCGCCGCGGTCAGTCCCGACCAGGTCGGGGCCCTGGAGGACCGGCTGGCCACCCAGCAGGTCCCCCTCGACGTCCCGCTCGCACCCCTGGACAGCCGCATCTCCGGTGGCATCCCCACCTCCCTGGTGATGCCGGCCGTGCCCGGCCGCACCACCGGCAACGAGCTGCTCCCGGAGCGGATCGTGCCCCAGCTCGGCACCGGCAAGGTGGGCCCCTCGGCCAAGGCGGAGCTCCCGCTGCCGCTGGTCGACCAGGGCGCCGACCTCGGCGAGCTGCTGCTGGAGGCCCCGGCCGCCCCGCTGCACGCCGACACCCCCGGGATCGGCTTGGGCGAGCCGCTCGCGCTGGCCCAGGACGGCACCGGGCAGCTGGCCGACGGCACGCTCAAGGTCGGCGAGATCGACCCGCGGCTGGTCACCGGCGCGGTGCAGGCCGTCCCGGGCGCCAAGGCGACGCTCGGCAACGAGGACGAGCGGATCTCCGTCACCGACTCGGTGGGGAACCTCGCCACGACCGCCACGGCGACCACCACCGGTGTCGTGGAGCAGAGCGGTCTGACCGGGCTCGCCCAGCTCTGAGCCGGTCCGGACCGACCCGGCGCGCACGGGAGCCCGGCGCCCCTCCCCGCGGAGGGCGCGCCGGGCTCCCGGCCGTGCGGCGCCGGTGCTCAGCCCGGCAGGGCGCCGAGCAGCTGACCGACGACCGGCAGGTCGCGCGGACCGCCGCCGGCGCTCAGCGGACCGGTCAGCGTGCTGGTGCTGACCGGGGCCAGGCCGGTGTCCTCCGGCTGGACGGTCGCGCCGTTGTTCAGCACGTCGGCGGAGGAGTTGGCCCAGGGGTCGACGCGCAGGTCCTTGACCGGCGCGATGCCGTAGCCGAGACCGGTGGTGGTGCCGCCCAGCGCCTGGGCGAGGTCGGTCTTGGCCAGGCTGGCGCCGCCCTCGGCCGGCGCCGCGTGCGCCGTGCCGGCGCCGGCGCCGAGCAGCATCGCGGCGCCCAGGGCGGCGGCCAGGCCGGCCCCGCTCTTCATCGAAACCATGCTCTTCGCAACCATGCTCAGTCACCTTCGGGAGATCGGGTCCCCGGGCGGCCGTACTGCGCCCGGGTATGCCGAACTGCCCCCCGACCGGCTGGACGGGGGGCAGTTCGGCCGGTACGCGTGCCGATCGGGGATCAGCAGTCGTCGGCGGGCTGCGGGTGCGCCTCGACGTTGGCGCAGCTGTTGCCGAACGCCGGGTTCAGGGCGCCGATCACGTTGACGGAGTTGCCGCAGAGGTTCACCGGGATGTGCACCGGGATCTGCAGCTGGTTGCCGGAGAGCACGCCGGGCGAGCCGGCGGCCACGCCCTCGGCACCGGAGCTGGCGGCGGCGGAGCCCGCCGCGCCCAGCACCAGGCCGGCAGCGGCGGCGGAGAGGACGGCGGCCTTCTTCACGTTCTGCATGGGGTTGATCTCCTCGATCACACACGGGTTGAGCGGGCCGCACCCCGCCCGGGGGCGGGATGCGGCACGGACTCGGTGGAACTGCCGTCGCCGGTGCGGCGACCGCCGGTTCAGCCGATGTTGGCGCAGTTGTTGCCGAACGCCGGGTTCAGGATGCTGATGACCCCGATGGAGTTGCCGCAGACGTTGACCGGGATGTGCACCGGGATCTGGATCTGGTTGCCGGAGAGCACACCGGGGGAGCCGGCGGCGACGCCCTCGGCACCGGAGCTGGCGAACGCGCCGCCGGCCGCGCCGACGACCAGGCCGGCGGCGGCGAGGGACAGGGCGGCGGCCTTCTTGAGGTTTCGCATGTGGTTCTTCCTCCGTTTTCTGCCCGACCGTAAATGGAATGAGTCGGGAGCCGGGCGAAGGGAAATCATCGCCCGCTGGTTTCTGGGATTGCCGTGATTGTCACTCTGGCGGCCCAAGTGGCGCGTGTCGCCCGTGGCTTGGACGATGGGAGGCCGCCGCTGCACCCGCGCGTCGCGAGGAATTCCCGCACGGCCGGGAACAACTCGCGCAGACGCGCGACCAGGAGCGATTCCGGACGGGCTCGGACCGGCGGCGGATCTCCCGGAGTCGATGGGTCGCCCGGTGGGCCGGGCGGCCGTTCCGCGCCGGCTCAGGCGTTCGCGCAGTGGTTGCCGAAGGCCGGGTTGAGCAGGCCGGCGACGTCGACGGAGTTGCCGCACAGGTTCACCGGGACGTGCACCGGGATCTCGAACTGGTTGCCCGAGGCCACCCCGGGCGAGCCGGCCGCGACGCCCTCGGCGGACGCGCCGTGGGCGTGGTGGGCGACGGCGACGCCGGCGCCGGCGGCCAGCAGGGCGGCGGTGGCCGCCGTGCCGAGGGCGCCGTGGGCGAGCTTGCGCATGTGCGGTACTCGATTCGTCTCGTGGGCCTGTGCGGAACGGGTTCCGAGAGGGAGAACGAGGCAGTGGCCGGAGGGAAACGGTCGGGTCCGGTGATCACCCGAATGCCGGGAGGCCCGGGCCTGTTGGGCCAGTCGGGTGACAAAGGGGGCGGTGCAGCAACCGGGCCGGACGGGTGTCGTTCTAGATGTCGCACTCCCCGTGCAGTTCTGTCGATCAGTCAGGAGGCTCCTATGAGCATCAAGAAGACGGCCGCCGTCGGTGCCGCCGTGGTAGGCATCGTGGCGGCCGGTGCCGGCACCGCGATGGCCAGCTCCGGCGCCGAGGGTGTCGCCGCGGGTTCCCCCGGCGTCATCTCCGGCAACCAGGTCCAGGTGCCGGTCCACGTCCCGGTCAACCTCTGCGGCAACACCATCGACATCATCGGTCTGCTGAACCCGGCGTTCGGCAACCACTGCGTCAACGCGGGCTGACCGACGCCCGGTTCGGCCGGCGCGAGCCGCCGTTCCGCGCTTCCCTCCTGGGGCGCGGGGCGGCGGCTCTCCGCGTTCTCCGGCGCCGCCGGCGGACGCGGGCCCGGCCGGGGGCGTCCCGGCCGGTGCTGTCCGGAGCCTTGTTGCGTTACTTGTCAGTACCTAGAATATGAGACCTGCTCACCTTTCTTTGCTCCGAGCCGTCCGGCGTCCCCGGTCGGGCGGTCCCCCACCCCGCAAGGAGTCACGAGTGATCAGGTCACCCCTGTCAGGCGCGCGCGGATCCCGGTCGGTCGCGGGCCGCTCCCCCTACGGCGCACTGCTCGCGACGGGCGCCCTCGTCGCCGCCCTCGGTCTGGTCGGCGCCCCCACCGCCCTCGCCGACTCCGGCGCCTCCTCCGCGGCCTCCGCCACCGGCCGCCCGGCCGCGGTCGTCGCCCTCGGCGACAGCGCCATCTCCGGGGAGGGCGCCGGCACCGACACCGGTGACGGCTACTTCCCCGAGACCGACTCGCCCACCAACTACTGCCACCGGCACCCCAAGTCGGAGATCTTCGTCACCGGCATCCCCGACGTCACCCCGATCGACCTGGCCTGCTCCGGCGCCCAGACCGGCGACCTGGTCAGCGATCCCGCACTGGCCGCCATCACCGGCTCCGGCAGCGGGGACTTCGGCGAGCCCAAGCAGGACGTCCAACTCGCCGACGTGGCAGGCCGGTACGACGTCAAGATGGTCGTCGTCACGATCGGCGCCAACGACGACTTCGACTTCAGCGGGATCATGATGCACTGCCTCGCGCAGTACTTCCCCGTCCCCAAGGACCAGGGCTGCCGCGACACCATCGGCAGCGCGGAGATCGCCGAGCGGGCCAGGGCGGTCCAGCCCAAGGTGGTCGCGGCGCTGCGCGACATCCGGCAGACCATGCGTTGGGCCGGCTACGCCGACAACGCCTACCAGCTGGTCTACCAGTCCTACTTCAACCCGATCACCCCGGACATCCGCCGCAACGACTACGTCGGCAAGGTCGCCGACGGCTGCCCGGCGTTCCCCGAGGACCTCGCCTGGGGCCACAACTGGGTGGTGCCGCTCTTCAGTGACACCCTGCGCGCCGCGGCCGAACAGGTGCCCGGCGTCCGGTACCTGGACCAGCGCCGGGTCGCCTTCGGCCACGAGGTCTGCGCCGAGTGGACCAGCTCGCCGTACGAGTACACCAACGGCGACGTGATCAACCTCGCCGAGTGGATCCGCAACGGCTGCGACCAGCAGATCGGCATCCCCGGCCTCTGCATGAACATGGTCCGCCAGTCCTACCACCTGAGGGTGGCCGGCTACCGCGGTGAGGGCGTCTGCCTCGGCCAGTTCTACGCCAGGCCGGACCAGCAGCAGGCCTACTGCACCCTCGACCAGCGGAACACCACGTCCATCCAGCCGCTCACCCCGGGGAAGCCGTTCGGCGACGGGCCGGAGGACGGCGCCTGGTACCAGCTCACCTCCGCCGCCGACGGCAAGGCGCTCGACTTCTCCGGCGGCGGCACCTACGGCGACTCCACCAACGGCCGCGGCGCCCTCACCTACACCCCCACCGGCGGGCTGAACCAGTCCTTCGTCCTGGAGGCCCAGCAGGGCGGCGGCTACGAGCTCGACTTCAGCGGCAACCGGAACATGTGCCTGGACGCCGACGCCGGCTCCACCGCCCCCGGTACCCGGCTCCAGCAGTGGGGCTGCAACGGCGGCGGCAACCAGCACTGGGTCTTCGAGCCGGCCGGCGACGGCCTCTACAAGCTGGCCGACTCCCAGGACCGCACCAAGGTCGCCACCGCCGGCGGCAGCCGCGACGCCAAGGGCAACACCCTGGTCGAGCTCGCCGCCGACACCGGCGCCGCCAACCAGCTCTGGCGGCTCACCAAGCTCGGCATCGTCTACCTGCACGGCTGACCCGCCCCGCCCACCCCGCCGCCGCCCCACCCGGGCGGCGGCGGCCCGCTGCCCGGGGCCGCGCCCGGTCCGGGGCGGGTCCGGGGCGGGTCCGCGACCGGCCCGGGGAGGCACCGGAAGGTCGGCCGGAGAGGCCCGATCCCGTGCCGTAGGCTCGCTCGGCGGCACGATCGTGGCCGCGCCGACCACGAGCGGGGGCGGGAGTCCAGAGCTGATGAGCACGGCATCGAGTACATCGAGCGCGGAGCCGGCGAGCGCCGAGCCGTCCGGCACCGGCGCCCCCTCGGCCGAGGCCGGGCGGCAGGGCCGCCTCGGCGCCGTCGTGGACCGGTTCGCGCCCGCGCTCGGCGCGTACGCGGTGGTGAAGGCCACCGGCCTGGCCGTGCTCCTGCTGCTGCTCTCGCACACCGGTGACTTCCTCCGGAAGGAGCCGGGCCGCGGCGGGGGCGCCCAGCCCTGGGACGTGCTCGGCACCTGGGACGGCGTCTGGTACCAGCGGATCGCCGAGAACGGCTACCACCCGCAGCTGGTCCCGCTGCACGGCTTCCCGCTCGCCACCTACTACGAGAACTCGGCCGCGTTCTTCCCGCTCTACCCGTGGCTGATGCGCCTGGTCGGCGCCGTCACCGGGCTCGGCCCCTACGGGTCGGGCATCGCGGTCTCGGTGGTGGCCTCGTTCGTCGCGGCGGCCGGCGTCTTCGCCGTCGCCGAGCGGCTCGGCGGGTTCCGGGCCGGGGTGATCGCGGCGGTGATCTGGGGCCTCTTCCCGGGGTCGGGCGTCGAGTGGGCGGTCTACTCGGACTCGTTGTTCGTCGCCATCTCCGCCTGGGCCTGCTACTGCGTGATGACCCACCGCTGGCTCACCGCCGGCCTGCTCGCCTTCGCGGCCGGCCTCAACCGGCCCACCGCCGCCGCGCTGATCGCGGCCGTCTCGATCGCCGCGCTGGTGGCACTGGTCCGGCGCACCGACGGCGTCGCGCGACCGCTGACCGCGATGCTGGTCACGCCGTGGGGCCTGGTCTGGTACGTCGGCTGGGTCGGCTACCGGATGGGCGACTGGGGCGGCTACTTCAAGCTGCAGCGGGGTGCCTGGAACCGCTACTTCGACTGGGGCGCCTCCACCTCGCGCACCTTCCTGGACGTGATCACCGGGCACTGGGACTTCTGGCAGTCCAACCCCGCGCCCGACCTGATCGCGGTGGCCCTGCTGATGCTCCTGCCGGCGCTGCTGGTGCTGCTGCTGCGCATCCGGCCGCCGCTGGTCCTGGTGGTCTACACGCTGCTGACCGTCTTCACCGCGCTGAGCAGCAACCAGATCTTCGGCAACATCTCGCGCTACCTGCTGCCCGCCTTCCCGCTCTTCATCGGGCTGGCGGTCGCGCTGCGCCGGGTGAAGGTGCCCACCCTGCTGGGCCTGGGCGCGATGCCGACGCTCGCGGCGGGCTGGTACGCCGGGTACGCGCTGTTCGAGCTCGGCATTCCGTAGGCCGGGCCGCGCCCGCCGCCCCGCCCGCCCGCCGGTACCGTGGGCCGCCGCTCGCGGGATCGTTGTTCACGGGATCATCTGCCGGCAGACGGCCTTGCTACGCTCGGACGTATGACGACGAGCCCGCCGGTGCGCCGGATCCGAGACCTCTCCGGCCTGCTGGACCACGCCAGCCATGTCCTGGCGACCCGGATGGCGGCCGCCTTCACCGAGCTCGGGATCACCCCGCGCGCCTACTGCGTGCTGTTCCACGCGCTGGAGACCGAGCGCACCCAGATCCAGCTGGCCGAGCTGTCGGACCTGGACAAGACCACCATGGTCGTCACCGTGGACGAGCTGGAGAAGGCGGGCCTGGCGGAGCGCCGCCCGTCCGCCACCGACCGCCGGGCCCGGATCATCTCGGTCACCGAGGCGGGCGAGCGCGCCGTCGAAGAGGGCACCGCGATCGCCGACCGGGTGCACCGCGAGGTGCTGGAGTCGCTGCCCGAGCCCGAGCGGACGGTCTTCGTCTCGGCGCTGACCCAGCTGGTGGGCGGACATCTGGCGGAGCCGGTGGAGAGCGACCGGACGGTCCGGCGAGCCCGTCGCTCCCGGAGCTGAGCATCTCGAAAGAGACCTTCCCGAGAAAGATAGTCCCGAACAAAACAATCTGCTAGCGTCATACCCGGTACTCGACGAACCGGGAGACCCGCCATGACCACGCACGCCCCCAGCACGCCCACCCCGGGCGCACCGGCCCGGAGCGCATCCGCCCCGGACGCGCCCGCCCCGACCCGGGCCGCCTCGGCCCGTTCCCGTGCGCTCGCCCTGGCGGTGCTCTGCGCGGGGATGCTGATGATCATCCTGGACGGCTCCATCGTCACGGTGGCGCTGCCGGCCATCCAGGCGGACCTCGGCTTCTCCTCGGCCGACCTGACCTGGACGGTCAACGCCTACCTGATCGCCTTCGCCGGACTGCTGCTGCTGGCCGGCCGGCTCGGCGACCTGATCGGCCGCAAGCGGGTCTTCGTCGCCGGGCTCGCCCTCTTCACCGCCGCCTCGGTGCTCTGCGCGGTGGCCACCGGCCAGGGCATGCTGATCGCGGCCCGCTTCCTCCAGGGCGTCGGCGGGGCGATGGCCTCCGCGGTCAGCCTCGGCATGATCGTCACGCTCTTCCCCGAGCCGGGCGAGCGCGGCCGGGCGATCGGCGCCTTCAGCTTCGTCGGCGCGGCCGGCGCCTCGATCGGCCAGGTCCTCGGCGGCGTCCTCACCCAGGCCCTGAACTGGCACTGGATCTTCCTGATCAACCTGCCGCTCGGCCTCGCCGCCGTGCTGCTCGCGGTGCGGGTGCTCGACACCGACCGCGGCCCGGGCCTGCGGGCCGGCGCCGACACCCTCGGCGCCGTGCTGATCACCGCCGCCCTGATGCTCGGCATCTACACCATCGTCGGTACCGGCGAGCACGGTTGGGCCTCCGCCCGCACCCTCGGCCTGGGCTCGCTCGCCGCCCTGCTGCTGGCCGGCTTCCTGCTGCGCCAGGCCCGCGCCGCCCAGCCGCTGCTGCCGCTGCGGATGCTCCGCTCCCGGACCGTCGCCGGGGCGAACGTGGTGCAGGTCCTCGCGATCTCCGGGATGTTCGGCTTCCAGATCCTGCTCGCGCTCTACCTGCAGAACGTGCTCGGCTACGGCGCGGCCGCGACCGGTCTGGCCATGCTCCCGGCGGCGGTGTCCATCGGAGCCGTGTCGCTCTTCCTCTCCGCCCGGCTGAACGCCCGCTTCGGCGAGCGCAACGTCCTGATGGCCGGACTGGCCCTGCTGGTCGCCGCGCTCGGGCTGCTCGTCCGGCTGCCGGCGGACGCCGACTACGCCGTCCACCTGCTGCCGACCATGCTGCTGATCGGCGGTGGCGGGCTGGTGCTCTCCGGCCTGACCGCGCTGGGCATGTCGGGCGCGGGCGCGGCGGACGCGGGCACCGCCTCCGGCCTCTTCAACACCACCCAGCAGGTCGGCGCGGCCCTCGGCGTCGCCGTCCTCACCACCCTCGCCGCCGCCCGGACCGGAACCCTGAGCGGTGCCGGACACCCCGCGGCCGAGGCGCTGACCGGCGGGTTCCGCCTGGCCTTCGCGGTCGCGGCCGGGCTGCTGGCGCTGGCCCTGCTGGTCACGGCCGTCGTCCTGAAGCCCGCCGGGGCCGCGAGCTCCGCCGAACGGCCCGCGGCGGCGGTGCTCTGACCCGCCGAACCGGACGGGCCACCGGGGCATCCGCCCTGGTGGCCCGCAGGGCTGTCGCGGCGTGGACGGGGCCGGCTGTCAAGGATTCGGAAGGGATTCCGGGGCAATTCTCATGTCGCCCGTCGGGACATGTCGGCTATGCCGGTCTTCGTGGGTTCGCGGAACGGTGCTAAGTGGCCGGAGATCTTCCGGATATGGGCATTAGGTGTGATCATCGCCAAATTCAGGACGGAATCCGTGGCGAGGGGGAAAGGCACCCGGCCGTCCTCCCGCTCCGGAGCGCGGCGCGGCGGCGGGGGAGCCGCAGGGAGCGCGGAGGAGCGCGGGAGCGCACGAAAGGGCACCGCGAGCCGTGCGACGGGGCAGTACGCGAGGGCAGCGTGAGGGCGGTGCGGGGGCAGCACGAGACGACCGGCGGCGAGGAACGGCGACGGCGGAGGAGGCGGGGTGCTGCGCGGGTGGCGGCCGGCGGGGTCGGCACGGGGGCCACCGAGGGGGCGCGGTGCGCGAGTGCTGAGCCGGGTTCTCCGGCCGCCGGCACATCGCGTCGCGACGTTCGAGCGGGGTCCGTACTCCACCGGTGGGTCGGATCGTGACCGACGGTGACCGGAAGGCGGACCGGTCGGCTCAGGCGGGGCGTTCGGCCTGGGCCAGCGTGACGGCGAGGGAGCGCCAGACCTCGGAGGCGAGGTCGATGTTGGCCGCTTCCTGGGCCTGTTGGGCGAGTTGTTCGAGTTCCCGGATGGCGGCGTCGCGCTCACCGTTCAGGATGCGCAGCTGGTTGCGCAGCATGAGGTGCCGGACGCGGTCCCGAAAGGACAGGTGCTCGGGGTGGTCGCCGAGCCGTTCGCAGAGCTCCCGGGCGGCCGGGTGGTCGTCCTGGTGGAAGGCCAGGTGGGCCCGGAGGGTGAGGAACTCCTGCTGGTGGACCGGCAGGTTCAGCAGCTCGACGGCCGGGGCGGCCTCGCGGAGCCGGCGTTCGGCCTGGTCGGTGCGGCGCGGGTCCATCCGCAGGTAGAGCGAGGCGGCGGCGAGTCTCAGTCGCATCCAGAGCACGAGTTCCTCGTTGCCGGCGCCCAGCAGGTCCATGGCCTGTTCCAGCAGGGCGGCGGCCTCGGCGTGCCGGCCCTGGCGGATCCGGATGCTGCCGGCCGTCCAGAACGTCTCGGCGCGCAGGGTGACCGGGAGTTCGTCGACGAGCCGGAGCACCTGGTCGGTGTGGTCCAGGGCCTCGACCAGCCGGCCGGTCTCGGCCTCGACGGAGATCAGGACGAGCAGGGTGCGGGTCAGGTCGCTGCGGGAGAGCTGGTGCTCGGTGGCGAGCGCGTAGGCCTCGGTGGCCATCCGGTGGGCGGCGGGGACGTCGCCGGTGGTCCTCTGACATCGGGCGAGCTGGACCCTGGCTCTGACCTGCAGATGCGGGTGTTCGATCTGGTCGCTCAGCTCGGTGAGCGACTGCAGGGTGCGCTGCTGGTCCTGGCGGGCGCCGCTCTTGCGCTGGTTCTCGGCCAGCATCCAGAGGGACTGCCAGCGCAGCGCGGGGTGGGTCGGGACGCCCTGCTGCACGGTGTCCAGCAGCATCCGGGTGGCGTCCTCGGCGTCGCTCCCGGAGACCACCATGGCGAGCGTCTCGGCGGTGCGGTCGGTCGGTTCGGCCTGGAACGACGAGAGCGGCAGGTCCAGCTTGTCGCAGAGGTAGGCCACCGCGCGGTCGGTCGGCGGGCGGCTGCCCGACTCCAGACGGGAGAGGTAGGCGGCGGACATGCCGGGCCCTGTCAGCTGGGCCTGCGAGATGCCTCGGTTCTGCCGGATCGTCCGTAGCCGGATGCCGAAGTAGGGCTGTGGCAGGGTTTGGAGGGACGTCTGGAGCATGGCGACGACACTGCCACAGCGCCACCGTCATTTGTCAAGCCCGCACCGGGGCCCCGGCAATTCTGTCAACCGGGGCCCGCGCGCAGTGGAATCAGGGCTGGTCGGAGCGGCTCACGGCCACTCGATGTCGCCCTCCTTGCCGTCCGGTACGACGATCGTGATGTCCTTTCCGGCCGTGGTGGCGGAGCCCGAATGGGCTGTCAGGGCATGGATGCTCTGGGCGGCGCCGAATGCGAGGACCACCGCCAGTCCGGTGAGCGCGAGCGTGCGGCGGAGTGTGTTCATCGTGCTTTCCCTAGGGTTGTTCAGCAGTGAATCCTGGCGGCGGTGCGGGCCGGCTTCCCCCCGATCACTCCGCAGCGGCAACGTAGCCCACCTGGGGTTCTTTGACAAGCATCTGCCAAAGAGATTGACAAACTTGGCAAGCGATCGAAGGGTGCTGTCTTATGAGGCTGTAGCGGAGAAGGGGGTGGTGGCAGTGACGGGGGCTGTCACGTCCGAGGTCAACAGCGTGCCGATCGCGGAGTTGAGGCCGGCCGACTCGCCGCGGCTCGCGGGCGAGGACAGCGGACATGTCGAGACGCTTGCCCAGAGCGGGACGGCCTTCGACCCGATCCTGGTGCACCGGGCCACCCGGCGGGTGGTCGACGGCATGCACCGGTTGCGCGCCGCCGCCATGCGCGGCGAGCGCCAGATCAGGGTGCGGTACGTGGACGGGCCGGAGGAGGAGATCTTCATCCGCTCGGTGGAGGCCAACGTGGCGCACGGCCTCCCGCTGACCCTGGGGGACCGCCGGGCGGCGGCCACCCGGATCCTCGCCTCCCACCCGGGCTGGTCGGACCGGGCGATCGCCCGCACCACCGGGCTGTCGCCGAAGACCGTGGGGGCGATCCGGCGCCGGTCGAGCGAGGAAAATCCTCAGTCGAGCGCCCGGGTCGGCCAGGACGGGCGGATCCGTCCGGTGGATCCGGTCGAGGGGCGCCGGGCTGCGGTCGCGCTGCTGACCGAGCGGCCCGAGGCGACCCTGCGGGAGATCTCGCAGGCCGTCGGCATCTCGTCCAGCACCGCGCACGAGGTGCGCCGGCTGCTGCGGCAGGGCGAGGACCCGCTCCGGCTGGCCGGCCGGGTCCCGCGGCAGGACCGCCGCGCCCTCCCGGCCCGGACCGCCCAGCGGTCCCGGACCCCGGAGCCGGCCGACCGGTCGGGCATCCTGGAGCGGCTCGCCAAGGACCCGTCGCTGCGGTTCACCGAATCCGGCCGGCTGCTGCTGCGCTGGCTGGGCACCCACGACTTCGACGCGCGGACCGGTCAGGAGCTGATCGCCGCCGTGCCGCCGCACTGCGCCGCCGCCGTGGCCGACCTGGCGAGCAGCTTCGCGCGCGAGTGGAGCCGTTTCGCCGAGGAGCTCGCCCAGCGCGCCGACGTCCCGGACGATGGCCGACCCAAGGCTTCTTGACGCTCGATCAGGGGCGTTGCGAGGATCGACGCGCTGCTGCCGTGAGTGCGACGAGAGCCACCGGCGCGGTGGCTCTCCGCGCGTCCGTCCCGCCTTCTCCCGTGCCCGGCGCCCGCAGCGCGCCGGCACCGCCGGCCCCGGATCCCGGGCCGGCGCCCTGGCCGGCCGGACCGCGACCATCCCTGCTTCCGAACACCAAAGGAGACGGCCGTGGCGCCAGCCACCGAGTCCACTGTCGACATCGCCATCGTCGGAGCCGGCCCCGCGGGCCTGTACGGCGCCTACTACGCCGGCTTCCGCGGCCTGACCAGCGCGGTCATCGACGCGCTGGAGCAGCCGGGCGGCCAGGTCGCCGCGCTGTACCCCGAGAAGCGGCTGTACGACGTGGCCGGCCATGTCGCGGTCAAGGGGCGGGAGTTGGTCGACAACCTGCTGGAGCAGGCGGCCACCTTCGACCCCCGCTACCTGCTCGGGCAGACCGCCACCACCCTCACGCCGAACGGCACCGGGTGGGAGATCACCACCGACGCGGGCAGCCGGGTCCTCGCCGGGGCGGTGGTGATCTCGGCCGGCATCGGCCGGGTGGTGCCCCGCACCCTGCCGTGCTCGCTGCCCTTCGAGGGCCGGGGCGTCGCCTACCACGTGCCCCGGCTGGAGGAGCACCGCGACCGTGACGTGGTGATCGTCGGCGGCGGCGACAGCGCGGTGGACTGGGCGCTGGCACTGGCCCCGATCGCCCGGTCGGTCACCGTCGTCCACCGGCGCGGCAGCTTCCGGGCCCACGAGCACAGCGTGAAGCAGCTGTACGCCGCCCCGGTCCGGGTCGTCACCGACGCCCAGGTCACCGCCTGCCACGGCGCGGACCGGCTGGAGGGCGTCACCGTCCGGGGGGCCGAGGGCGAACTGGAGCTGCCCGCCCAGGCGCTGGTCGCCGCGCTCGGCTTCTCCTCCCAGCTGGGCCCGATCGCCGACTGGGGCCTGAAGCTGGAGAACCGCCAGATCCTGGTCGACCCGGCGATGCGGACCAGCCTGCCGCAGGTCTACGCGGTCGGTGACGGCTGCACCTACGAGGGCCGGGTCCCGCTGATCTCGGTCGGGTTCGGCGAGGCCGCCACCGCCGTGAACCACGCGGCCGTGGCGCTGCGCCCCGGCGCCCAGCTGGCCCCGGAGCACTCCTCCGACTTCCCGCAGTCCGGTCCGGCCTGAGCCGACGACCGCCCCGACGCGCCCCGGCGCGTGCCGCCACACCGATGAGAGGAAGCCAATGATGACGACACCTCAGATTGATTCGGGCCAGTTCAGCGACGTGATCCCCGGAGTGGTCGACGGGACGGTCACGGCCACGCTCGACGCGGAGGGCAACGTCTCCCTCCACGTCCTGGTCGGCCGGCACGGCCGGAACTCCGAGCGGTGCGACCGCATCGAGTTCATCCTCACCGAGGAGAACGCCCGGCAGCTGGGCGAGATGCTGACCAACGCCACCGCCGCCCGGACCGGTCCGGTGCCCTGCTCGGTGGGCGTCCGGCTGAACTCCCCCTTCAGCGGGACCGAAGCGGACCTCGCCTCCGCCGGTCCGTCGGCGCGTTGAGCTACGCGCTGACGGCCTCCCAGGTCGTGCGGATGCTCGGCGAATGGAGAGCGGCCGGCCCGGCCTACGCGGACCTCGCGGAGGCCTTCCAGGTGCTGATCTCCGACGGCCGGCTGCCGGCCGGGGCCCGGCTCCCGGCCGAGCGGACCTTCGCCGTCCAGTGCGGGCTCAGCCGCAACACCGTCACCGCCGCCTACCGGATCCTGCGTGAGCGGGGCTTCCTGGCGAGCGACCGCGGGGCGGGCTCGTTCGTCCGGCTGCCGGAGCCCGGCCGGCGGACGCGGGCCCCGTACTCGCTGGCGGCCCGCAGCGCCGGGTCGATCGACCTGGCGGTGGCCTCGCTGCCCGCGCCGGAGGCCGTCCTCGGCACCGCGACCCGGCTGGCCGCCGGTGACCTCGGCCGCTACTCCCACCTGCTCGGCTACGACGTGGCGGGGGTGGCCGACCTGCGCCGGACGATCGCCGAGGACTTCACCCGCCGGGGTGCGCCGACCGACCCCGGCCAGATCCTGGTGACGGCCGGCGCCGACCACGCGCTCGGCCTGCTCATCCGCCTGCTGTCGCGCCCGGGCGAGGCGGTGATGACCGACAGCCCGACGTACCCCAACGTGCTCGACCTGACCAGGGCGCTGGGCCGCCGGCTGCTGACCGTGGGCCTCGGCGCCGACGGCTGGAACACCGACGTCTGGAAGTCCGCGCTGCGCCAGGAGGCGCCGCGGCTGGCCTACCTGATGCCGGACTTCCACAACCCGACCGGCCTGGTGATGCCGGACTCCGCGCGGTCCGCGATCGTCGACGCCTCGCGCCGCTCCGGGACGTACCTGGTGGTGGACGAGGCGCTGCGCGAACTCGCGCTCGACGGCGGCGAGCTTCCGCCGCCGATGGCCGCCTGGTCGACGCCCGATCACGTCATCACCATCGGCACCATGAGCAAGACCTGCTGGGCCGGCCTGCGGGTCGGCTGGATCCGCGCCTCCAAGTCCGTGATCGCCCGGCTGATCGGGCTGCGCAACCTCGTCGACACCGGCAACTCGCTGCTCACCCAGCTCATCGCGCTGCGGGTGCTGGAGGCCGGCGCCGGCCTGCTGCGGGAGCGGCGGGAGCTGCTGCTGGAGCGCCGCCGGGTGCTGGTCGACCTGCTGGCGCGGGACTTCCCCGACTGGCGGTTCACGCTGCCGCACGGCGGGCTCTCGCTCTGGGTGGACCTCGGCGCCAGGCTGGGCTCGCCGCTGGCGCAGGCGGCGGGCCGGCGCGGGCTGGAGATCCTCTCCGGCGGCCGGTTCGGCGTGGACGGCACGCTGGAGAGCCATATCCGGATCCCCTTCGTCGCCGACGAGCGGACGCTGGTCGCGGGCTGCGAGCGCCTCGCGGAGGCCTGGCGGGAGGTCCAGCTGACCGGCCGGGGGAGCCGGCGGACGCAGGCGGCGGCCTGATGCCGGCGGGCCGGCGTCACGGGGCCAGCGCCAGCGGCGCCCCGCCCGCCGGCGCGGGTGCGACCGGCAGTTCGCGCATCCGCCGCAGCGGCGAGAGGAGGACCGGCAGGACGGCGAAGAGCTCGCCGATCACGCCCACCCACATCGCCTGGCGGACGCCGATGCTCTGGCCCAGCACCCCGCCGATCAGCGCGCCCAGCGGCATCGCCCCCCAGACCAGGAAGCGCACCGTCGCGGTCATCCGGCCCAGCAGCGGCTTCGGGCAGAGCTGCTGGCGGAACGCCACCCCGGTGATCTTGAAGGTCATGAAGACCACCCAGCCCAGCGCCTGGAGCGCCAGGGCGACCGCGAACCGCCAGTCGGCCTGGTACATCGGCAGCGCCAGCAGCCAGAGCACGGCGCTGGTGATCATCGCCGCGCACATCGCCGGCCCCTGGCCGAACCTGGTCACGATCCGCACCGTGACCAGGCTCCCGATCAGGCCGCCGACGGCCTCCGCGGTGAACACCAGACCGCACAGGAACGGCGACAGGTGGAGCTCGCCGGCCAGCAGCACCAGCAGCATCGAGGCGCCGATGGTGCCGCACATGTTGGAGATCGCCGCGGTCAGCGTGATCGAGCGCAGCAGCCGGTCGCCGAAGACGAACCGCAGCCCCTCGCCGATCTCGGCCCGCAGGCTGGCGTCCGGGTGGATCTCGGGCCGCTCCTCGGGCCGCTTGATCCGGCCCACGAAGAGCGCCGAGAGGACGAAGCTCACCGCGTCGACCACGATCGCGACCGGTGCGGTCAGCGCGCCGACCAGCACCCCGCCCGCGCCCGGCCCGCCGACCTGGATGGTGCTGCGGCTGGCCTCGATCTTGACGTTGGCCTCCACCAGCTGGTCGTCCTCCACCAGGTGCGGCAGGTAGCTGCCGTGCGCCGCGTCGAAGAACGCGGTGCAGACCGACATCCCGAAGGCCACCCCGTACAGCTGGAGGAGCGTCAGGCAGTCCAGCCAGGAGGCGATCGGGACGGAGGCGAGCAGGGCGGCCCGGCCGAGGTCGCCGAGGACCATCACCCGGCGCCGGCGCACCCGGTCCACCCAGGCGCCGGCCGGCAGGCCGATGAGCAGGAAGGCCAGGTACTCGAAGGTCACCAGCAGACCGGCCTGGAAGGGCGTGGCCTCCAGCGTGCCGATCGCGACGAGTGGCAGGGCGATGAGCGTGACGGCGGTGCCCGCCTGGCTCACCGAGTCGGCCGCCCAGAACCGACGGAAGTCGGTATGGCGGAGGAGACTGGTGCGAGGCGGCGTCATGGCGGCCAACACCACCACCCTGGAGCCGGAACGGCCATTGTTTTAGTCTGGGCGAAAACCTCGCAGGGGCGGGCGGAGGACGAGGCCATGGGTGAACTGCGGTTCGGCGTGCACGACATCGTCAACATCAGGTTCGCGATCTCGCCGCTCTGGGAGACGGTCGCCAGCCTCCGGGCGGTCGCCGACCCGGGCCGGCACGTGGTCCATCTGCCTTGGATCAGAAGGGCGCTGGCGCTGCGGCAGGACCGCTCGCTGGTCGTCCGCACGGCGGCGCTCTCCGCCCTGCTGCCGAGGCGCGACCACGGGCCGGCCTTCCTGACCCCGTCGCCGCGCTGCCCGCTGGCCGAGATCGAGGAGGAGCTGGCGATCATGCTGGCCACCCCCGCGGAGGAGGTCCGGGCCGGCCTCGACCCGGCCTGCCCGGGCCGGCCCACCCCGCCGTTCGAGCGGCTGCTGGCCGAGGACCCGGAGCGGGCCCTGCCCGAGCTGGCCGAGGCCGTGCACGCCTGGTGGCTGGCGGCGGTGAAGCCGCACTGGCCGCGGATCCGCGCCGTCCTGGAGGCGGACATCGCCCACCGCACCCGCCAGCTCGCCGAGGACGGCATCCAGCAGGTGCTGGGCGGCCTCCACCCGAGCCTGCACTGGGTCGGCGACCGCCTGGTCTCGCCGGACCTCCCGGCCGCCGGGCTCGACCTCGGCGGCGCGGGCATCACCCTCACCCCCAGCGCCTTCGCGGGCCGCTGCCACCTGCTGACCGCCCGTCGGGCCACCCCGCCCGGCGCGGTCTACCCCTCCCGGGCGCTCGGGGTGCTCTGGGAGCGCCGGGAGAGCGCCGGCGACGGTCTGGCCCGGCTGCTCGGCCGCAGCCGGGCCCAGCTGCTGGCCTGCACCGCCTCGCCGGCCACCACCACCCAGCTGGCCGCCCGCACCGGGCTCAGCCTGGGGGCGGTCTCCCAGCACCTCGCGGTGCTGCGCGACGCCGGACTGGTCACCAGCCACCGGTACCGGCGCGAGGTGAATTACACGGTCAGTGACCTGGGGACGGCCCTCTTGCAGCAGGCGTAGTTCCGGGCGGTATCGCGTTGACAGACCGACCGGCCGCGCAGCATGCTCCTCTGGTGTCCCAATCGAGCCCGGCGCCCAAAAAGAGCCTGATTTCCCACCACGATTTCCGGCAACTCTGGGCCGGCCAGTCCATCAGCCAGATCGGCTCGGCGGTCACGCTGCTGGCCCTGCCGTACCTGGCGATCAAAGAGCTGGACGCCACGCCTTTCCAGGTGACACTGCTCACGATGTTCCAGTACCTCGCATTCCTGCTGCTCGGCCTTCCGGCCGGCGCCTGGGTCGACCGAATGCGGCACCGCCGGGTGATGATCGTGGGCGATGTGGGCCGCGCGATCCTGCTCGGCTCCATTCCGGTCGCCCACGCCTTCGACGCGCTCACGCTGACGCAGCTCTACGCCGTCACGTTCGGCACCTCGGTGCTCACCCTCTTCTTCGACGTGGCCTACCAGAGCGTGCTGCCGTCGCTGGTGGCCGACGAGCAGCTGGTCGAGGGGAACGCCAAGCTCGAAGCGACCCGCAAGGTGGCCGAGGTCGGCGGGCCCGGGCTGGCCGGCGCGGTCATCAACGTGCTCAGCGCGCCGCTGGCCATCGCGATCAACTCGGTCAGCTTCCTGGGCTCCGCGTTCTTCCTGACCAGGATCCGCCGGCCCGAGCGGCGCGCCGAGCCCCGCCCGGACAGCAACCTGCGCAAGGAGATGGGCGAGGGCCTGCGCTTCGTGCTCGGCCACCCGATCCTGCGGCCGATCGCCGCCACCGCGACGATCTCCAACCTGTGGGGCACCATCGGCATCTCGCTGCTGGTCGTCCTGCTGGCGGACACCCTGCACCTGTCGGCGCTGCTGGTCGGCCTGGTGTTCAGCGCCGCGGCGGCGGGCGGCATCGCCGGCGCGGTCCTGGCGGAGCGGGTGGTCGCCCGGCTGGGCCAGGGGCCGGCCATCTGGATCTGCATGGTGGCCAGCACGGTCTGCTGGTTCCTCGCCCTCCCGCTGTACCAGGACGACTGGCGGCTCGCCCTCGGCATCGTGCTGCACGGCCTGGGCTGGATCCCGTTCATCATCTACAACGTCACCCAGGTCAGCTTCCGGCAGCGGGTGACGCCCAAGCACCTGATGGCCCGGATGAACGCCACGATCCGCTTCATGGTCTGGGGCGTGGTGCCGATCGGCGCCCTGCTGGCCGGTGTGCTGGCCGAGAAGTACGGAGTCCGGGCGGCGATGTGGGTGGGCGTGGTCGGCGAGCTCTTCGCCGTCCTGCCGGTGGTGGTCTCGCCGCTGCGCTCGATGCGGGAGCTCCCGACGGCGCCGGAGGACGAGCCCGCGGCGGCCCCCGCCACCGTCTGACCTCCGCTTTCCCCGCATTCCCCGGCCGGATGATCTCCGGCCGGACCGCGGCGACCCCGTGCCATTCGCGCACGGTTTCTCCGGACGCCGCCCGATTTTTCCCGCAGGTGGTTTCTCCGGACCCCGGTATTTCCCGGCCGGTGGCCGGCTCGATCCGTCGAGCCGGCCACCGGCCTTTTCGCGTCCTGGCACCCGGCGGGGCCATGGTGCCAAGCATGGTGAATTGGCACTGTCCGACCACCGCGCCGGTTGCTAGCGTCCTTATCGACGGGGAATGCGCCATTGAGCCGCACATTCGGAGCAGTATGTGGCGTCTCCCTGGCATGGCAGCGCATTGGTACTAGGAGGAAAACAAGTGGCAGCGGAAACCCTGGACCGCGAGAAGCTCGAAAACCTCGCGGCCGAGCTGATCGAGAAGCAGTTCCAGCGCGTCCCCAAGATGCGCGAGCTGCACGCCGGCGAGTGGACGGACCGGGACTTCTACATCCGTCACATCACCGAGACCGTGCTTCGCATCCGGCTGAACAACGAGGTCGACACCTACGCCCTCTTCAAGGTCGGTTCGAAGGACGACACCCTCGCCGCCCACCTCGCCAAGTACCTGGCGGAGGAGTTCGGCCACGAGAGCATGTTCACCCGTGACCTCTTCAAGTTCGGCCTCACCCAGGAGGACATCGACGCCACCGATGTCTTCCCGTCGACCAAGAAGCTGATGGGTTACCTGCGTCTTGAGGCCGACTCGCGCGGCCCGGCGCCCACGACGGTCTGGGACTGGCTGGTCGAGTGGTACTCCGACCGCTACAACCCGATCATCACGAACAAGGCCGCCGAGGACTTCGGCCGCGAGTTCGTCGCGGGCACCGCGACCCACATCGAGTTCGACGAGTCGCACGACCACGACGAGCTGATGTTCCGTACGGTCGCCCGCGCGGTCGAGGTGTTCGGCACCCCGAAGCAGGCGTACCAGGACCTCACGACCTTCGTGGAGCTCATCGGCGACTACTTCGCCGAGCTCTACGAGCTGACCGTGGGCAGCAAGCAGCCCGCCGGGGTCTGAGTGAGAACGGCACGGGCGCGGCCTCCCGCCGCGCCCGTGCCGGCCGCCCCTGATCATGTCGCGCACCCGTCCGTGAGGGTTGAACACTGATGTCTGAACAACTGCCCGCCTCGCGCGGGCGCGTCCTGATCGTCGAGCCGAGTTCGTCAGGGGTCGCCCTGCTCGCGGAGGCGCACGCGCTCGGTTTCGAGACCGTCGTGGCGTCGGCGGACGTCGACGACCGGCGCCTCCCGGACGCGGCCCGCACCCACGTCGACCGCCTGGTCGTGGTGGACACCAACGACGAGCAGGCGCTGGCCGAGGTCGCCGCCGCGCTCCACGCCGAGCGCCCGCTGGCGGGCATCGTGCCGGGCTTCGAGTTCTACGTGGACACCGTGGCGCGGCTGGCGCCGGCCCTGGGCCTGCCCGGTCTGCGGGCCGACACCGCGCGCGGGCTGCGCAACAAGGCCACCATGCGCCGCCTGGTCGAGGCGGCCGGGCTGCGGGTGCCGCGGCACGCCGAGGCCACCGACGAGCGGGAGCTCCTCGCCGCCGCGGCCCACGTCGGCTACCCGGCGGTCCTCAAGCCCACCGAGTCCGCGGGCAGCATCCACGTCAGCCGCGTCGACTCGCCCGAGCAGCTCCTCGCCGCCTTCCGCAGCCTGCGCGCCGACCACCGCACCGACCTCGGCCGGGTGCTGGACGGCCCGGTGCTGCTGGAGGAGTACCTGGACGGACCCGAGGTCAGCGTCGAGGGGTACGTCGAGAACGGCCGCGCCGTCGTCCTGGCGGTCACCACCAAGATGCTCGGCCCGGAGCCCTACTTCGTGGAGCTCGGCCAGATCATGCCGCACCCGGCGGCCCCGGAGGCCCGGGCGGCCATCGACGCGTACGTCGCCGGCGTCTGCGAGGCGCTCGGCGTCACCCGGGGACCGTTCCACTGCGAGCTGCGGCTGCCGGCGGGGGAGCCGGTCCTGATCGAGCTCGGCGCCCGGCTGGCCGGCCACCGCATCCCGAACCTGGTGGAGGCCGTCACCGGGATCTCCCAGGTGCGGATCATGCTCGCCGGCTACACCGGTCTGACCGCCGAGGAGGTGGGCGCCGAGTCGGCGCCGACCGCCAAGTACGTGGGCATCGCCTGCTTCACCGCCTACGGGCTGACGCGGTACCAGCACATCGAGGGGCTGGACGAGTTGCGCGACCACCCGGACACCCTGGAGGTGAAGCTCTACGTCCGGCCGGGGGAGCCGATCCCGCCGGCCGAGGACTTCCGCTGCTTCCTCGGCCATGTGGTCTACAAGGCCGAGTCGTACGAGGACGCCGCGACGCGCTGGCACGCCGTCCGGGACGAGGTGCGCTTTGTCTAGTCGAGAGATCCCCCAGTACCTGGTCGTCAACCGGTTCGACGACGAGTTCGGCGAGTACCACCGGTTCGTCGAGCCGGGCAGCTGCCGGCTGGCGTACATCACGCTGCCGTGCGGCCTGCCGGTCCTGGACGAGGAGAGCGCCCTCGACCTCGTCGTGGTCGACGACCTGGAGATCGGGACGCTGCTGCCGATCGCCCGCCGCCTCGCCGAGCTGCACGGCGGCTTCGACGCGATCGTGGGCCCCTCGGAGTACGACGTGCTCTCCACCGCGCAGCTGCGGGAGGAGCTCGGAGTCCCGGGCTGGCGGCCGGAGTTCGTGACGGCCTTCCGCGACAAGGCCCGGATGAAGGACCTCGTCGGCGGCGCGGGCCTGCGGGTGCCGCGGTTCTGCCGGCTGGACGCGGGCAGCACCGCCGCCGGGATCGCCGCCGAGGTCGGGCTGCCGCTGATCCTCAAGCCCCGGGCCGGCTGGTCGGCGCGCGGTGTGGTGCTGGTCCGCGACGAGGCCGAGCTGGCCGCGCTGCTGGTCGAGCAGGGTGCGGAGCTCGAAGGCTTCGAGTGCGAGGAGTACGTCGAGGGCGCGATCCTGCACGTGGACGGGATCCGCCGGGACGGCAAGTTCCACTTCGTCAGCGCGTCGGAGTACATCAACACCTGCCTGGACTTCCTGACCGGCACGCCGCTCGGGTCGGTCCTGCTCGACCCCGGCGCCCGGCTGGACCGGGTCACCGAGTTCACCGGCGGCTGCCTGGACGCGCTGGACCTCGTCGACGGCCCCTTCCACCTGGAGCTCTTCGACACGCCCGGCGGCGAGCTGGTCTTCCTGGAGGTCGGTCTGCGCCCGGGCGGCGCGGAGGTGCCCTTCGTGCACCGCGACCTGTTCGGCATCGACCTGTTCGCCGAGGCGTTCCGGGCCACCATCGGCCTGCCGCCCGCGGTGCCCGCCGAGGCGCTGCCCGACGGGGTGGCCGGCGGCTGGGTCAGCATCCCCGAACCGCGGCCGTACCCCAGCACGGTGGTGTCCCGCAGCTCCCTGCTGGACACCGTCGACGAGGTGTACGCGGAGGTCGTCCCCGACATCGGCACCGTCTTCGACGGCAGCGGCGGGTACGAGCACATCGGCGGCCGGTTCCGGCTGCGCGGCACCGACCACGCCGCCGTGCGGCGCGCGGCGCTCGCCGTGATGGACCGCTACCGGCTGGTGGTCGAGCACGAGGGGCCGGACGCCCGATGACCTCTGCTCTCACCAGTCCGGTCGGGATCCTGATCGCCCGGGGCGGGCCGGACATCGACGAGGTGAAGATCCGCCGGGCCGGCGCCGCGCACCTGGCGGCGGTCCGCGAGCTGACCGGGGCGGCGGGCGCCGCCCTGCCGGTCCGGCCGGAGGCGTTCCACGCCGAGCGGATCGAGGAGTTCTGCCTGATCGAGCAGCTCGGCACGGTGATCGCCTGCGTCGGCGTCCACCGCACCGACGAGGGCGCCGAGCTGTACGACCTGGCGGTGGCGCCGGACCGGCGGGGCATCGGCCTCGGCCGGCTCCTGGTCGCCGCCGTGCTGCTGATGCTCAGCGGCGAGCCGGTGGCGGAGGTCCGGGTGGAGCCGGGGGAGGCCCGGGAGTGGTTCACCGGGCTCGGCTTCACCGAGCTGTCGCCGACGGTGCTGCGCCGGGACACCGCCGGCGGCTACGACGCGCTGGAGACCCTGGGCCGGATCGCCGACCTCCAGATCGAGTTCCAGCGCTCGGGCCGGACGCTGCGCTGGGAGCCGTCCTCCACCGCGCTGCTGATGTTCGCGCAGCGCGGCGGGCTGAAGCCCGAGTCGCTCTGCTGGGCCGGGGTCTGCGGGACGTGCGCCGTCCGGATCAAGCGCGGCACCGTCAGCTACAACACCGACCCGGGCGTCGACCCCGAGGACGACGAGGTGCTGCTCTGCATCACCCGGCCGGTCACCGACCTGGTGCTCGACCTCTGAGCGGACCGTGGCCGGCACGGGGGCCGGTACGGGGGTGGCCGCGGACAGGGGCGCCGGCACCGGGGGTGCCGGCGCCCGTGGGCGGCCGTGCGGGACGCGAGTACGGAAGCGAGTACGGAGAACGTGATGACGGAGAACAGACGATGACCAACCGCGTGACCGAGGCGTACAACGCCGCCTGCAAGATCCCGGGCAACGGCCTGGTCGACGTCATGCGGACGCTGGCGGCGAACCCGGCGATCCCGACCTGGAAGCGCCCCTACCCGCCGCGGCCCAACTTCGTCGAGGAGCGCGAGATCCGCGCGTTCGCCGACGACCTGATGGCCCTGCTGGGCATGCTCACCACGCTGCCCGACCGGCTCTTCGACGGCGACCTGGACCGCTTCCTCGACGCCGTCGGCGTGCACGGCGCCCGCGCCGAGCTGATGCGCCGCCACGCGCACCAGACCCCGGTGGTCTTCGGCCGCGCCGACGTCTACCACGACGGCGACGCGTTCAAGCTGCTGGAGTTCGGCATCGGCAGCGACCTCGGCGGCTGGGACTGGGCCGGCGAGGTGCCGCGCGGCCTGCTGGAGATCGACGCCTTCGCGGCCTTCGCGAAGGAGCACGGCCTCGGTTACGTGCACACCGGCCGCGAGACGGTGCGCACCATCAAGGAGGCCGCCAAGGCCGTCGCGGGCGACCGCGAGCCGGTCGTCGCGATCATCGAGGGCCCGGGCGGCCTGGACACCTTCGGCGCGGCCACCTGGTACAACGTGCACCGCGTGATGCGCGGCCTCGGCCTGGACCTCCACCTCGGCGAGCTCGACGACCTCAAGGTGAAGGACGGCCGGCTGGTGCTGGACGGCCACGTCATCGACGTGGTGTGGCGCGCCTTCGACACCGACCAGCTGCTGGAGGACCCGGCGTTCGTCGAGCTGGCGGAGCCGGTCTTCCGGGCCCACGAGGCGGGCACGGTGCTGCTCTGGCACACCCTGCAGAGCAACCTCTTCGGCGAGAAGGGCTGCATGGCGCTGCTCTCCGACCCGCACTACGCGAGCGGCTTCACGGCCGCCGAGCGGCAGGTCATCGACCGCGCGCTGCCGTGGACGAGGTCCCTCCAGCGCGCCGAGGACCTGCTGGTCCCCGGCCGGCTGGACGACCTGATGGCCCGCCGCGACACCCTGATCCTCAAGCCCAACAACCTCTTCGGCGGGCACGGCGTCGTCGCCGGCTGGGAGACGGCCGAGGACGCCTGGCGCACGGCCCTCACCGAGGGCGCGGCCGCGGGCTGCGTGGTGCAGGAGCGGGTCGTCCCGCGCACCGAGTCCATGGTCGACCCGGCCACCGGCGAGGAGCGGCCCTGGCAGACCCTCTGGGGCGTCTTCTACCAGCCGGACGGCTACGCCGGTGCCCAGGCCCGGGTCGTCCCGGCCGGTTCCACCGAGGTCATCGGGCACCGCTCCATCGACCAGGTCCACACCGGCTCGGTGCTGACGTACTGAGCCGTCCGCGCCGAACCGCCGTACAGAATCAGGATGGGTGAAGTGAGAACGTCGGAAGACCACGGAATGTCACACGTCATCGTGATGAACCGTTGGAAGGACACCTACGCCGACTACGCGGCCTACCTCGACCACACGCGGTGTGCCGTCACGTACATCACCAGCCCGCTCGGGCGCGGGGCCGTCCCCGAGGGCGCGGCCGAGGTCGTGACCCTGGACGACATCCAGGACCTCGCGCAGCTGCGGGCCGCCGTCCTCGGCCTCGCCGAGCGCCACGGCACGCCGGACCGCCTCATCACGCTGAAGGAGGAGGACCTGGAGAACGCCTCCGTCGTCCGGGCCGAACTCGGGCTCCCGGGGATGCGGCTCGACGAGGTCCTCGCGTTCCGCGACAAGGTGGTCATGGGCGAGCGGATCGCCGCCGCCGGCCTGCCGATCCCGGCCTTCGCCGCGGTCTCCGCGGCCGAGGACATCACCGCCTTCGCCGCCGAGCACGGCTGGGACCTCGTGGTGAAGCCGCGCGACGGCAGCGGCAGCGCCGGCGTCGTGGTGGTCTCCGGCCCGGAGGACCTCGACCGGATCGAGTTCCGCCGCTGGAAGCTCATGGCGCAGGTGCGCAACCCGCACCCGATCTGCCACGTCGACGGCGTGTTCGACGGCGAGCGGCTGCTGGTCTGGCGCGGCTCGCGCTACGTCAACACCTGCCTGGACTTCGCCCAGGGCACCTTCTACGGCTCGATCGAGGAGGCCGATCCGGAGCTGCACCGGATCATCGGCGAGGCCACCGAGCGCTACATGCGCGCCCTCACCGACCGGGCCACCCCGTTCCACCTGGAGCTGTTCCTGGAGGAGACCGGGACCGGGGCCACCTGCTCCTTCCTGGAGACCGGTGCCCGGGTCGGCGGCGCGGAGACGCCGTTCCTCTGGCGCGAGGTGCACGGGTACGACCTGATGAAGGCGGCGTTCCACCTCCAGCTCGGGGTGCCGCTGGAGGAGGGCCCCGACTGGGACACCCAGGACGTCGCCGGCTTCCTGGTGGTGCCGGCGCCCGCGCCCCGGCCGTGCCGCTTCACCCACATCACCTCGATGGTCGGGCGGACGCCGGGCCCGTACGCCGAGTCGCTGGCCAAGGTGGGCGACGTCCTGCCGGTCGCGCACGGCTACGAGCACGTCGGCGGCCGCTTCCGGTTCCGCGGCGCCACCGCCGAGGACGTCCTGGAGTCGATCACCGAGACCTTCAAGGGCTACACCGTCTCGGCGGAGACCGTGGAAGCCGCCGCGGTGTGACGCCGGCTCGGGAGCCCGGTGTCCCGGATCTCCGGCCGCCGCGGCCCGTACATCTCGCGACGGCCTGTCAGGAGGCCCGCGACGTGCGTACGGTGACCGTGGCGGACGGCCGTGGGCCACCCCCCACGGCCGGATCCGAGACCCGAGACCCGAGACCTGCGCCGAGTACCCGCGGAAGGACCACCACCTCATGCCCCCAGCGACCACCACGACGGGCCGTGCTCGGAAGGCACTTCCGGGCACCTACGGCGCCGCCGCCCTCGCCGTCGGCGCGATGATCTGCGTCCAGTCCGGTGCCGCGGTGTCGACCTGGATGTTCCCGACGGCGGGACCGCTCGGCACCGCCTCGCTGCGGCTCGCCTTCGCGGCCGCGATCATGCTGATCTGGGCCAGGCCCCGGCTGCGCGGGCGCAGCCGGCAGGACCTCCTGCTCGCCGCCGCGCTCGGCGCGGTCAGCGCGCTGATGACGATCTCCTACTTCGTGGCCATCTCCCGGATCCCGCTCGGGGTCTCCAGCGCGCTGGAGTTCCTCGGGCCGCTCGCAGTCGCCGTGGCCGGCCTGCGCCGGCGGATCGACGTGATCTGGCCGCTGCTCGCGGTCTGCGGCGTGCTGGCGCTGACCCAGCCGTGGAACGGCTCGGTCGACCTCGTGGGGCTCGCCTTCGGGGCGCTGTCCGGGGCGGCGCTCGGCGGCTACGTGATCTTCACCCAGCGCGTCGGCGACCGGTTCTCCGGCGTCGACGGGGTGGCCATCTCGCTGTCGGTTGCGGCCCTGTGCGCCGCGCCCTTCGGGCTGGTGCAGGCCGTGCCGGTGCTCACCCCCGGCATCGTGGCCGGGGCGGCCGGGGCGGCGGTGCTGCTGCCGGTCCTGCCGTACGTCCTGGAGATGCTGGCGCTGCGCAAGCTCACCACGGCCGCGTTCGGGACGCTGCTGAGCTTCGAGCCGGGCTTCGCCACGCTGATCGGCTTCGTGCTGCTGCACCAGACCATGAGCCTGCTCCAGCTCGCCGGCGTCGTCTGCGTGGTCGCGGCCAGCCTCGGCGCCGTGCGCCGCGGCGAGCGCACTCCGGAGGCGCCCGCCGGCCCCGGATCCGACGCGGCCGTCCCCGCGCCGGAGAAGGCCGCCGCCGGCTGACCGGCCGGCAACCCGCCCCCGTCCGCCCCGGAGCACCCGCCCCGGGGCGGACGCGCGTGCGGTCCTTCGAGGCGGTCCGCAAGGGCGGCGGTGGCCTCTGCCACCTCCCTAAGCGGGTGAAGGAACCCTGCTCAAGGCCGCCTGGGCGAAGCGTCTTGGCGGACTCCTGAGCAGCGGCACTAGGCTGGCACCGACTAATGGGTGGAGCAGCACTGAGGACTGCGGAAGGCGTCGTGCCAGGCGTCGGAGGGCGGTCCTCCCGAGTAACAGGAGCCGGTACCGTGGCCAGTGGCACACCGGACCAGTCGGTGCCGGACTGGATCCCGCCGACCGGGTCCTGGGCGTCGTCGGCGGCCAACCGCCGGAGCATGCTGGGCAACCGCAGCCGGGACACCCAGCCGGAGCTAGCGCTCAGGCGGCTCGTCCATGCGGCAGGACTGCGGTACCGCGTGGCGGCGAAGCCTCTGCAGGGGATGCGTCGCAGCGCGGACCTGGTATTCCGGTCTACACGGGTCGCGGTGTTCGTCGACGGCTGCTTCTGGCACGGGTGCCCGGAGCACTTCGTTCCGCCCAAGACGAATCCGGACTACTGGCGGGACAAGATCGGCCGCAACGTTCAACGCGACCGGGACACCGATGCCCGCCTCGCGGCCCAGGGCTGGCTAGTCCTGCGCTTCTGGGAACACGAGTCGGCGGAGGCCTGCGCGCCGACGGTGGTGGACAGCGTTCGCCAGCGGCGCGCAGGCGGCACCGTCAGCTGACCTTCCCCCGGTGCTGGGCGAAGTAGTCGTGGCGGGCGTGGTCCTGCTGGCCGATGAAGGCCTTGAACTCGCCGAGCTGGTAAGCCAGCTCGCCAGAACTGCGGGCTGCCTTCTCCACGTGGAAGTCCCGCTCGATGTGGGCGATGCGCCGCTCGATCTCTGGCACGGGCAGCTTCTTCCCGCCGGATCTGGCGATGAGGTCGGCGATCCTCTGGGCGGTGAGGGCCTTGTCCGGGTGGTGGCGCAGCAGAACGTAGACGGGGTCGAGGTCCGGGCGCCCCGACTCGACTGAGTCGGGGCGCTTCTTCTCCTTCCGCAGAGCGCTCGCGATCGCCCTGCCGAGAGCCTCCGCGACCGGCGGCGGGAAGGCGTTGCCGATCTGGCGGTAGACCGTGGTCTTACGACCTGGGAACTCCCAGTGGGCGTTGTCGCCGCACCAGCCCTGGATCCGGGCGACCATGGCCGTGGTCAGCCTCGGAATGTGGTCGCCGTCCTTCTCAGGGCCCGGGGCGGTATCCGCGACGCCCATCCCGTCGACCCCCAGTTTCAGCCAGGCGGCCTTGGCCCTGGTCGGGCCTAGGTCCGCGCCGCCGTGCTTCTTGGAGCCTCCGACGATGGTGGGGGCGATTGCCGAGGCCTTCTTGGCCCAGGCCTCCACGTGTTCAGCAGCCCAGTCATTTGCTTCCATGAGGTCCTTGAGAAGCTCCCCCACGGTGGGGGGCGGCACCGTGGACGGTTCGGGCCACTGGAAGTACTCGGCGAACTCCTTCCGCAGGGCGACCAGGACGAACCGCGGCCGCAGCTGGGAGACCCCGAACTGGTGTGCCTCCAGCAGGCGCCATTCACCGACGTATCCGGCATCGTGGAGCAGCTCGAGGATGTGCTGCCGGTAGGCGGAGAAGCGGTTGCCGCTCAGACCCTTGACGTTCTCCAGGAGTAGGGCCTTCGGCTGGATGTCCCTGCACAGGTGCACGGCCCAGGCGAACAGGTCGCGCTCGTCGGTAGCACCGAGCTGGTTGCCGGCGATGCTGAAGGGGGGGCAGGGGACGCCTCCTGCGAGGAGGTCGACATCCTTGTGCGCAGCGTGATCCCAGAGTGACTCGTCGGCCACGTCCCCGACCCGGACGACGGACTCGGCCTCGCGATCAGCGTCCTCGGGACTGGAGCCCTCCTCCTTCAGGAGCCGGGAGAGGTTGTGGCGGAGGGTCTTCGCGGCGTTCTCGTCGAGCTCAAGGGCGAGCTTGTGCCTGAATCCGGCGTTGTGCAGGCCGAGGGACTGACCGCCCGCGCCCGCACAGATCTCGACCACCTCAAGGCGCTCAGATGCCATGAGACCTCCTCTCGGTGGCGCCGCACTCAGGGCGGACGCCGACGTGTTCCTCTGCCATCCGCAGCCGTCTGCTCGCTACTGCCGGTGACAGCCGTGCCAGCACTTGCCCGGGCCGGCTCATCCGGTAGCCGCAGCAGCTCTACGAGCAGGCGCTGCCAGTAGAACCAGAAGCGTAGGCGACAGCACTGACACCGCCCAAACGCCGGACCCGCGTGGACAAGGTCGTCTCAGTCGTGGCCGGGGCGTCCTGCTGTCCCAGCCCTGCGCTTCCGGGCAAGATCGAAGGAGTGTACGAAGGATGCCTGTGTCGTAGTCACGAGGGCGGGGAGCCCGTCGCGGCGACTCCGCTCCGTAATTGCGCCTTGACGGGTTTCACTTGCCTCGACAGGATAGGGAGCCCGCAGCCGGGAGGGACGGAAGAAGCGTGGGCCAGGCAGATCTACCACTGGTGGAGCAGTTCAGATCCTGGATCCTCCCCGACGGCGGTGCGCGCGAGGCTGACCGGAAGGCGTTCTTCGAGGACGCTGTCGTCGTGCTCGACACCAACGTGCTCCTCAGTCTCTACGAGTACAACCCTGCTGTGCGGAACCAGGTCCTGGCGGCTCTCAAGCAGATCTCCGACCACCTCTGGCTGCCCTACCAGGTGGGGCAGGAGTTCGTGCGCGGTCGGCGCCGCGTGATCATCGCGCGCAGCAAGGAGCTCGGCGGTGCCGCGGTCGTCATCGACCGACACCTGCAGCAGGCCTACAAGGCTGTCGAGGCTGCCAGTGGCCACGTGAAGCACTTGCTGAAGAAGTATGCCAACGACGATGCTGCGCAGAGCATTCTGGATGCAACGGTCAACCAGGCGACGTTCAAATCCCTGCTGGCCGAGTGGCAGGACCTCCTGAAGGGGCATGCCAAGCGGCTGAAGTCCGACCACGACCTCCTGCCTTCCGCTGTCGAGTCGGACGATCCGGTCCTGCCGGAGGTCGCAGCGCTGTTCGGGGACCGTATCGCGCCGCCGACGGATTATGCGGTGGTGCAGCAACGGCTGGAGGAGGCCGTCTCCTTTCGGTTCCCGAATGAGATCCCGCCAGGATTCGCTGACGCCGGGAAGGGGAAGCCGCTGGACCAGGTGGGCGACTACCTCGTCTGGGCTGAAATCCTGGACATGGCAGCCGATCCCGAGGTGAAGCGGGTCCTGTTCGTATCCGCTGATACGAAGAAGGACTGGTACGAGGAGCTCGACGGCAAGGACGCTAAGCGCCCGTGGCCGCAGCTCTTCGAGGAACTTCGGCAGAGGACGGGGGCAGAGCTCCGTATCGAGCAGCCGGGGCAGTTCTTCCAAGGCGTCGAGGAGTTCCTCGCGCCGAGTATCGAGCTCACCACTGCCACCTACGACGAGATCGACCGGGCTGCGGAGGCGGTGGCGCAGCGCAGCACCGAGGGCCTTCCTGCGGTAAGGGACGACAATGCCCACGCCGCAGTGCCGCCGGACGGGCTAGCCGTTGAGGCGTACCGGGCAGCAGGGCTCACCACGAGGGCGGCTCGGCAGTTCGCGGAGTCGGAGCGCCGCCGCCACTTCCAGTGGTGGCTGATCGGGGCGACGGCCGAACTCGGCTTCCGGGCTCCCGCCGACGAAGAGCCGCTGGTCGATCTCTGTGCGGCGGTCCGGTCGAAGGTCCGGCCGGCACCGGAGTGGCACCCGGGAACGGTGCTGGCACAGGGCGAGTGGCCGTACCGGAGCGACACCTGGGTGGCCCCGTGGTTCGTGCAGCTGGTGCGCGAGCTCGGCGAGACCGACCGGTTGCCGCTGCAGCGCCTGGCTGCGCGACAGGTGCAGTCGAGGGCCTGACCGCCAGTGCCTACCTCGATAGATCGCAATAGGCCGCTCCACTGACGGTGTGAGCCCAGTGACCGACCTCGAACACGGAGCCCGCAGAAGATGGCGCACAGGCCGATCGATATCACTCCCAACCCGCAGGTGCTTGTGGCGCTCACCCGCACCCCGATCCTGCCGATCGACGCGCTGAGCGAGCTCATCGACAACGCCGTCGACTCCTTCCGGACCGCAGCCACCTCGGGGGCTCCGTCGGCGGTACGCCAGGTGATCATCGAAGTCCCAGGGCCTGCCGAGGTCGCCCGGGCCGAAGGGATGATCCGCGTACGCGACACCGGACCGGGTCTCACCGAGAGCCAGATCGCCAACTCGATGCGGGCCGGCTACACCTCAAAGAACCACTACGACACCCTCGGCCTGTTCGGCATGGGCTTCAACATCGCGACCGGGAAGCTCGGGCGCATCACGCGGGTCATCTCCGCACGCGCGGAGGACAACCACGCGGTCCAGGTCACCCTCGACCTGCCGGAGCTCATGCAGTCCCAGACCTTCTCGGCTAGGGCCGAGCAGATCGAGAAGCCGGCGGGCCTGCGCCACGGGACAGTGGTCGAGATCCGGAGCTGGTGGCCGGACGGCGACGCCAACAGCGGCTTCATCCGAGAGCTCGCGAAGATGTCGAAGAAGACCTTGCGAAGTCGGCTCGGGAGGCGGTACGCCAGCCTGCTGCGACCGGGGGCGGCAGACCCGGTGGTGATCACCGTCAACAACGAGCGCTGCCAGCCGTACGAACACTGCGTGTGGTCGCCGGAACGCTTCGTCGAACGGCGAGCCCACGGCAAGATCCCCGCTCGTATCAGTTTCGACCAGGTGATCAGCAGCGCTCGGCGCTGCCTGCACGACGGCACGGACTTCGGAGACCAGGGTGCCTGCCCGCGGTGCGGAGGTGTGGAGAGCCGGGAGATAAACCACCGGGTACACGGGTGGGTCGGCATCCAGCGCTTCGACGACCAGAACGACTTCGGAATCGACCTGATCCGCAATGGGCGGGCCATCCGCCAGGCGGAGAAGACGGCGTTCTTCGAGTTCTCCGATGAGACCACCGGGCGTGCTGAGCGCGAGTACCCCGTGGACCAGCAGTACGGCCGGATCGTCGGTGAGGTCCACCTCGACCAGGTGCCGGTGGACTTCCAGAAGCAGCACTTCCAGCAGGCCTCGGACGAGTGGCAGGAAGCCATCGGGTTCCTGCGAGGCGGCTCGCTGCTGCCGAACAACTGGAGTGACGGCGTGGTGAACGAATCACCTGTGTCGCTGCTCTTCCAGGGATACCGCAAGGTCCGCAACTTCGGTCGCGGGGACATGTACATGGGTCAGTACAACCCCGCCAAGGGCAAGGCTGACCGGATCCCCCGCAGTGTCGAAGCCGACTACTACCAGCGCTTCCTCGACCGGGTACCCGGCTACTACGACGACGCTAAGTGGTGGGAGCTCGTCGAGGCGGCCGGGGAGCCGCCGATCCAGGTGCTCCCGGAATGTGCGGAGTGCGGTTTCCAGAACACGTCGACGGCCGAGGAGTGCGGCGGCTGCGGGGAGGTGCTCGACGGCAAGCCATGCCTGGACACCGGATGCGGCAAGCAGATCCTGCGCTCGGCGACGGTCTGCCTGCACTGCGGCACCTCCCAGGTGCCCAAGGTGCAGCTGCCGTGGAAGTGCACCTTCTGTGCACTGGAGAACAAGGCGGGCGCCGAGCGGTGCGAGGCATGCGGGCATGTCAAGGACGCCCCCCATCCAGCCAGTCCCGAGGCTCTGGACGCGGTGTCCTCCGACGCCGAGGAGCTCAGCGCGGACCAGGTGGCTGTGGTACTGGCGGACGGGAAGGCGAGCAGCCCGCTCGACGTCCGGGTCCGTACAGCGCACCGGCCGATCCTCCCGGCCTTCGGGCAGGCCGCCGTTCCGCTCGTCACACGCGCAGACACCCGGCAGATCACCGTCTACATCGATCCGACCCACACGGTGTTCACGGCGATGGGGCTGAGGCCCGAGTACCTGATCGCGACCGAAGCCGCCCAGTTCTTGCACTCCCTCCACCGCAACCTGCAGAGCCGTCCCGGACACACGGTGGCGGTCCTCACCGCGGAGGTCCTCAGGAAGGGGTGGGGAGACGCGGTCACAGACAGCGCTGACAGCGTCCGGACCGCGATCAAGGCTCTCTTTGACCAGATTACGGAGAGGATCCTGCGGGCTCCGTACGCGGACAGCTTCTATGACGAGCTGGACGCCGGCCAACAGCTGGCGCTTGCCGATTCCATGATCAAGTCCGGGGCGGAGCTCACGGAGCTCGGGCGCCTCAGAGCTACCGGGGGCTATCTCCGTTACTGCGACCGGGAGACGGTCACTGCCTTCTTCGCCCACCATGCCGAAGGCTGGTTCAGCGGCCTGGTGTGGGAGGATCCGTGGCCCAGCGAGCAGGAGGCGGGGCCGGTGATCGCCGGGAAGCTGCAGGAGGACCTTCGGGTGAAGTACCTGCGCTGCCTGGAGGACTGCGCTTCGTACCTCCGGTACGACCAGCCGGAGCGGCTGATCGTCGTCCGGGCACGTGCGGCCGTCGACTTCCTGGTCGGAAAGCTCGCATGACCCAGCGCATTGTCACCGACCTCAATCTGGCCGGGACCGGTTGGCAGTCCTTCGAGCGGACCGTTCAGCGTCTGATCACGGCACGCGGTTACTCGGGGGTCCAGCTGGCCGGCGCCTCCGGCGATGGCGGAGCCGATGTGATCGGCAGCCTCAAGGGGCGGCGATGGCTGTTCCAGATGAAGCGGTGGCGGTCCCCGGTGGGGCCCGAGGTCATCGCGCAGACCGTCGACGCCTGTCGGCGCTACGACGCGGAGATCCCTGTGGTGGTCAGCTTGAACGGGTTCGAGGCCTCAGTCAGAGCCCAGCAGGAGCAGCTCGCGGCGAAGGGCATCCCCCTGCAGCTGTGGGACCGGCGCACACTCCAGCGGCAGGCGGACCGTATTCCGGAGACTCCGCCCGCGCTGCAGGATCCGCAGCGCCTCCAGCTCCGCCCTTACCAGGAGCGGGCTGTCGACGGACTGATGGACGAGCTGGTGAACGGCGCCCGCAGTGCGCTCATCGTCCTCGCGACCGGGCTCGGCAAGACCTTCGTGGCTGCCGAGTTCCACCGGCGTGCCCGTGCCCTGCGGCCCGGGGCGAGAACGCTGGTCCTCGCGCACCGCAATGAGCTCGTGTACCAGCTGGAACGGGCCTTCTGGCCGCTCCTCCCGGCCTCGGCGGCTACCGGGGTGTGGAACGGCTACGAGCGCCCGGACAAGGACGCTCTCAACGACCTGGACGTCGTGTTCGCCTGCGTGGACAGTGTCGCTACTGCCGTAAGGGCTGGACGGGACCTGCCCCACTTCGGGCTCGTCGTGGTCGACGAGTGCCACCATCTCGGCACCGCCGCCTACGACGCGGTGCTCGGCGAGCTGTCGGCCGCCGACGGGGGGGCGTTCCTCCTGGGGATGACCGCGACGCCCTGGCGGCCCGACGGGAAGTCCCTACGGAACTGGTTCGACTTCCCGGTCGTGGATATCGACATGGTGCGCGGACTCCGTGAGGGGTACCTAGCCAACGTCGACTACCGGATGTTCACCGACAATATCGACTGGGACGCACTCGCGGCCGGGCTCAGCAAGACCGCACCCGCGCTCACCCCCCGTGGTATCAACCGCACTGTCTTCATCGACGAGTGGGACGACGCAGTCGTCGACCGCCTCGCCGAGGCGTGGGCCGAGCAGAAGAAGCCCAGGGGCATCGTCTTCTGCGGGACAATCGACCACGCGGAGCGGATGGCAGGTCGGATCAACGCGCTCGGGTTCACCAGCGCCGAGGTGATCGCGTCCCGGACGGCACAGGGCAAGGCGGTGGACGCGGCCACCCGGAACCGTGTCCTCTGGGACTTCGCCGACGGCCGTACCGGCATCCTGTGCGCGGTCGACGTCCTCAACGAAGGGGTGGACGTCCCTGACGTCAACATCGTCGTCTTCCAGCGGGTGACTCACAGCCGACGGATCTTCGTCCAGCAGCTCGGCCGTGGACTCCGTCTGGCTCCCGGCAAGGAGAGGGTGGTCGTCCTCGACTTCGTCTCCGACATCCGCCGTTTTGCCGCTGGCCTGAGCCTGCAGGAGTCGCTCAGCGCCCGTATCGGTGCCGCTCGCGACCCCCGGGTAACCATCGGCAGTCAGGTCAGGTTCATGCGGGCCAACCGCACGGACCAGGAAGGCGAGCAGTTCCTCCGTGAATGGCTCGACGACCTCGGGGCGGTCGAGGACGCCGGCGAGGATGTGCACATCCTTCGCTACCCGCCTGACAGCTCGATCACGGCTGCGTCGAAACGATAGGACTGGTGAACGTGACAGACCGCCGACCCGACCCCGCGTCAGACTGGCACCGGCTCAAGCCGGACACGCTCCTTGCGGTTCAGGGCGTCCTCGGCCTGCTTGAGAAGGAGGATGCCGACGCCCAGAACCTGCTGGACGCGTACCTCTACGCAAAGCGTCTGCTGGCTGAGTCGATGCAGGCCCTTGTACGGACCGCTCTGCCTGAGGCGTGCAGCACCTTCTCGGACCTCCGTACGCAGCTTGCCGAGCGTATGGCCGAGGAGTACGGCGAACGGATCCCGCAGCGCTACCTGACCGTCCCCTACGGCAGCCGGACCCATGAGGAGCTGTTCGCCATGCTCCTGCAGCGGATTCGGCAGCCGGTCAGCGCTGCCCTCCTGCGGGTGGTTACGGGGGACTCTGTACACACCGAGCGCCGTACCCGTGAACTGCGGGAGTTGGGCCTCGACATCGTCACCAGCCGTGAGGGCGGAGGCGATGTCTACACGCTCAGGTCGCTCGATCTCGACATCTCGCTGATCCCGACGATCATCATCAACAACCTCCGGGACAAGAAGGCGCCTGCCCGTGAGAAGGAGGCGGTCTTGGCGGTGCTCCCGCAAGCGGCTGGCTGACCCCCGACCCGCCAGTGGAAGGCTGATGGCGTTCTCAGCGCGGTCCGGCCTGCCGCCGTCGGCCTGGCGGACCGGGCTCGCCAGGTGCTGCCTTGGATCCGAATCCCGAGCTTGCACAAGCCTCCAGAGCGGTTGCCGCAGTCGGGGTCTGCAGCGCGGTGGTCGCCTTTCTGCCCCCGGCGGAGCCCAGCCCCCGCGACGACCTCCGCCGGGGGCAGTCAGCCCGGAAGCCGGGCACGAAGGTGAGCGTGCCAGTGCTTCGCCTGGCCGGTAGCCAAGGCTGATGCGGGGGCCGGCCATCGATGGCTGTCGGGGATCGGACGTCAGTCCTAGCCCCGTCAGCCATCGTTAGGGCCAGAGCGCCTTTCACGCTGGATCCGCTGTTCGGTCGGCGTTGGTGTGCCAGAGCGGGCCGCCGAGGCCGAGGCGCAGTCGAGCGCTCCCGCACCCGCTCCGCCTCGTCTTCCTGGGCCACGTAACGCCAGTGGCAGCGTCAGGTGGTGCTCGGGCTGTGCGGAGCGCTCGGCGGCGCCTTCGTTTATTCGGTATCCCCGTGGACGGCGCCGCGGAGCAGACAATCGGCACATCGCGACGGCCGCCATGACAGGCGTGTAGCGCTGGTAACCAGCGCTCGACTAGCCAGGCGTTCGCCCTGGGCGATGAGTTCGGTCGCCGACCAGGCATGTCGGTGTCGTCCTGCAGGGCTTCTCCAACGGCTGCGGCATCCGCAGCCCGGTGCCCCCGTCCGCCCCGGAGCACCCGCCCCGGGGCGGACGCGCGTGCGGGCGGGGGGAGGTTACGGCCAGACCAGGCAGTACAGCTGGTGCCCCGCGTCGTGCAGCCGGTTGGCGAAGTCCTGCCACTCGTGCAGCATGCTGTAGATCACGAAGGCGTCCCGGGGGCCGCGGCGGTCGGGCACGGTGGACCAGATGAACGCGGCGGCGCCGAGTTCGGTCTCGTCCGCCTTGCGCAGCGGTTCGACGACGTTCTGCGGGAGCTGCACCACCGCGTAGTCGGGGTGCAGCACGACCAGCTCCAGCGGCGGCACCTGGTGCAGCGGCACGCCCTGGATGCCGGTGAGGACCATGGCGCTCATGGTCTCCGGCTTGATCTTGGTGGAGAGGTGCCCGTTGGGCGAGCCGCTGGTCTCCATCAGGTCGCCGAGCCGCCCCAGCGAGCCGAGCTCGCCCGCGTCCAGGCCGAGCCCTCCGGGGCCGAGCGCGGTGGGGACTCTGGCGGCGGTGGCGCGGTCGGGTGCGCCGAAGTACTTGTACGTCACCCCCACGCGTCCCTCACCCCGCCTCTCGCCACCGCGACCGCCACGCCCCGTACCCGCTCCCGTACCCCCGCGTGCGGCCTCGGCGGGGCGGCGGGGGCCACCCGCGGCCTCGTCGTAGCCGTCCTGCGCCTCGGACACTCGGACCATCCTCACCGGAATTCGCCGGAATCGACAGACCCCCGCACGTCCGGCGTCCCACCGGTCGTGCTCCTTACCCGTCATGCGCCGCCGTACCCAGTCATGGCACGCGGCAGTCCTCTTCACACCCCTGAAACACCGGAGCTTGCGCACACCCGGAGTACACAGTCTGACTGGTCCGTGCGGCCGGGGTCGCCAGGACCCCCGTTGTACGGATAACCGTACAGACTTCGTCACCCGGATCATCGTTCCAGATGATGAGGTCCGACATGCAGAGGTGAAGGACACGATTTGAGACCATGTCTCCCGTGAGCTACCCCTACGAAGCCCCCCAGTCCCAGTCGCTCTTCGACCGCGCCTCGGTCGTCACGCCCGGCGGCGTGAACTCCCCGGTGCGCGCCTTCCGCGCGGTCGGCGGTACGCCGCGCTTCATGGTGTCCGGCAGCGGCCCCTACCTCACCGACGCGGACGGCCGCGAGTACGTCGACCTGGTGTGCTCGTGGGGCCCGATGATCCTCGGCCACGCGCACCCCGCGGTGATCGACGCCGTGCAGCGGGCCGTCGCGCACGGCACCTCCTTCGGCACGCCCGGCCAGGGCGAGGTCGAGCTGGCGGAGGAGATCGTCGCCCGGATCGCCCCGGTCGAGCAGGTCCGGCTGGTCTCCTCGGGCACCGAGGCGACCATGTCCGCGATCCGGCTGGCCCGCGGCTTCACCGGCCGGGCCAAGATCGTGAAGTTCGCCGGCTGCTACCACGGTCACGTGGACGCGCTGCTGGCCGCCGCCGGGTCCGGCGTCGCGACCTTCGGCCTGCCGGACACCCCGGGCGTCACCGGCGCCCAGGCCGGCGACACCATCGTGCTGCCGTACAACGACCTGGCCGCGGTCGAGCAGGCCTTCCGGGCGCACCCGGGCGAGATCGCCTGCGTGATCACCGAGGCCTCGCCCGGCAACATGGGCGTCGTCCCGCCGCTGCCCGGCTTCAACGGCGGTCTGGCCCGGCTCTGCCGGGAGAACGGCGCGCTGTTCATCTCGGACGAGGTGATGACGGGCTTCCGCGTCTCCAAGGCGGGCTGGTACGGCCTGGAGGCGGCGCACGAGGGCTGGGCGCCGGACCTCCTCACCTTCGGCAAGGTGATGGGCGGCGGCTTCCCGGCGGCGGCCTTCGGCGGCCGCGCGGACGTCATGGGCCACCTGGCCCCGGCCGGCCCGGTCTACCAGGCCGGTACCCTCTCCGGGAACCCGATCGCCACCGCGGCGGGCCTGGCCCAGCTGCGCGGCTGCACCGACGAGGTGTACGCCACGGTGGACCGGGTGGCCGCCGAGCTGTCGGCGATGGTCTCCGGCGCGCTGGCCAAGGAGGGCGTGGCGCACCGGCTGCAGACCGCCGGGAACATGTTCTCGGTGTTCTTCACCGAGGCCGCGGTGACCAACTACGACGAGGCGAGGACCCAGGAGGCGTTCCGCTTCAACGCCTTCTTCCACGCGATGCTCGCCGAGGGCGTCTACCTGCCGCCGTCCGCCTTCGAGTCCTGGTTCGTCTCGGCGTCCCACGACGAGCGGGCGATCGAGCGGATCGCCGCCGCACTGCCGGCCGCCGCCCGCGCGGCCGCCGAGGCCCAGCCCGCGTAGCCGCGGCCGACCACCAGGAGTACTGAGAAGTGAGCACCAACGACACCACCGTCGTCCACCTGATGCGACACGGCGAGGTGCACAACCCGGAGGGCGTCCTGTACGGCCGCCTGCCCGGCTACCGGCTGTCCGAGCTGGGCCGGCAGATGGCCGACCGGGTCGCCGAGGACCTGGCCGGCCGGGACATCACCCACGTGGTGGCGTCCCCGCTGGAGCGGGCGCAGGAGACCGCCGAGCCGATCGCCAAGTCGCACGGCCTGGACCTCGCGGTCGACGAGCGGCTGATCGAGGCCGACAACATCTTCCAGGGCAAGACCTTCGGGGTCGGCGACGGCTCGCTGAAGAACCCGGGCTACTGGAAGTACCTGACCAACCCGTTCAAGCCGTCCTGGGGCGAGCCGTACCTGGAGCAGGCGGTGCGGATGATGGGCGCGCTGGCCGCCGCCCGGGACGCCGCGCGCGGCCACGAGGCGGTCTGCGTCAGCCACCAGCTGCCGATCTGGATCGTGCGTTCCTTCGTGGAGCGCCGCCGGCTCTGGCACGACCCGCGCAACCGGCAGTGCTCGCTGGCCTCGCTGACCAGCTTCACCTACGAGGGAGACCGGATCGTGTCGGTCGGCTACCGCGAGCCGGCCCGCGACCTGCTGCCCGCGCACCTGGTCGGCAAGGGCGGGAAGAGCAAGCCGGTGGGTAAGAGCTTCGGCGCCTGACCGCCGTCGGGTGGTCCGGCCCAGCCGCAGGTCAGAGGGGGTTCGACACGGAATGTCGGACCCCCCCGAACCTGCCCGGCACTCCATGCGAAACTTTTCACATGTCTGGCATGACGCGCCCCCGTCCCCGTGTCGCCGCAGCGGCCGCCGCCACCGCCGCCGCTGCCGCGCTCGCCCTCAGCGGCTGCAGCTCCTCAGGTTCGTCGGCCAGCGGTGATGGCCAGATCGGCTTCGTCTCGGCCAAGGGCAGCAACATCTCCAAGGCCGCGGTGGGGCACCGCCAGGACGCGCCGGACCTCTCCGGCACCACCCTGGAGGGCACCCCGGTCAAGCTCTCCGACTACCGGGGCAAGGTCGTCGTCCTCAACGTCTGGGGCTCCTGGTGCGGGCCCTGCCGGGCCGAGGCGGACGACCTCCAGCGGATCTGGGACAAGTACAAGGACCAGGGCGTCCAGTTCCTCGGCATCAACACCCGGGACCCGGAGATCACCAACGCCGTCCGCTTCGAGCAGGAGCGGGGCGTCACCTACCCGAGCCTCTACGACCCGGCCGGGACGCAGCTGCTGAAGTTCCCCAAGGGCAGCCTCAACCCGCAGTCCGTGCCGACCACCATCGTGGTCGACCGGGAGGGCAGGCTCGCCGTGCGGGCCGTCGGCGGCCAGCTGGACGACGGCCTGGAGTCGATGCTCCAGCCGGTCCTCGCGGAGCAGCAGCAGTGAGTGCCGCGGCCCAACTCGCCGACACCACCGGGACCATCCAGAGCGGGGCGCTGCTGGTGGCCGCGCCGATCGCGCTGGTGGCCGGTCTGGCGTCGTTCTTCTCGCCGTGCGTGCTGCCGCTGGTGCCCGGCTACCTCTCCTACGTCACCGGCTTCTCGGCCGCCGACCTCGCCGACGCGCGCGGGGCCCGGCGCGGCCGGATGCTGCTCGGGGTGCTGCTGTTCATCCTCGGCTTCACCGCCGTCTTCGTCTCCACCGGCGCGCTGTTCGGCTTCTTCGGCTCGACCCTCCAGGAGCACCGGCGGGTCATCTCGATCGTGTTCGGCGCGCTGACCATCGTGATGGGCCTCGCCTTCATGGGCCTGGTGCCCGGGCTGAGCATGCGCGAGGTGCGCTCGCACCGCCGCCCGGCGGTCGGCCTGCTCGGCGCGCCGATGCTGGGCGTGGTCTTCGGCGTCGGCTGGACGCCCTGCCTCGGCCCGACCCTGGCCGCCGTCCAGAACCTGGCGCTCAACGAGGCCGACGCCGGCCGCGCCGCGCTGCTGATGACGGCCTACTGCCTGGGCCTGGGCGTACCGTTCGTCGTGGCCGCGGTGGCCTTCCGCCGGGCCCTGGGCGCCTTCGGCTGGGTCAAGCGGCACTACCCGCTCGTCATGCGGATCGGCGGCGGCATGCTCGTCGCGGTCGGTCTGCTGCTCGTCACCGGGGTCTGGGACTCGATGGTGAACGAACTGCAGTCCTGGACCGCCGACTTCCAGATCGGAATCTGACCGTGAGCAAGACCACGACCGATACCGAGCTGCCCCCCCAGGCGGTCGAGGACGCGGCCGAGCGGCTGACCAGCGCCCCGGTCGAGTCGGACGGCCCCGGTGGGATAGGGGCGTTCGGCTGGCTGCGCTGGATGTGGCGCCAGCTGACCTCGATGCGGGTCGCGCTGATCCTGCTCTTCCTGCTGTCGCTGGCCGCCATCCCGGGTTCGCTGATCCCGCAGAGCGGCCAGAACGAGTTCAAGGTCGAGACCTGGAAGGCCCGGCACACCACGGTCGCGCCGATCTACCAGAAGCTCCAGCTGTTCGACGTCTACAGCTCGGTCTGGTTCTCGGCGATCTACATCCTGCTGTTCGTCTCGCTGGCCGGCTGCATCGTCCCGCGCACCTGGCAGTTCGTCGGCGTGCTGCGCGCCCAGCCGCCGGCCGCGCCGCGCAACCTGACCCGGATGCCGGTCTACGCGGCCTGGCGCACCGAGGCGGACGCCTGGGAGGTGAACGCCGCCGCGCACCGGCTGCTGCGGCGCCGCCGGTTCCGGGCGAACCTGGCCGGCGGCGCGGTGGCCGCCGAGAAGGGCTACCTGCGCGAGGTCGGCAACCTGGTCTTCCACCTGTCGCTGTTCGCGCTGCTCGGCGGCTTCGCCTGGGCGAGCCTGGCCAGCGGCACCGGCGGCAAGCTGATGGTCGCCGGCGAGGGCTACTCCAACACGATCACCCAGCTCGACGACTTCACCGGCTCGCGGTTCTACGGCTCCCAGGACCTCGACCCGTTCTACCTGAAGCTCAACGACTTCACCTCGCGCTTCCAGACCAAGGGCGACCAGATCGGCGCCGCCCGGGAGTTCACCGCGAACGTCGAGTACTACTCCGGCAGCGACGCGTCGAAGCTGAAGCAGGGCTCGATCGAGGTCAACCACCCGCTGGAGATCGGCGGCAGCAAGGTCTACCTGATCGGCCACGGCTACGCCCCGGTGGTCACCGTGCGCAACGCCGCCGGAACGGTGGTCTACACCGGTGCGACGCCGTTCCTGCCGCAGGACCCCAACCTGACCTCCACCGGCGTCATCAAGGTCTCCGACTACGGCGAGAAGGACGGCAAGCGGACCCAGATGGGCTTCTCCGGCTTCTTCCTGCCGACCGCCCCGGTGGCCTTCGACGCCAACACCGGTCCGCGCTCGCTCTTCCCCGGCGACGCCGACCCGGCGCTGGTGCTGAACGCCTTCGCGGGCGACCTCGGCACCGACTCCGGCCTGCCGCAGAACGTCTACCAGCTCAACACCAAGAACCTGACGCAGCTGCAGCAGGACGGCAAGATCGCCAAGGTCCGGCTGAAGCCGGGCCAGGCGTGGGACCTGCCGGACGGCTACGGCAGCGTCACCTTCGAGGGCTACAAGCAGTGGGCCAGCTTCAACGTCTCGCACCGCCCGGGCAACGCGATCGCCCTGACCGGCGGCGTGCTGGCGATCCTCGGCCTGATCGGCTCGCTCTTCGTGCAGCGCCGGCGGATCTGGGTGCGCGCGGTGGCGCTGCCCGGCGGCGGCACCCTGGTCGAGCTGGCCGGGCTGGGCCGCAGCGAGTCGGCGAAGACCGCCGAGGAGCTGGCCGAGCTGGCGGTCGACCTCCAGGACGACGCTCCGGCGGCCGACGAGCCGGACTCCGGCGCGACCGGTCCCCACCGGCCGGATCAACCCGCCGAGGCCGCCGAGGCCGCCGAGGCCGCCGAGCCCGATCAACCCGCCGAGCCCGACGGGGCCGCAGCGCCCCCCGGGCCCTCGGCACCCGCAGACCCCGCAGTCCCTGCCGACCAGAACTCCAAGGAGTAGACGGTGCATCTCGCCTCGGCGGTCGACCCACAGCTGGCCGACCTGTCCAACAAGCTGATCTACTCGGCCATGGCCGTCTACCTGATCGCCATGTTCGCGTACATGTTCGAGTGGACGTTCGGTTCCAAGGGAGCCGTCGCCGTCCGTTCGTCCGCGCAGGCGGGCCTGGCCGAGACCGTCGCCGAGGCCGCGCCCGCGGCCGGGAGCGGCAAGAAGGTGACCGTCACGGTCGCCTCGGCCGGCGGCGGCACCACCACGCTCACCCGCACCGCGCTGGCGGGCGAGGGCGCGACGGTGGTCACCAGCGGGCGCGGCGACGGCGAGGTCGACGGCCCCGGCGCGGCCGGCACCAGCGAGAAGGCCGACCTGTCGGGCCGGATCGCGATCTCGCTCACGGTGCTCGGCGCCATGCTGCACGCGGGCGGCGTGGTCACCCGCGGCCTCTCGGTCTCACGCTGGCCGTGGGGCAACATGTACGAGTTCTCCTGCGCCTTCGCGCTCGCCATGACGGTGGCCTTCCTCGGCCTGCTGCTCACGAAGAAGCCGGTCCGCTGGCTCGGCCTGCCGGTCACCCTGGCGGTGCTGCTGACCCTCGGCATCGCCGTCTCGGTGCTGTACACCGAGTCCGAGCAGCTCGTCCCGGCGCTCCACTCGTACTGGCTGGCGATCCACGTCTCCACCGCGATCATCTGCGGCGGCGCCCTGTACGCGGCGTTCATCGCGACCCTGCTGTACCTCGGCAAGGGCTCCTTCGACAAGCGGATGGCGGCCGGCCTGGCCAGGGGCCCGCTCGGCACCTCGCCGTCGATCTGGCGCCGGCTGCCCGCCGCCTCCACGCTCGACAAGCTGTCCTACCGGATCAACGCCCTGGTCTTCCCGCTCTGGACCTTCACCATCATCGCGGGCGCGATCTGGGCCGAGGCCGCCTGGGGCAAGTACTGGGAGTGGGACCCGAAGGAGACCTGGTCGTTCATCACCTGGGTCGCCTACGCCTGCTACCTGCACGCCCGCGCCACGGCGGGCTGGCGGGGCCGCAAGGCCGCGTACCTCGCGGTGCTGGCCTTCGCCTGCTACCTGTTCAACTACTACGGCGTGAACATCTTCGTCACCGGCAAGCACTCGTACGCGGGGCTCTGACCGGGGCTGCACCACCCACCGGCCCGGCGCTCCGACCAAGGAAGCCGGGCCGTGGTGCGACAGGGGTAGTTCGTGCCGGCCACCCGGTCCGGCACGGGGAGGAACCGAGGAGGAAATCGCGCAATGGAGTGCGACGAGGTCATGCTGACCGTCCGAATCACCGCCGCCGAGCGCACGCTGCTCCGCAGACTCGCCCAGGGGCACCGCAGCGACGTGTCCGAGGTCGTGGCCGACGGCCTGCTGGACATCATTCCGACGCTCAGCTCGCAGGCGGACGCCTACCGGCTGCTGGGCGCCCTGACGGCCCCCGCGCCGTGCGCGCTGACCGTCTGGCTGCCGACGCCGCTGGCCGATCTGCTGGTGCCGGGGGCGGCCCGGATCGCCCAGGTGACGCAGGTGCGGATCGGCTCGGCCAGCGCCATGCTGGGCGCCGCGCTGCGGCTCTGGCTGGCCCAGGACCCGACCAGGCTGGCCGCCAACCTCAGCGTGATGCACGCCGGCCGCCCCGCGGCCCTGGTGGCCGCCTGAGGGTGCGGACGAGGGGCCTGCCGGCCGCCCGCCGGCCCCGGACACCGGTCCGGGGTCAGCTGGCGAGCGGCAGGCCCCTCGCGCGTCCGGAGCCGGCGGGGCGGGTGTCCCGGGCCTCCTGCCGGGCCGGCTCGGTCAGCAGCCGGCACTCGGCCGCCGTCCGGCCGTCCTGGACCAGCTGGACCCGGACCGGTACCCGCCGGCCGTCCGCGCCGCTCTCCCGGACGGCCCGCACCAGGCAGGGCCGGTCCAGCTCGATGAAGCGGTCGAACGAGGACAGCAGCTCGACCGGCACCACCGGCTCGGGGTGCCGCAGCCGCTGGGCGGCCTGCCGGGCGGCCTCCAGCACCAGCATCCCGGGGACGTGGTCGGCCGCCGGGTCGAACAGCACCGGGTGGCCGGGGTCCACCCGCAGCAGCCAGCTGTCCGGCGCGGGGGACGCGCCGAGCACCACGTCGGCGGACCGCTCGCGGCCGACGAGTTCGGGCGCGGTCGGCGCGGACAGCGCCGCGGCCCGCATCGAGGGCGCGCCGGACAGCCGGGGAGGCACCGCCCGGGGCCCCGGACCGCGCAGCCGGGCGTAGGCGGCGGGGGAGTGCACTCGTAGCTCTCCGGAGCCGTGGCCGACCGGACGGCCGTCCCGCTCGACCTCGACGTGCACCCGCAGCGAGGCCGGTCGGCCGTGCCGCATCCGGACGTCCTGGCAGCCGACCTTGAGCATCAGCGAAGCCGGTCCGGCGCCCACGGCGAGCCCGTCCAGCCCGGCCGGGCCGAGCGTGAAGCAGAGTTCGTCCAGCGTGAAGTGGTGGCCGCGCGGCACGCCGAAGCCGACGTGGCCGATCAGCAGACCGGCCTGGCGGACGGTCTCGGCCATCAGCAGCGGGTCGTGGTGCCGGTCGTCCGGCAGCCGGTAGAAGCCGTGCAGTCGCGGCCATTGGGCGCCCAGCAGGAAGTCGTAGGGGCCGGCCGACTGCCAGCCCGTGATGAGGACGTCGGAGACGCAGGAGCGGTGGACCAGGTGCCGGGAGACGGTCCGCTCGTGGAAGTCGTAGCCGGGACCGGGGTGGGCATAGGGGATGCCGGCGTCCGGATCTACGATCAATGGCATGACTGGCCCCACTCCCGGGTCTCGGCCGACCGGCCGCGCAGACGGCCTCGGTAAAACATACAGACCACCCGGTTTGCGCACTACTGGCGGGGTCGTCGCTGCCGAGCACTCCGCGTGACCACGGTACCCGCGGGCTGGACTGCGGGAACGTGCCGAGGGGAGAAGTCCGCGGCCCGGACGGGCGCCGATCCCCCCTGGACGGCGGCGTCGAGCGAGGGGCTAGATTAGATACCAACCATGCGGTTTGGGATGGCCCGTCCGCATGCGAGGCGTCGCACCATCGACGACGACGCCCTGAGAGCAGCCGGGCGAGCCGCGATCTCGCCGGCGCCGAGGCCGGAGGGGCCGAGTGGTCAAGCAGGAACGCGCGGGTCGGACCAGGCAGGCCGTCCTGCTCGCCGCGGCGGTCACCTTCGCGGACGCGGGGTTCGAGTCCGCCAGCCTGATCGACATCAGCCGCCGGGCGGGCGTCAGCAAGGGCGCGCTCTACTTCCACTTCGTCTCCAAGCAGGCACTCGCCGACGGCGTCCGGGCCGCGGCCGGGCGCGAGATCGGCTCGGCCGCGCTCCGCGCCCTGCGCGGTGGCGGACCGGCCCTCCAGGGCCTGATCGACTTCTCGCACGAACTGGCCCGGCTGCTCCGCGAGGACGTCGTCGTCCGGGCCGGAGTCCAGCTCGGCCAGGGCGCCCGGGGCGGCTCGGACGCCTGGCACAGCCTGACCGCCGTGGTCCGGCGGCTGCTGGAGCGCGCGGCGGCGGCCGGCGAGCTGCGCCCGGGGCTGGACCCGCGCCCGGCCGCCGAACTGCTCACCACCCTGGCGGCGGGGCTGGTGCTGCTCGCCCCCGAGGACGCCGACCGGCTCCGCCCGGAGGCGGTGCGGAGCCTGTGGGGAGCGGCGCTGCCCGCGCTGGTCCCGGGGGACCGCTGCGCCGCCTACCGGACCTGCGCGCCGTAGTGCCGCACCCCGCGGTCGGCGGCCGCCGCCGGATCAGCCGCCGCCCGCGCCCCGCTCGGCCACGCTGAGCCGGGCGAGCGCGTGCGGCTGGACCAGGCCCGGCAGCAGCAGCGTCCAGAGGTCGGTCATCCGCTGGAGGAGGTCCCGGCGGCCGGCCAGCACCTGGGAGCTCAGCTGGATCCCGGTCACCGCCCCGGTGATCACCCCGGCCGCCGCCGCGACGTCCAGGCCCGGGTGCAGGTCGCCGGCCTCCCGGGCCTGCTCCAGCAGCGCGCGTGCCGCGTCCGACCAGCCCTGGTAGGCCTCGATCTGCGGCTGGGTGAAGCTGCCGTGCTCGATCGTCAGCCGGATGCTGCCGCGCACCAGCGGATCGTCCAGCAGGGCGTGGGCGAAGGCGTACCCCAGGTCGATCAGGGTCTGCACCGGGCTGTCGGAGGTCGGCCGCCAGGTGGCGAGCCAGTCGGCCTGGCCCTCGATCACGGCCAGCGCCAGCTCCTCCTTGGAGTGGAAGTGGAAGTACAGCGCCCCCTTGGTGACGCCGGCCCGCTCCAGGATGTCCGCCATGGTGGCCGCGGCGTAGCCGCGTTCGTCGAAGACTTCGGCCGCGGCGAGGAGCACCGCCTGGCGGGTCGCCAGTGCCCGGGCCTGCCTGGCCATCGCAGCCTCCCTGGGTAGTTCGCACGCTCCGGCAGCGGCTGATCCTAGGGCCGCGACGGCGCGGAGATCACATACCGTCCAGTAGGTATTCTACCGAGCCGCCCCGGGCCCGACCGGGACCGTCCGGGGCCGGGGCGGGTCCGTCCGGGCCGGGACGCCCGGGGAGCGGGGCCCCGGTACGCCGACGGCCGGCCACCCGGGAGGGTGACCGGCCGTCGGGCGGGCGTGTCGGGCCGTCAGGCGGCCTGCTGCCAGCTGACCGGCGAGTAGTACGCCGGGCGGCGCTCCAGGCGCTGCCAGCTGGCGATCGGCTCGATCGGGGCGGCGGCGGCCGCGGCCTGCTGGGCGGCCGCGGCGCGGGCCAGCAGGACGGCGGTCAGGGCGGCGAGTTCCTCGTCGTCGAGGGAGCCGCGGACGATACGGACGAGAGGTTCGGCGGAAGCGGTCATGATTCGGTTTCTCCCCCGGCGCAAGTGTGGTGTGTGGTCGGTGGCGTGGTAACCGCGGTGCTACATCGGCGGGTTGCCGTGCTTGCGGGACGGCAGGTCCGCGTGCTTCGTCCGCAGCATGGCCAGCGAGGAGGCCAGGACCTGGCGGGTCTCGGCCGGGTCGATGACGTCGTCCACGAGGCCGCGCTCGGCCGCGTAGTACGGGTGCATCAGTTCGTTCTTGTATTCCTTGATCTTCTGCGCCCGCATCGCCTCGGGGTCCTCGGCACCGTTGATGTCCCGGCGGAAGATCACGTTGGCGGCGCCCTCGGCGCCCATGACGGCGATCTCGTTGGTCGGCCAGGCGAACGAGAGGTCCGCGCCGATCGAGCGGGAGTCCATCACGATGTACGCGCCGCCGTAGGCCTTGCGCAGGATGAGCTGGATGCGCGGCACGGTGGCGTTGCAGTAGGCGTAGAGGAGCTTGGCGCCGTGCCGGATGATGCCGTCGTGCTCCTGGTCGACGCCGGGCAGGAAGCCGGGCACGTCGAGCATGGTGACCAGCGGGATGTTGAAGGCGTCGCACATCTGGACGAAGCGCGCGGCCTTCTCGCTCGCGTTGATGTCCAGCACGCCGGCCAGCGACTGGGGCTGGTTGGCGATGATGCCGGTGACGTGGCCGTCGATCCGGGCGAGCACGCAGAGCACGTTGGTGGCCCAGCGCTCGTGGACCTCCAGGTACTCGCCGTGGTCGACGATCTCCTCGATCACCTTGCGCATGTCGTACGGGCGGTTGCCGTCGGCCGGCACCAGGTCGAGCAGCACGTCGTTGCGGCGGTCCACCGGGTCGTCGCTGACGACCGTCGGCGGCATCTCGCGGTTGTTCTGCGGCAGCAGCGAGAGGAGGTAGCGGACCTCCTCGATGCAGGACTGCTCGTCGTCGTACGCGAAGTGCGAGACGCCGGAGACCGCGGAGTGGACGTCGGCGCCGCCGAGGCCGTTCTGGGTGATCTTCTCGCCGGTCACCGCCTGGACCACGTCCGGGCCGGTGATGAACATCTGCGAGGTCTCGCGGACCATGAAGATGAAGTCGGTCAGGGCCGGGGAGTACGCGGCGCCGCCGGCGCACGGGCCGAGCATCACCGAGATCTGCGGGATGACCCCGGAGGCCCGGGTGTTGCGCTGGAAGATGCCGCCGTAGCCGGCCAGGGCGGTGACGCCCTCCTGGATGCGGGCGCCGGCGCCGTCGTTCAGCGAGACCAGCGGGGCACCGGCCGCGATGGCCATGTCCATGATCTTGTGGATCTTCTGCGCGTGGGCCTCGCCCAGGGCGCCGCCGAAGATCCGGAAGTCGTGGGCGTAGGTGAAGACGGTCCGTCCGTGCACGGTGCCCCAGCCGACGACCACGCCGTCGGTGTGCGGCTTCTTGGCCTCCAGGCCGAAGCCCTGGGCGCGGTGCCGGCGCAGCGGCTCCACCTCGCGGAACGAGCCCTCGTCGAGCAGCAGCTCGATGCGCTCGCGTGCGGTCAGCTTGCCCTTGGCGTGCTGGGCCTCGGTGGCCTTCTCGCTCGGGCCGCGGCGGACCTGGTCGCGCAGTTCGTGCAGCTCGGCGACCCGCCCGTGGGCGTCGGCCGCGATCTCGGGGATCTCGTCGCCGACCGGCGCCTCATGCACAACCGTCATCTCGAACCACTCCAAGGGTGAGGGAACTGTCCGACAGCCAACGTCTGCTGTGCCCCCGGCTGCGAATCACTTTCTTCACTTATGACTGTACGAGGGGCCGCACGCTGGTTTCGGCGTCGATTCCGTACAAGGTCGGGTCCGTTTAGATGTCAGGGCTGCACAGAAACCGGTCGGTGGGACTGCGTACGGTCGGTGTCCGTTCGATTACCCGAAGCTGTCGTCACGGCTTCCGGAAGATGATCTGAACATGAGGGAACGTGCAGGTCAGGGGCGTGCGCCGAGGGGCCGGGCGGGGCGCTCCGCAGAGGGCCGCCGACGGCCGCCGGGCGGTCGCGGCGGGCGCGGCGCAGCGGGTCGGGGCGTCCGCCACTCGTAGGGATGCGCCAAAAACACCGCAGCCCATCCGGAACCGGTCCGGCTGGGCTGTCCGGGGTAGCCGGGTCAGCTCTTCCGGCCGTCCTCCGGCTCGTCCTTGCCGCGCAGCTCCTCCTCGCGGCGGCGCAGATCGGCCTCCCACCGCTTGAGCATGTCCTCGTGCTTCTTGTCGTCCTTCTTCAACGAGGCGAGGAACTCGGGGTCGTCGTCCGGCGCGAGCGGCCGGCCGCCGCGCGGGCGCTCGTACTCCGGGGAGCCGCCGGGGCCGCCGGCCACCGCCGCGCCGCGCCGCTTGCCGGCCACCAGCCAGGCGATCGAGCCGACCAGCGGGAAGAGCAGCACGATGATCACCCAGACCACCTTGGGCAGGTGCTTCACCTCGTCCTCGGGCGTGGTCAGGCAGTCGATGAACGCCCACACCCAGAGGGCGAGCGGGAGTACGAAGGTCAGGATCCTCAGCACGGCGGCGATCTCCCCCGGCGACGGCGGTTTGCGGCGGGCGGCCCGGAAGCGGTGGACGGCTTCACGGGGGCCCTTGACCGAGCCAGGCTATCGGGTGGCGGATACTGGCTGGCATGGCATACGACGATCTCCGCTCGTTTCTGCGGGCCCTCGACCGCGAGGGCGATCTCAAGCGCATCAAGGCCGAGGTGGACCCCCATCTGGAGATCGGCGAGATCGTCGACCGGGTCCAGAAGGCCAAGGGCCCGGCCCTGCTGTTCGAGAACGTCAAGGGCTCGTCGATGCCACTGGCGATGAACGTCTTCGGCACCGAGGCCCGGCTCGCCAAGTCGCTCGGCCTCAAGGGGCCCGAGGACATCGCCGAGAAGATCGCGGGGCTGCTCAAGCCGGAGCTGCCGCAGGGCTTCACCGGCTTCCGCGACGCCTTCGGCAAGCTCGCCTCGATGGCCCACGTGCCGCCGAAGAACGTCAAGGACGCCCCGGTCCAGGAGGTCGTGCTCACCGGCGACGATGTCGACCTGGACGCCCTGCCGGCCCTGTTCACCTGGCCGCTGGACGGCGGCTCCTTCTTCAACCTGGGCCTGACCCACACCAAGGACCCGGACAGCGGCGTGCGCAACCTGGGCCTCTACCGGCTCCAGCGGCACGACCGGCGGACCATCGGCATGCACTGGCAGATCCACAAGGACAGCCGCAACCACTACGCGGTGGCCGCGAAGCGCGGCGAGCGGCTGCCGGTCGCGATCGCCTTCGGCTGCCCGCCGGCCGTCACCTACGCCGCCACCGCGCCGCTGCCCGGTGACATCGACGAGTACCTGTTCGCCGGCTTCGTGGCGGGGGAGCGGGTGCGGATGGTCGACTGCAAGACCGTCCCGCTGCAGGTCCCGGCCGACGCCGAGGTGGTGCTGGAGGGCTGGCTGGAGCCCGGCGAGATGCTGCCCGAGGGTCCGTTCGGCGACCACACCGGCTTCTACACGCCGCAGGAGCCCTTCCCGGCGCTGACGATCGACTGCGTGACGATGCGCCGCCGGCCGATCCTGCAGTCCATCGTGGTCGGCCGGCCGCCGACCGAGGACGGCCCGCTGGGCAAGTTCACCGAGCGGTTCTTCCTGCCGCTGCTGAAGATCATCATCCCGGACATCGTCGACTACGACCTGCCCGAGGCCGGCGGCTTCCACAACTGCGTGATCGTCTCGATCGACAAGAAGTACCCCAAGCACGCCCAGAAGACGATGCACGCCATCTGGGGCGCCCACATGATGTCGCTGACCAAGCTGATCATCGTGGTGGACTCCGACTGCGACGTGCACGACTACCAGGAAGTCGCCTGGCGGGCCTTCGGCAACGTCGACTACAGCCGGGACCTCACCGTCGTGGAGGGCCCGGTCGACCACCTCGACCACGCCTCCTACCAGCAGTTCTGGGGCGGCAAGGCCGGTATCGACGCGACCCGGAAGCTGCCCGAGGAGGGCTACACGCGCGACGGCGGCTGGCCGGAGATGGTCTCCTCCGACCCGGCCACCGCCGCCCTGGTGGACCGCCGCTGGAAGGAGTACGGGCTCTGATGAGTACCGCCGCCGCCCTCCCCGACGTCCCGCCCGGCAAGGTCAAGGCGTTCCTGCGGCTAGTGATGATCGAGCACTCGGTCTTCGCCCTGCCCTTCGCCTACATCGCCGCGCTGACGGCCATGTTCCTCGCCGACGAGCGGGTGCACTGGGCCGAACTGTTCATCGTCACGGTCTGCATGGTCGGTCTGCGGACCTTCGCGATGGCCGCCAACCGGATCATCGACCGCGAGATCGACGCCCGCAACCCGCGCACCGCCGGGCGTGAACTGGTCACCGGCGCGGTGTCGGTGAAGACGGCGTACATCGGCTCGGCGGTCGCGCTGGTGGTCTTCCTCGGCGCCGCCGCGCTGCTCAACCCGCTCTGCCTGGCGCTGGCGCCGGTCGCCGTCGTGCCGATGGTGGTCTACCCGTACGGCAAGCGGTTCACCGACTTCCCGCAGGCGATCCTCGGCCTGGCCCAGGCGATGGGCCCGGTCGGCGCCTGGCTCGCCGTCACCGGCTCCTGGTCCTGGGACGCGGTCGTGCTCGGCGTGGCGGTGGGCATCTGGATCGGCGGCTTCGACCTGATCTACGCCTGCCAGGACGTCGCCTCCGACCGGTCGGGGGGCGTGCGTTCGGTACCGGCGCGCTTCGGCGTCCCGGCGGCGATCCGCGGCGCCCGCGCCTGCCACGCGCTGACCACGCTGCTGCTCGGCTGGTACGCCGTGCTGACCGACGCCGGTCCGGCGTTCTGGGTCGGCCTGCTCGTGGTGGCCGGGGCGTTCGTCTACGAGCACACCATCGTGAAGCCCCACGACCTGTCGAAGCTGAACCGGGCGTTCTTCCAGACCAACGGCTTCGTCGGCATCTCGCTGTTCTTCTTCGCCCTGGTGGACCTGCTCCTGCGCGGTCTGGGGACCTGACCCGGATCCGCTCGTACCCGGCCGGGGCCCGGACGCCCCGGCCGGGCCCCGCCCGTCCTACCGGCCGGCGTCCTCGTCGAGGGTGTGCTTCACCAGGGCGTTGGCGTGGCCGTGGCCCAGACCGTGCTCGGACTTGAGCCAGCCGACCAGTTCGCCGTGCCTGGTCAGCGGCGAGGAGCGGATCAGCTCCTTCCAGTGCGCGACCGGCCGGCCGTACGTCTTCTCGATCGACGGGAAGTAGCTGGCGGGGCCCTTCACGGACGCGGTCACGGGAGTCTCCTGTCGGGGTGTTCGGTCGCCTTCGCGCGGTGCTTACGAGAGTTGGACCGGAGCGGACCGCCGAACTCATCGGTCCGCCGGAGTGACCCGCGTCACAGAGGTGCCCGGTACGCGCTCGGCCCGGCGCAGGACGCCCTCCGGGCCGCCATCGGCGCCGAGCTCGACGCGCTGCGCTGACGGCCCCCGGTATTCCCCCGTGGCCGCGCGATCACTCCATCCCGTGAACCCGGCCGCGCGGCCGACCGGCCCGGGCGGGGCCGCCGTTACGCTGCGCCCATGGACATCGTGATCCCGCTCTTCGACCGTTTCGAGCCGCTCGACGCGATCGGGCCGTACGAGATCCTCGGCCATGTCCCGGGCGCCGAGGTGCGCTTCGTCGCGCCCGAGCCGGGGCGGGTCACCGATGCGCTGGGGGCGCTGACGGTCGACGTCCCCACCCGGTACTCGGAGATCGGGTCCTGCGACGTGTTGCTCGTCCCCGGCGGCGCCGGGGCCCGGGCGCTGGTCGCCGACGAGGACTTCCTGGACTGGGTCCGGGCGGTGCACGGGGAGAGCGGGTTCACCACCTCGGTCTGCACCGGCGCGCTGGTGCTCGGCGCGGCCGGGCTGCTCAAGGGCCTCACCGCCACCACCCACTGGGCGGCGGTCGCCGAGCTGGAGGTTCACGGCGCCACCTACACCGCCGAGCGGGTCGTCCGCCACGACCGGATCATCACCTCGGCCGGGGTCTCCGCCGGCATCGACATGGCCCTGCGGCTCGCCGCCCTGCTCACCGACGACCTCACCGCCCAGGCCATCCAGCTCTGCACCGAGTACGACCCGCAACCCCCGTTCGACACCGGCTCGGTGGCCAAGGCCCCGGCCGCCGTCCTGGAGCGCACCCGCACCCTCGGCTGAGGAGCCGCCGCTACCGCGGGGCGTCGAGGCCGCGCCGGTACCGCAGACCGGGGCGGCTGTCGACGACGGTCTCCCCGGTCACGGTGAACCCGGTCCGCCGCAGCACCGCCCGCGACGCCGGGTTGTCGAGCGTGGTGACGGCGGTGAGCCCGGTCAGGCCGTACGCCGCGGCGGCCAGGCGGCACACCTCCTCGACGCCCGCCGTCGCCGCGCCCCGGCCGGCGGCCCGCTCGCCGATCCGGTAGCCGAGTTCGGCGCTCCCGGCCGCCGCGTCCACCAGGTTGACCCGGCCGAGCAGCTCGCCGCGCTCGTCGACCAGGAGGTGGAAGTGGCAGGCCCCGGCGTCCTGTTCGGCGAGCAGCGCGCGGTGCCGGTCGGCGAACGCCGCGAAGTAGTCGTCCCCGCGGTCGGGGACGGAGCGGGCGAAGTACTCCCGGTTCTCCCGTTCGAAGGCCAGCAGGGCCGGCGCGTGGTCGGCCCGCAACCGCTCCAGTCTCATCGTCATGCCCCGAGGCTAGGAGCGGCGTGGACCGGCCGTCCGCCCGGGGCCACGGGTTCGGCCCGCCGGCTCGCCGCTCCCTAGACTCGGAAGATCGTCGACCGGCGGGACGGGAGAGCACGCATGGGTACTGCCAGGATCGCGGTCGTCACCGCCACCGCCGCCGCGGAGTACGACGCCGACCTGCCGCTGATCGTGGACGCGCTGCGGGCGGGCGGTCTGGCGGCCGAGGCGGTGCCCTGGGACGCGGCCGCCCCGGGGTGGGGGGAGTTCGACCTGGCGGTGGTCCGGTCGACCTGGGACTACGCGGAACGCCTCGACGAGTTCCTGGCCTGGGCCGACACGACGGCCCGCGCCACCCGGCTGCGCAACCCGGCCCCGGTGGTGCGCTGGAACAGCGACAAGCGCTATCTGTCGGTGCTCGCCGAGCGCGGCGTCCCGGCCGTGCCGACACGGTTCGTCGCCCCCGGCGACCGCTGCGACGAGGCGGACTTCGACCTGGCCCCGGGGGTGGTGGTCAAGCCCGCCGTCTCGGCCGGGGCGCAGGACACCGCCCGCTACGAGCCCGGCCGGGCCGCCGACGCGCTCCGCCACGCCCGGATGCTGCTGGAGCGGGGGCGGACGGTGATGGTGCAGCCGTACCTGCCGCTGGTGGAGGAGGGGGAGCGCGCGCTGGTCTTCATCGCGGGAGCCTTCAGCCACGCGATCCGCAAGGGGCCCGTGCTGACCGAGCCCGGGGTGATCGACAACGACCGGATGCCCCACCCCGGCGTCACCCCGTACCTGCCGACCGAGGCGGAACTGCGCACCGCCCGAGCGGCGTTGGCGGCCGTCCCGGCCCCGGACGCCCTGCTGTTCGCGCGGGTGGACCTGGCGCTGAACGACGCCCGCGAGCCGGTGGTGATGGAACTGGAGCTGATCGAGCCGAACCTGTTCCTGCGGAGCGCCCCGCAGGGGCTGGCACGCCTGGTCGACGCGGTGGCCGTTCACTCGCAGGAGTGAGTCCCACCCTCCGGCCCGCGGAGGACAATGGCGGCTAACCGCCCGTCCGCCACCAGGGAGCGCCGTGATCGGCACACTGCAGTGCATCGTCCTCGACTGCCCGGAGCCGGCCGTGCTGGCCCGGTTCTACGCGGCTCTGCTCGGCGGCGAGGTGGACCGGCCGGACCCCCGGTGGTCGCTGGACGGCGCGTGGTCGACCCTGCACGTCGGGGGCGGCCCGGTGCTCTGCTTCCAGGGCGTGGCCGACCACCGGCCGCCGCGCTGGCCCGACCCGGCCCACCCGCAGCAGGCGCACCTGGACATCGACGTGCCGGACCTCGACCGGGCCGAGCGGGAGGTTCTCGCCCTCGGCGCCACCCGGCTGGGCGACGCCGGTGGTTGGAGGATCTACGCCGATCCCGCCGGCCATCCGTTCTGCCTGCTCCCGGCGGCCTCCGGGAGTGGCCCGCGGGCCTGACGGGAGCGGCCGGACTCAGCCGAGTGACAGCTCGTCACCGACGCTCAGGCGCCCGGGAGCCACCACCTCGGCGAGGGCGTCCAGCCGGCCGTCGTGGGCCTGGACGATGGCCTTGAGGATCTCCGGGGCGTGCGGCAGGCCGGGCTGGGCGACGGTGGTCATGGCGCAGCGCTCGCTGGCCCGGACGAAGGAGAGCCGGGCACCGGTGCCGGCGCCGCCCTCGCGGCCGAACCAGCCGTCCTCGACGAACGGCGGGGTGCCGGGCGGCGTCCGCAGCAGGATGTTGGGCCGGAACCGCCGCACGTCCACGACGACGGAGGGCGCGGCCCCGCAGACCCAGTCCAGGGTCGCGGTGGTGAGCACGCTGACCGGCAGCTGGTCGAAGTGCGAGACGGCGTCCTCGCGGGCGAGCGCGACGTCCGGGCGCTGGAGGTAGGCGCGCAGGAAGGCGGTGGGATCGGCGACCGGCCGGCCCAACGGGTCGAACAGCTCGGGGCCGTCGAGCCGGCGGCCGAGCCGGGAGGAGAGCCGCAGCAGGCCGTCCATCCGGCGGAAGCGCCGGGTGTTCTTGCCGGAGCCCAGCTTCCCGGCGCCGTCGCGCACCGCGTAGAGGCGGTCGCCGGCCAGGCCGCGCTCGTCCAGCTCGACGGAGTCGAGCCGCTCGCCGCCGGTGGACTTCACGGGGTAGCGCCAGAGCTGCTCGATCACTCCGATGATCTCTGCCATGGCGCGCAAGCGTAGCGGCGCCCGCCGGGGATGGTCTAGACCAAGTGCCGACGAGCGTCAGCCCAGTCGCGCCACCGCCCGGACGGGCGCGCCGTCGGCGGCCACCAGACGCAGCGGGAACAGCGACACCTCGACCGGCCGGCCGGCCTGCTGGGCGTCCAGCAGCGCCCGCAGATCGGTCAGGTTCTCGGCGATCACGCCCCCGCCGGAGGCCCCGAGCAGCACCCGGTGCGCGGCCAGCGTGGGCTCCGGGGCGGCGGGTTGGTCGTGCTCGTCGGTCAGGTCGGCCAGCAGCGCGGCGACCGCCGGGTCGCCCGGGCCCGGGTCGGGGGTGGGGTCGACGCTGAGCGCGTCCACCCCCACCGTCCGCACCCCGGCGGCGACGATCGCCTCGGCCGCCGCCGCGCTCAGGCTGGGATGGGCCAGGTAGACGTCGGTGCCCCAGTGCCGGGCCCAGCCGGTGGCCAGCAGCAGCACGGTGCCCTCGCCCGCCCGCTCCAGCGCCGGGGCGAGCTGCTCCGGCGTCACCTCGGCCCGCGGCTCCAGCCCCCGCAGGTCGGCGACGACGGCCGGCCCGGTGAACCGCTCCAGCGGGAGTCCGTCCAGGGTGGGCCAGGTGACGTCCACGTGGTACGGCGCGTCCACATGGGTGCCGGACTGCGAGCCGAGGTGCACGGCCAGCACGTTCACCCCGGCGGTGGCGGTGGTGAGCACGGGCGTCAGGACGACGGCCGGATCGCCGGGGTAGACCGGCATCGCGGTGGTCACCTGATGGGTGAGGTCGACGAGGGTCGCTGCCATGGCGCCCATCCTCGCAGGGGTGAACGCGGATGGGCCCGCCCCGGGGGCCGCCGTATAGAAAGGGGCCATGGGAACAGAAACGCGTCAGCCATGGGTGGTCGGGGTCTCGGGCGCCTCCGGTACGCCGTACGCCGCCTCGGTGATCCGGGCGCTGCTCGCCGCCGGGGAGCCGGTGGACCTCGTGGTCAGCCGGGCCGCCCGGCTGACCATCCTGGACGAGACCGGCATCTCCTTCCGGGACGCGCACTGGCGCGCCGACCTCGCGGCCTGGCTGGGCGGCGACGAGGGCCTCGACGACGTCCGGTACTGGTCGTCCGGGGACTTCGCGGCCGGGCCCTCCAGCGGCTCCTACCCGGCGAAGGGCATGCTGGTCGTCCCCGCGACCACCGGCGCGGTGGCCGGGATCGCGCTCGGCCTGAGCAAGGACCTGCTCCAGCGGGCCGCCAGCGTCACCCTCAAGGAGCGCCGGCCGCTGGTGGTCTGCGTCCGGGAGGCGCCGCTCAACGGGGTGACCCTGAAGCACCTGGTCGAGCTGGACGCGCAGGGCGCCGTCGTGCTCCCCGCCTCGCCCGGTTTCTACGCCGGCGGCTCCACCGTCCGCGAACTGGTCGATTTCGTGGCCGGCCGGGTCCTGGACGCCGTCGGCGTCCCGCACACGCTGTACCGGCGCTGGGAGGGCGAGTTGGGCGCGGCCGCCCGCCCGGCAGGCCAGGGCGGGTGAAGGCCGGGCCCGGGGGGAGTGGGCGGCCCCGGGGCAGGAGAGTATGTTCTCTGCGATATCCGGGTTGTTCCGCGCACGGCGCCTTTGAATCCGGATAATGATCTGTGGGTCTGGTGAGGTTCGGAAGGACGCGGACGGTATATGGACACGGTGGACAGACAGCTCATCCAGGCGCTCCGGGAGAACGGCCGCGCGTCCTACGCCGAGCTGGGCCGACTGGTGGGCCTCTCCGGCCCGAGCGTCACGGACCGGATCAACCGCCTGGAGCAGGCCGGGGTCATCACCGGCTACCGCGCGACGGTCAATCCGGCGTCGCTCGGCTTCGGCGTCACGGCCCTGATCGGCCTTCAGCTCACCGACGCGGCCGACCACGAGGACGTCGCGTTCCGGTTGAAGGACCTCGGCGAGGTCGAGGACTGCTGGTTCATCGCCGGGGACGACTCGTACATGCTCAAGGTCCGGGTCTCCGACGTGGAGGGCCTGGAATCGGTGGTCAAGCGGATCTCCGGCACGAAAGGCGTGGCCCGGACCCGTACGACCGTCGTACTCTCCACGAAGTGGGAGAACCGGGTGAGCGAACTCCCGATGGTCGAAGGCGAGTAACACGATGGCACTGGTCGGTCTGGAGGAGCTGCGCGCGGCTCGGCAGCGGATCGCCGGGGTGGCGGTCCGCACCCCGTTGGTCCCCGCCCCCTGGGCGGGCGCCGGCGAGCGCCGGCTCTGGCTCAAGCCGGAGAACCTCCAGCCGACCGGCGCCTTCAAGACCCGCGGTGCCTACAACCGCCTCGCCGCGCTCGACGACGAGGAGCGGGCCCGCGGTGTGGTCGCCCAGTCCAGCGGCAACCACGCCCAGGCGGTGGCGTACGCGGCCGGGCTGCTCGGCATCAAGGCCGTGATCGTGATGCCGGACACCTCTCCGGCGGTCAAGGTCGAGGGCACCCGCTCGTTCGGCGCCGAGGTGCTGCTGGTCTCGCCGGAGGAGCGGGACACCGTGCCCGGCGAGCTGGCCGAGCGGCACGGCTACGTCTGGGTGCCGCCCTACGACGACCCGTACATCATCGCGGGCCAGGGCACGGTCGGCCTGGAGATCGCCGAGGACGCCCCGGCCGAGCTGGACACCGTGCTGGTGCCGGTCAGCGGCGGCGGCCTGATCTCCGGCGTCGCGGCCGCCCTCAAGCTCACCCGCCCGGGCATCCGGGTGGTCGGCGTCGAGCCCGAGCTGGCCGCCGACGCCCAGGCCAGCCTGCGGGCCGGCGAGCGGCTGGCCTGGCCGGTCGCCGACACCTACCGGACCATCGCGGACGGGCTGCGCACCCCCTCCGTCGGCGAGCTGCCGTTCCAGCACCTCACCGCGTACGTGGACGACATCGTCACCGTCACCGAGGACGAGATCCGCGCCACGGTGGCCGTGCTGGCCCGGCGCGGCCGGCTGGTCGCGGAGCCCTCCGGCGCGGTCGCCCCGGCGGCGTACTTCCACCGCGCGGGCGAGATCGGTGGCCGCGCGGTGGCCGCCGTGGTCAGCGGCGGGAACATCGATCCGGCGCTGCTCGCGGAGCTGCTCGCGGCGTGACGCCGGCATAGGCGTACGCTCGTTCCGGCAACGATTCGAAGTCGGAGGAGGCGGGGCACCGCATGGACGCAGGGCTCAAGCGCGAGCTGGAGGCGAAGGTCTACGCGGGTGAGCGGCTGACCCGCGAGGACGGGATCACGCTCTACGAGAGCGACGACCTGGCCTGGCTGGGCGGTCTGGCCCACCACGTGCGGACGCGGAAGAACGGCGATGTCGTCCACTTCAACGTCAACCGCCACCTCAACATGACCAATGTGTGCAACGCGTCCTGCGCGTACTGCTCGTTCCAGCGCAAGCCGGGCGAGAAGGACGCGTACACGATGCGCATCGAGGAGGCCGTCCGCCTCGCCAAGGCGATGGAGGTCGACTCCCTCACCGAGCTGCACATCGTCAACGGGCTGCACCCGACCCTGCCGTGGCGCTACTACCCGCGCTCGCTGCGGGAGCTGAAGGCGGCCCTGCCGAACGTCTCGCTGAAGGCCTTCACCGCCACCGAGATCCACTGGTTCGAGAAGATCAGCGGCCTGCCGGCCGACGAGATCCTGGACGAGCTGATCGACGCCGGCCTGGAGTCGCTGACCGGCGGCGGCGCGGAGATCTTCGACTGGGAGGTCCGCCAGCACATCGTCGACCACGACACCCACTGGGAGGACTGGTCGCGGATCCACCGCCTCGCGCACAGCAAGGGCCTCAAGACGCCCTCCACCATGCTGTACGGCCACATCGAGGAGCCCCGCCACCGGGTCGACCACGTGCTGCGGCTGCGTGAGCTGCAGGACGAGACCGGCGGTTTCCAGGTCTTCATCCCGTTGCGCTACCAGCACGACTTCCACGACTCCAAGGACGGCGTCGTGCGCAACAAGCTGATGGCGCGCACCGAGATGGCCACCGGCGCCGAGGCGCTGAAGACCTTCGCCGTCTCCCGGCTGCTGTTCGACAACGTGCCGCACGTCAAGGTCTTCTGGGTGATGCACGGCGTCACCACCGCGCAGCTGGCGCTCAGCCACGGCGCGGACGACATGGACGGCTCGGTCGTCGAGTACAAGATCACCCACGACGCGGACAACTTCGGCACGCCGAACAAGCTCGGCCGCGACGACCTGCTCGGGCTGATCCGGGACGCCGGGTTCCGCCCGGTGGAGCGCAACACCCGCTACGAGGTCATCCGGGAGTACGACGGCCCGGACCTGACGCGCCGGGAGACCCCGCAGGCGATGCGCCTCTGACCGGTCCCCGACCGGCTTCCACCGCCTCCCGGGCCGCCCGTCGGCCCGGGAGGCGGTGTTCTTCACCGGGTCCGCACAGGCCCCCGGGTTTCCCAACCGGGTCCGGGTTTGGCAGGATCAGCGCCATGTCCGGTTCCCATCGCGCCACCGCGTACCCGTCGTACGAGCCGATGCACGAGCCGGTGTACGAGGTGCCGCAGCAGTCCTACGGGGTCTACGAGCAGCAGTCCCACCAGGGCTGGGACGCTCCCGCGCAGGCCGTGGCCGACCCGAACCAGCCGTTCCACGACGGCTGGAACGGCTACCCGCAGCAGGACCACTGGAACCACCAGGCCCACCAGGACCACTCAAACCACCAGGCGGTCTACGTCCCGCAGGCCACCGCCGCCGAGGGCTACGACGCCTACGACCGGCCGTTCCAGCCCCAGCCCGTCGAGCCGGCGGCGCCGCTCGCCGCCGCACCGGTCCGGCCCCGGGGCCAGGCACCCGCGGCCGACCCGGCCGCCGCCGGTCCCCGGGCGGCCGCCCGCGGCCACCGCCGCAAGCCCAAGAAGAAGCGCGGGGGCAAGGCCGTGACCGCCGGCACCGCGATGCTGCTCGCGGCCGCCGCGGGCTGGTACACCGTCGGCCAGGACTCCGGCCACCCGGGCGTGACCGCCGCCGACGGCCCCGGTCCGGAGGGCGTCTCCGCCCCGGACCAGCCCTCCCCGGCCGCCGCCGCGCCGGCCGCCCAGGCCGCGAGCGACCGGCACACCGGGGCCCCCGCCGCCGACCGCAGCGAGTCCCGCCCGGACGGCTCGGTGGCCGCGATACCCGGTCTGGGGGCCGCCTTCACCGCGCGGATACCCGCCGAGACCACCCAGGTCGTGCTCGCCTCCGGTCAGGACAAGGACGCCAACCGGACCGCCGTCACGCTCTGGACCCGCACCGCCGAGGGCCGCTGGCTGGCCGGCGAGACCTGGCAGGGGCACAACGCCAACAAGGGCTGGACCACCGACCACAACGAGGGCGACCTGCGCAGCCCGATCGGGGTCTTCTCGCTCACCGACGCGGGCGGCCGCAACGCCGACCCCGGCAGCCGCCTCCCGTACGACAAGGACGCCAACTTCGTGGTCTCCGGGAAGGGCTTCGCGGGCGAGTCGCTGGCCGGCTCCTTCGACTACGTGATCGCGATCAACTACAACCGGGTGCCCGGCAACTCGCCGCTCGACCCGCGGCGCCCCAGCGGCTCCTCCAAGGGCGGCGGCATCTGGATCCACGTCGACCACGGCGGCCCGACGCACGGCTGCGTCTCGGTGCCCGAGGACAAGATGGCCCAGCTGATCCGCACCCTCGATCCGGCGGCCCATCCGGTGATCGTGATGGGTGACTCGGCCTCACTGGCCGCCTGAACCGGCCGTCGGGGCCGCCGCCACTCCCCAGGCGCCGCAACGGCCCTTGTCGGCCTCCTACAGCTTCCGGGGGCGGATCCTGTAGCCGGTCGCGCCCCGCTGACCAGCGGGTAACCCGGTTGAGTGGCTGTATGAGCGGTTCGCGCATTGTGGCACTCGGCCACTACCAGCCCCCCAAGGTCCTCACCAACGACGACCTGGCGGTGCTGGTCGACACCGACGACGAGTGGATCCGCAGCCGGGTGGGGATCCGGACCCGCCACATCGCCGAGGGTGAGACCCTGGTCGACCTGGCCACCGAGGCGGCCCAGAAGGCGCTGGCCAACAGCGGCCGCTCGGCCGCCGAGATCGACCTGGTCGTGGTCGCCACCTGTACCGCGGTCGAGCGCAGCCCCAACACGGCCGCCGCCGTCGCCGCCCGCCTCGGCGTGCGCGCGCCCGCCGCCTACGACATCAACACGGTCTGCTCGGGCTTCTCCTACGCGCTGGCCACGGCCGACCACGCGATCCGGGCCGGTGCGGCCACCCGCGCGCTGGTGATCGGCGCCGAGCGGATGTCGGACACCCTCGACTGGACCGACCGGACCACCTGCGTGATCTTCGGGGACGGTGCCGGCGCGGCGGTGGTGGAGGCCCAGGAGGAGGGCGCCGAGCCGGGCATCGGCCCGGTGGTCTGGGGCTCGGAGCCGGAGAAGAGCGACGCCGTGGTGATCACCGGCTGGGATCCGGTGATCAGCCAGCAGGGCCAGTCGGTGTTCCGCTGGGCCACCACCCAGATCGCCCCGCTGGCCCGGAAGACCTGCGAGAAGGCCGGCATCGACCCGTCCGAGCTCAAGGGCTTCGTGCCGCACCAGGCGAACCTGCGGATCATCGACGCGATCGCCGCCAAGCTGGGCGCGCCCGACGCGGTGGTCGCCCGGGACGTCGTGGTCTCCGGCAACACCTCGGCCGCGTCCATTCCGCTGGCCTTCTCCAAGATGGTCGAACGCGGCGAGCTGTCGCCCGGCGACCCGGTGCTGCTGTTCGGCTTCGGCGGCGGCCTGGCGTACGCCGGTCAGGTCGTCCGCTGCCCCTAGCGGCCCCCGGAGCACCCCAGGGCACCCCAGGGCGCCCCTGGGTGCCCGCCGCGGCCCCTCCGGGCCCCGGGCGTCCCCGGGAGGCCCGGAAGCCCCCTCTCACACGCACATGCCGGTGGGCGGGCACCCTGCACGGGTGCCCGCCCACCGGCATGTCTGGCACGCTGCGGCACGTCGGCGGACCTCCCCCGAGGACACGGCCGCCGTCCGTCGTTCCCCGGACAGGAGGCCGGGGCTGCGTGCGGAGCGGATGGGTGGGTAGGCGGGATCGGTCTACTTGGGCGGCTTCTTGCCGGTGACACCCAGGTACACCAGGGGAGCGAGGTTGGGCTTCAGGTCCTTGACCTTGACGCCCCACGAGGTGAACGCCTTCTGGTGCTCGGCCGCCGAGGCGAGCAGCGAGACCAGCGAGCCGGCGACGGCGGCCGGGTCGAGCGACTTGTCGGCCTGGCCCTTCGTCTGGAGCTCCTTGACGGCCTCCGTGAGGGGCTTGGCGACCGCGTTGAGGACCGTCATGCGGATCTTGAAGAACCGCTTGTCCCCTTCGGCGGCACCGAGCGTGACCACTCGGAGAATGGCGTCGTTCTTGCGCCAGAAGGCGAGGAATCCGTCGACCAGTTCTTCCGAAGTGGTCGTGCCGGACTTCCCTGCCCAGGACTTTCCGGCCACCAGCTCTTTGAGGGTGTCGGAGTCCTTGGCCATTTCCTCGGCGATTTCGAGGACTGCGCCCTCGACATCCGGGAAGTACTGGTAGAAGGTCGCGGGGGAGGTACCCGCCATACGGGCGACGTCGATGACCTTGACGTCCCGATAGGGCGACGTGCTGAGCATCTCGCGGAGGCAGTCGAGCAGCTTCTGCCGCGTCTCCTGTCCGCGTCGCCCGGCGACGCGACCGTCGACGGTGCGAACTTGTCCTGTCATGCCGTCAGCTTACCGTGGCACGATCTTGGCGCGATTCGGTGATGCGACTATTACTCCGCACGGGGGGTTGCTATAGGGGGCGTGAACGACTTCGGACGGATATTCATCGGGCTCCGGAGGCGCCTGTTGAAGCCCCCCCGTGTGCTTATGACCCCACAGCGTGACGGACCCTCCGCTGAGGGGTGGTCGAGTGACAGAGCGTGACGACCGCGGCCGGATCCGAGGTGCCCGAAAAAGAGTTGCGGGCATCTCGTGTGCAAGCCGCAGGCGGAGCGGGCGTCAGAATCCGGCCGTTCCGGCGGCACTGACCGGACGGTGAGCCGGAGGGGCCTCTGGGCGGGGGAGGTTGGAGTTGACCGGGGCGGCATTGGAGAATCGGCTGCGGCACCCCGTGGCGGGTGCGGAAGACGGGGAGGTGGCAGCGGAGTGGACCAGCTGACGGCGCACGATCCGAGGCGGATCGGGCCCTTCGAGGTGCTGGGGCGGCTCGGCGCGGGCGGGATGGGCCTGGTCTACCTGGCGCGCTCCGCGTCCGGCCGGCGAGTGGCCATCAAGACCGTCCGGGGGGAGCTGGCCGAGGACGAGCTGTTCCGGGTCCGTTTCGCCCGGGAGATCGCGGCCGCCAAGACGGTGGGCGGGTTCTACACCGCCGCCGTGGTCGACGCCGACGCCGACGCCCGGGTGCCCTGGCTGGCCACCGCGTACGTGCCGGCGCCGTCCCTGGAGGACCTGGTCACCGAGTGCGGGCCGCTGCCCGCGGGGGCGGTGCGCTGGCTGGTGGCGGGCATCGCGGAGGCGCTCCAGTCCATCCACGCGGCCGGGCTGGTCCACCGTGACCTCAAGCCCTCCAACGTGCTGGTGGTCGAGGACGGTCCGCGGGTGATCGACTTCGGCATCGCCGCCGGCGTCTCCAGCACCCGGCTCACCATGACCAACGTCGCGGTCGGCACCCCGGCGTACATGTCGCCGGAGCAGGCCCGGGACAGCCGTGGCGTCACCGGGGCCAGCGACGTCTTCTCGCTCGGGTCGCTGCTGGTCTTCTGCGCCACCGGGCACCCGCCGTACCGGGGCGCCAACCCGGTCGAGACGGTCTTCCAGCTGCTGCGCGACCAGCCCGACCTCTCCGGCCTGCCGGCCGAGCTGGTGGACCTGGTGCGCGCCTGCATGCGGCCCTCCCCGGAGCACCGGCCCTCGCCGGCGCAGATCCAGGCCGAGCTGGCCCCGCACCTGTTCTCCCGTGACGACGCCTCGGGCGAGGCGGGGGACTGGCTGCCGGCCAACGCGCTGGAGCTGATCGAACGCAAGCGCGGCCGCCGCCCGGCCCCGGCGCCCGCCCCCGCTCCGGCGCCCGCGCCGGTGCCGCCGCAGCCGGCCCCGCCGCCCCACCAGCACCAGGCGCTGCCGCCCCAGCGCCCCGCGCAGGACGACCCGCGCACCCGGCACCCCGCCGAGCGGTACGCGCCGCCCGCGCCCGGGCCGGTGCACGCGCTGCCCGGGCCGGACACCGAGGCCGCCACCGAGAAGCTCGCCGCCCCCCGCCGCCACCGGGCCCCGGTCGCCGGGGAGAGCGCCGCCGAGGTCCGGCTGCCCGGGGCCTCGGTCCGGATAGGCCCGGGTCCGCGCGCCGAGCAGGCCGGGCCGGGGGCCGCGCCCGCCGAGACGGACTGGGTCCGCCGGGCCACGCCGCCGCCGGTCCAGGCCGCCCGCTGGCGCCCCTGGCGGTTCCGGATGTCCAACGACGTCTGGGGCACCCCGGTGGTCGCCGACGGCACGCTCTTCGTCTCCAGCTTCGAGGTGCACGCCCTGGACGTCGCCTCCGGCCAGCGCCGCTACAAGACCCGGGACGTCGCCTGGGCGCTCGCGGTGGACGCCGGCCGGGTGCACGCCGCCGACGGCCCGCACCTGTACACGGTGGACGTCGCGGACGGCACCGAGCGCTGGCGCAACTCGCTGGACGGCTGGGTCTACTCGCTGGACGCCGCCGACGGCGTGCTCTGCTGCGGCGTCCGGGGCGGCGGGGTGCAGCTGCGCTCGGCGGCCGGCGGCGCCGAGCTGTGGCGCGCCGACGACGCCCAGCAGGACTACGAGAACCCGCAGTCCGGGCCGGCCCTGGTGGGCGGCGCCGCGTACTACTACGGCGGCGGGCGGCTGCGCTGCGTCGATCCGCGCGGTGCGGGCCTGCGCTGGTCCTTCCCGGTGGGCGAGGACGTGCCGTCGCGCCCCGCCGAGCGGGCCGGCGTGCTGTACGTGACGGCCGGCACCCGGGTGTACGCCCTGGACGCGGCCAGCGGCGCCGAGCGCTGGCGCTTCGAGGCGCCGGTGGTGCTCTTCACCCCGCCGACGCTGGACGCGGACGCGGTCTACGTCGCCGACTACCTCGGCACGGTCTACGCGCTCGACGCGGCGACCGGCCGGGACCGCTGGCGCGCCGCCACCGGCAACCGGCAGGGCGCCGAGCCGGTGGTCGTCGGGGACGGCATGGTGCTGGTCGGCAGCGGGGACGTGCTCTACGCGTTCGAGGCGGCCACCGGCCGGGAGCGCTGGCGCTACACCGCGCGGGGCGAGATCGTCGGCTCGCCGGCGGTCGCCGACGGCCTGGTCCACCTGGGCAGCCGCGACCACTCGCTGCACACCCTGGACCTGGTGAGCGGTCAGCTGCGGTGGGAGCTCGGCACCAAGGGCGAGCTGACCGGCTCGCCGGTGGCGGTCGGCGGGCGGGTCTTCGTCGGCAGCAAGGACCGCTGCGTGTACGCGCTGGACGCCTTCTACGGCACGGCGGTGCCCTCGCACTGAGCCGCTGTCCCGAACGCCCCGCAGGCGGGACCCGGAGGGCCGGCCCTACCGCCTGCGGGCCCCCGGGTGCCGGGCGCACCAGCCCTCCCAGGCCGAGGTCACCATCTCCTCGACCCCGTGGCGGGCCGTCCAGCCCAGCTCGCGGTGGATCAGCTCGGCGGAGGCGACCACCCGGGCCGGGTCGCCGGCGCGGCGCGGGGTGACCTCGCCGGTGGTGTCGTAGCCGGTGACCCGGGCGATCACGTCCAGCATCTCCCGGACGCTGACGCCCTCGCCGCGGCCGATGTTGAGGACCAGCGAGGTCTCGCCGGGCGGGTCGGCGGCGAGCCGCCGGGCGGCCGCCACATGGGCCGAGGCGATGTCCCGGACGTCGATGAAGTCGCGGACGCAGGTGCCGTCCGGGGTGGGGTAGTCGGCGCCGAAGATCAGTGGGGCGCGCCCGGCGGTGAGCCGTTCGAAGACCATCGGGATCAGGTTGTAGGCGCCCTCGTCGGAGAGCTCGGGCGAGGCGGCGCCGGCCACGTTGAAGTAGCGCAGCGAGACGGTGGAGATGCCGTGCGCCCGGCCGACCGCGGACACCAGCCACTCGCCGGCCAGTTTGGTCTCGCCGTAGGGGTTCATCGGGGCGCAGGGGGCCGTCTCGGTGACCAGCTCGACGTCGGGCATGCCGTAGACGGCGGCGGAGGAGGAGAAGAGGAAGCGCGGCACCCCGGCCTCGGCGACGGCCTCCAGCACGTTCTGCAGGCCGGTGAGGTTCTCCCGGTAGTAGAAGAACGGCCGCTCCACCGACTCGCCGACGCGCTTCTTCGCCGCGAAGTGCAGCACGCCCGCGATGTCCTGGGAGCGCAGGGCGGTGTCCAGCGCGACGCGGTCCAGGGTGGAGCCCTCGATCAGGGTGACTCCCCGCGGCAGCCGGGCGCGGTCGCCGGTGCTGAGGTCGTCCAGTACCGCCACCCGCTCGCCGGCCTCGACCAGCTGGTGCACCACGTGCCTGCCGATGTACCCGGCACCACCGGTGATCAACCAAGTCATGGCGTGAATCCTAGGGCTTGTCCGCCTTGCCCCAGGTCGTGCCCGGTGACGGGCGCGTCGGGGCAATGATTCGGACATATCGGTGAAATGCTGACAAAGATCTCTGTGATCTCGATGGTTCCGCACGGATCTCGACGGCCCCGGTACGGCCGATGGAATCGGAGGCAGCCCAGGTGAACCGAAAGAAGGAACCCACCCGCCCGCTCCCGGCCGGGCCGCGCCCCACCGGCCCCCGGGCGTTCGGCGGGCGACTGACCGGGCCGGCGGCCGTCGCCGCGCTGACCGCGCTGACGGTGGCCGGGTGCAGCAGCGGATCGTCCTCCTCCTCGTCGACCGCCACCACCCCCGGCGCGTCCTCGTCGTCCTCCGCCCAGCCGGCCGGCGGCAACCAGCTCCAGGACGCCTACCAGAAGGTGATCGCCGACGTGCTGCCCTCGGTGGTGCAGATCACCACCGCGACCGGGCTCGGCTCCGGGATCGTCTACGACAACAAGGGCGACATCGTCACCAACGCCCACGTGGTCGGCACCGCCACCACCTTCACCGTCACGCTGGCCAACAGCACCAAGGCCCTGGACGCCACGCTGGTCGCCTCCTACCCGGACTCCGACCTCGCGGTGATCAAGCTGACCAGCCCGCCGAGCGCCCTCAAGCCGGCCGTCTTCGGGGACTCCGCCAAGGTCGAGCTGGGGCAGATCACCCTGGCGATGGGCAGTCCGCTGGGCCTGTCCAGCAGCGTCACCCAGGGCATCGTCTCGGCCACCGGCCGGACCGTCTCGGAGCCCCAGGGCGGTGGTTCGCCGGGCGCCACCATCGGCAACATGGTGCAGACCTCGGCGGCGATCAACCCGGGCAACAGCGGCGGCGCGCTGGTCAACCTGAACAGCCAGGTGATCGGCATCAACACGCTCGCCGCCACCGAGCCGGAGGCCAACGGGGCCGCCGCGCCCGGAATCGGCTTCGCCATCCCGGCGTCCACCATCACGAGCATCGCCGACCAGCTGATCAAGGACGGCAAGGTCACCAACTCCGGCCGGGCCGCGCTGGGGGTCACCGCCCGGACGTACTTCGACCAGAACTTCCGCCCGGCCGGGGCCGTGGTGGTGGCCGTCAGCGCGGGCGGGCCGGCCGCCTCGGCGGGGCTCCAGCCCGGCGACGTGATCACCAGGGTCGGCGACGCCACCGTCGACTCGCTGAACGGGCTCACCAGCGCGCTCGCCTCGCTCACCCCGGGGACCACGACGACCGTCGGCTACACCCGGGACGGCCAGGCCAAGACCGCCGACGTCACCCTCGGCACGCTGGAAACGCCCTAGGGCCGGGCGGGACAAGCCCTGGCCCCCCGGGTCCCCGGCGGCGGCCGCCCGCGCACCGCGCAAGGGTCGGCGGGCGGCCGCCGCACGGGTACGGGCCGGGCTCCGTCACTGCCTCGACGGAGTCCCGGCCCGTTGTCGTGTCCGGCGGGGGGTGCCCGGAGGAACGGTCAGCGGCGGGCGGCGCGGGTGCGCCAGGGGAGCTCGATGGTGACCGTGGTCGGCCCGCCGTCCGGGCTCTCCACCAGGAACACCCCGTCCACCGCCCGGATCCGTTCGGCCAGCCCGGCCAGGCCGCTGCCCGGGTAGGCGGCCGCGCCGCCCTTGCCGTCGTCCCGGACCAGCAGCATCAGCTGGTCGCCGGCCCGCCAGGCGTCCACCGTGGCGGAGCGGGCGCGGGCGTGCTTCGAGATGTTGGTCAGCAGCTCGCTGACGGTGAAGTAGGCGATGCCCTCGACCGCCGAGTCCGGGCGCTCCGCCGTGCCGTCGGCGGCGGTCAGCTCGACGTGCACCTTGACCCCGTCCGGCACCGTGCAGCGGGCCGCCACCGCGGAGAGCGCCGCGTCCAGCCCCCGGTCGGTGAGCACCGCCGGGTGGATGCCCCGGGCCAGGTCGCGCAGCTCCTGCAGGGCCAGCTTCACCTCGCCGTGCGCGGCGCCGACCATCCGGGCCGCGGCCGCCACGTCCTCGGGCGTCTCGGTCTCGCTCAGCTTCTCCTTGGCCATGCCGAGGTCCATCGCCAGGGCCACCAGCCGGGCCTGGGCGCCGTCGTGCAGGTCGCGCTCGATCCGGCGCAGGTCGGCGGCGGCAGTGTCGATCACCGTGCCGCGGTCGTCCTCCAGCTCCCGCACCCGCTCGGAGAGCGCGGCCGGGTAGAGCAGGACCTCCACCAGCATCCGGTCGATCGCCGCCTGGAATCGGACCACCCAGGGCAGCACCGGCCAGCCGACGATCACGCAGATCAGCGTCACCGCGAAGCTCAGCAGGCCCCAGGGCAGCAGCAGCACGTTGTAGAGCGCCGAGCGCCAGCTGAGCGGGTCGGTGAGGTAGGCGATCGCGTAGCCGGTGATCCCCGGCCGGTTCCGGCGCACCGGCTCCGGCTCGCGCACCTCGGAGCCGAGCACCGAGCGGGCCCGGCGGCGGGCGAGGGCGCCCAGGAGTCGGCATCCGGCCAGCCCGGCGGCCAGCAGCGGCAGGCCGATCACGGTGATGGAGAGCGCCAGCCCGACGGAGAGCAGGACGACGGTGAAGACGAACCCGGCGAGGCCGAGCGGCAGATTGAGCATCAGCTGCCCGGCCTGCCGCCACATCCGCGCGCCGTACAGCGGGGCGCGCTCGGGGCCCGCGTCCTGCTCCTTGAGGGCATCCGCGGCGCGGCGGTGCAGTGGCTTCATGTCGGATCTACCGTCCCTTGGGGTCGAGCTGGTGATCCAAGCTTCCCCGGTCGGGGGCGCGCGGGGCCATGGGGGTGATACGTCTTCCCACCCGGGGGTTATCCCCACCCCCGGCCGGGGCGGCCGGCGGGCGCGGTCGTCCACCGAATGTCCATCGGCCGTCTTGCGGATCGGGCGGGATGCGGTGCTCCACGGCCGTGCACTTAGACTCACGCATTGGCGATGGTTATGACCGTGTAAAGAAACGTCGTAGAACTGCCGTGAGGGCGGTTTTCCCAGGCGATGTGGAGGCGAGGGGCATGGAGGGGCAGCCGGCAGCTGCCGTCGCGGCCGACCCGGCCGCCGGCAGCGGCTACTTCGACGCGTACGCCGCGATGGGCCTGCTCGCCGTCGTCGGCGTGCTCTTCGTCGCCGTGGCGTTCACCGCCAACCGGCTGCTGCGGCCGGTGGTGTACTCGCCGGAGAAACTCCTCGCCTACGAGTGCGGCGTGGACCCGGTGGGAGAGGACTGGGCGCACACCCAGATCCGCTACTACGTCTACGCCTTCCTGTACGTGATCTTCGCGGTGGACGCGATCTACCTGTTCCCGTGGGCGACCGTCTTCGCCGCCGCCGGCTACGGCGCCGGGACGCTGATCGAGATGTTCGTCTTCATCGGCTTCCTCGCGGTCGGGCTGCTCTACGCCTGGAAGAAGGGCGTTCTGGAATGGACGTGACCCACAACCACTCGCACGCGCACGGCGCCGAGGGGGCCGGAGGCCCGGTACCGCTCGGTCTGCCGGACCCGTCGCGCCCCGGTGCGGCCGTCGGGCGGAGCAGCCTCGGCCCGCTCGCCCGGCTGGCGCCGGACCCGGTCAAGGTCGTCCTGAACTGGGGCCGCCGCTACAGCCTCTGGTGCTTCAACTTCGGCCTCGCCTGCTGCGCGATCGAGTTCATCGCCGCGTCGATGGCCAAGCACGACTTCATCCGGATGGGTGTGATTCCGTTCGCGCCCGGCCCCCGGCAGGCCGATCTGATGATCGTCTCGGGGACGGTGACCGACAAGATGGCGCCCGCCGTGAAGCGCCTCTACGAGCAGATGCCCGAGCCGAAGTACGTCATCTCCTTCGGCGCCTGCTCCAACTCCGGCGGCCCCTACTGGGACTCCTACTCCGTCACCAAGGGCGTCGACCAGATCATCCCGGTCGACGTCTACGTGCCCGGCTGCCCGCCCCGGCCGGAGGCCCTGCTCCAGGGCATCCTCAAGCTCCAGGAGAAGATCGCCGCCGAGTCGCTGCCCGGCCGGTACGCCGCGCCCGCGAGCGCGCTGCGCCGCCCGCTGGTGGCCGGCCCCGCGCCGTCCGAAGGAGGCGTCTCGTGAGCACCGCCGAGCAGTTCGCGGCGTCGGTCGGCGAGTGGGCCACCGGCGCCGAGGCGTACGGGCTGGTCACCGTCGACGTGCCCGCCGAGCACTGGATCGAGGCGCTCACCGCGGCCCGGGACGTCCTGGGCCTGCGGTTCTTCGACTGGCTGAGCGCCGTCGACGAGCTGGCCGAGGGCTTCTCGGTGGTCGCCCACCTGGCCGCCGCGGACGGCCCCGGGGTGCGGCACCTGGCGCTGCGCACCAGGGTGGCGCGGGCGGGGGCCGCCCTGCCGACCGCCGTCGAGGTGTACGCGGGCGCCGGCTGGCACGAGCGCGAGACGCACGAGATGTTCGGCATCGACTTCCCCGGGCACCCCCACCTGGTCACCCTGCTGCTGCCGGACGGCTTCGAGGGGTTCCCGCTGCGCAAGGAGTTCGTGCTCGCGGCCCGGGTCGCCAAGGCCTGGCCGGGCGCCAAGGAGCCGGGCGAGTCCGACCACGGTGACGGACCGGCGCGGCGCAAGATGCAGCCGCCCGGCGTCCCGGACCCGAACGAGTGGGGCCCGCTCAAGGGCACCCTGCCGCCGGTGGCCGAGCGGCCCGCGCGCGGTGCGCGGGCGGCCGGCGCGGCGGCCCGTACGCCCCGGGCCGGTGCGGCCGCCGCTCCGGCCGAGGGCGGGCCCGCCGTCCGGGCCGACCGGCCGCGCCGGACCAGGTCGGTCGACGCGGGCTCGGTGAGCCAGGCCGCCGAGACCGTCGCCGAGGGAGCCGCCGCCGAGGCGGCGCCACCGGTGCGGGCCGACCGGCCGCGCCGGACCAGGTCCGTCACGGACGGCTCGGCGAGCCAGGCCCCCGCCGGGGAGCCCGTCGTGGAGAGCGCCGATCCGAAGCCCGGGCGGCCGGCGCCGGCCCGGACCCAGTCCGCGGACGCGCCCTGGCACGCCCCGGTGCCCGCGCACGGCTCCGAGGCCGAGGGCACTGCCGCGCCCGAGAGCGCACCAGAGACCGAGGCCGCCGCCGCGCCCGAGGCGCCCGGCGAGGCGGCCGGTGCGACCGGACCGGAGGACGGGAAGCGCGCGGAGGACGGGACGAAGGAGACGCCGGCCGACCCGGCCGACCAGGACGGAGACAGCACGTGAACCTGCTCGACACGCTGCTGCGCTGCGTCGCCACCCTCGTCGTCTTCCTCACCTTCCCCCTGGTCATCGGCCAGACCGAGCACAAGGTGATGGCGCACATGCAGGGCCGGCTCGGTCCGATGTACGCCGGCGGCTTCCACGGCTGGGCGCAGCTCGTCGCCGACGGCGTGAAGTTCGCGCAGAAGGAGGACATCGTCCCGGCCGGGGCGGACCGCAGGATCTTCCAGCTGGCGCCCGCCGTCTCCCTGCTGCCCTACCTGTTCGTGCTGCTCGCCATCCCCGTCGGGCCGGACGGCCTCGTCGGCCAGGCGATCGACGCCGGCCTCTTCTTCGTGCTGGCCGTGATGGGCGTCGGCGTGATCGGCAAGCTGATGGCCGGCTGGGCCTCGGCGAACAAGTTCTCGCTGCTCGGCGGTCTGCGGACGGCCGCGCAGCTGATGTCCTACGAGCTGCCGATGGTGCTCGCGGCCGCCTCGGTGGCGATGGCGGCCGGCACGCTCTCGCTCCCGGGGATCCTGGACGCCTGGCAGTGGTACTGGATCCCGTGGCAGCTCATCGGCGCCTTCGTCTTCTTCACGGCCGGTCTGGCCGAGCTCCAGCGCCCGCCGTTCGACATGCCGGTGGCCGATTCGGAGATCATCTTCGGCGCGTACACCGAGTACACCGGGCTGCGCTTCGCGCTCTTCCTGCTCTCCGAGTACGTCGGGATCCTGGTGGTCTCCGGGCTGACCGCGGTGCTCTTCCTGGGGGGCTGGCACGGTCCGCTGCCGGACGAGCTCGGCTGGCTCTGGACGATCCTGAAGACCTTCGCGCTGGCCTTCGTGGTCATCTGGCTGCGGGTCACCTACCCGCGACTGCGGGAGGACCAGCTGATGCGCTTCGCGTGGCTCGTGCTGATCCCGCTGGCCCTCGTCCAGCTCGCCCTCACCGGCATCATCAAGGTGGCGATCTCATGACCGAGCGCAGCGAGCTCGTGGCCGACAGGCGTGCGGGGGCCGACGCCCCGGCCCGGCGGAGCGGGGTGGGCGCATGAGCTTCCCCGGCTCCGGACTGGCCAAGGGCCTGGCCGTCACCCTGCGGACGATGACGAAGAAGACCGTCACCGCGCAGTACCCCGACGTGCAGCCCGCGCTGCCGCCGCGCTCGCGCGGCGTGATCGCGCTGCTGGAGGAGAACTGCACGGTCTGCATGCTGTGCGCCCGCGAGTGCCCGGACTGGTGCATCTACATCGACTCCCACAAGGAGACGCTGCCGGCCGCCGACCCGAACGCCCGCGCCCGGACCCGCAACGTGCTGGACCGCTTCGCCATCGACTTCTCGCTCTGCATGTACTGCGGGATCTGCATCGAGGTGTGCCCGTTCGACGCGCTGTTCTGGTCCCCGGAGTTCGAGTACGCGGAGACCGACATCCTGGAGCTGACCCACGAGCGGGACAAGCTCCGCGAGTGGATGTGGACGGTGCCGGCGCCGCCGGCGCTGGACCCGGCGGCCGAGGAGCCCAAGGAGATCGCCACCGCGCGCAAGGCCGCGGACAAGCTGGCCGCCGCCGCCTCGGCGGCGCCGGAGGAGGGTGACCCGCGATGAGTGCCGCCCTGCTGACCGCGGCCGGGTCGCTGGACCCGGCCGCCCGCTCGTTCCTCTCCCCGACCGGGGTCGAGATCGTCTTCCTGCTGGTCGGCGTCGCCGTGCTGGGCTCGGCCGTGATGGCCGTGACCACCAGGCAGCTGGTGCACGCCGCGCTCTGGCTGGTGGTCGCGCTCGGCGGCCTGGCGGTGGAGTTCCTGCTGCTCACCGCCGAGTTCATCGCCTGGGTGCAGGTGCTGATCTACCTCGGCTCGGTGGTCGTCCTGGTGCTGTTCGGGCTGATGCTCACCCGGGCGCCGATCGGGCGCTCGCCGGACGCCGACTCGGGCAACCGCTGGGTCGCCCTGGTGGTGGCGCTGGCCACGGCCGGGACGCTGGTGACGCTGCTCGTCGACGCCTTCCGGACGTCGTGGATCGACCTCGGCGGGGGCGGCGGTTCGGCGCAGGCCACGGGTACCAGCCTGTTCCGGACCTGGGTGCTGCCCTTCGAGGCGCTCTCGGTGCTGCTGCTGGCCGCGCTGGTCGGCGCGATCGTGCTGTCGCGCGGCGCAGGCCGGCGGGTGCCGCCGCCCCGGGCCGCCAAGCTGCGCGCGGGCCGGCCGGTGGGCTCCAACGGGACGGTCGCCGCCACCGCGCCGAAGGCCCCGGCCGAGCCCGCGGCTCCCGCTTCGACGACCTCGGCGGAGGAGAGCTGATGCATCTCGCCTACCCCGTCGTGCTCGCCGCGCTGCTGTTCAGCGTCGGCGTGTACGGCGTGCTCGCCCGGCGCAACGTCGTCCTGGTGCTGATGTCCGTGGAGCTGATGCTCAACGCCGTCAACCTCAACCTCGTCGCCTTCGACGCCTGGCTGCGGGACTCCCTGCACGCCGGCCAGGCGCTCACCCTGTTCACCATCACCATCGCCGCCGCCGAGATCGGCCTCGGGCTCGCCATCGTCCTGCTGCTCTTCCGGGCCCGGGGCACCGCGGACATCGACCGGGCCACCGCGCTCGGTGATCCCGCCGAGTCCGCCGAGGAGGCGCCGGCCGGCGCCGGGGCACTGAAGGGCCAGGCCGCCGCATGAACCTCGCCCTGCCCGTCCTCGTCCCCGTCCTGCCCGCGCTCGGATCGGCCGCCACCCTGGCCGTCGGCAGGCGCGCGCCCGGTCTGGCCCGGCCGCTGGCGATCGTGCCGGTCGCCGTCTCGGCCGTGCTCGCCCTGGTGGTCGCCCTCCAGCTGGGCACCGGCCAGGTGCTGGAGGCCGGCACCCGGCTCACCCCGACCGGCGGGCCGGACCTCACGCTCGGCCTCTACCTGGACGGCTACAGCTCGCTGATCTCCGTGCTGGTCGGCCTGGTCGCCACCTGCGTGCAGGTGTACTCGACCGCCTACCTCAAGGACGACCCGCGCTACCCGTCGTACGCGGCGCTGGTCTCGCTGTTCACGGCGGCGATGTTCCTGGTCGTCTACTCGGGCGACCTGATCGTGCTGCTGGTCGGCTGGGAGGTCATGGGCATCTGCTCGTACTTCCTGATCGGCCACCACTGGGAGACCGCGGACGCCCGGTCGGCCTCGCTGAAGGCCTTCCTGGTCACCAAGCTCGGCGACGTGCCGTTCCTGTTCGGCATCTTCCTGCTCGGCGCCGACGCCGGCAGCTTCCGGATCTCTGACGTCCTGGCGGCCGCCGCCGAGGGGCGGCTCGGCCACCCGACGCTGACCGCGCTGCTGCTGCTCGCCGGCGTGGCCGGCAAGAGCGCGCAGTTCCCGCTGCACACCTGGCTCCCGGACGCGATGGCCGGTCCGACGCCGGTCTCCGCGCTGATCCACGCCGCCACCATGGTCGCGGCCGGCATCTACCTGGTCGCCCGGCTGCTGCCGGTCTTCCTGCTCTCCGGCGCGGCGCTGGTGGTGCTCGCGGTGATGGCCGCCGTGACGATGATCGGCTCGGCGCTCTGCGCGCTCGCCCAGGACGACCTGAAGCGGGTGCTCGCCTACTCGACGGTCGGGCAGCTCGGCTACATGGCCGGCGCCCTGGCCGCCGGTGACCGCGAGGCCTCCGTCTTCCACCTGGTCAGCCACGGGGCGTTCAAGGCACTGCTGTTCCTCGCGGCCGGTGTGGTGATCCACGCCGCGCACACCAACTCGATCTCCGCGATGTCCCGGATGCCGGGGCTGCGCAAGCGGGTGCCGGACGCCTACTGGACGATGGGCATCGCGCTCGTCGCCCTGATCGGGCTGCCGCCGTTCTCCGGCTTCTTCAGCAAGGAGGCGGTGCTGACCGCCGCCGAGCACGCGGCCAACGGCGAGGCGCTGACCAACGGCCTCGGCCCGGTGTCCGCGGTACCGCAGGCGGCCGGCTGGATCGTGCTGATCTCGGCCGCGCTCACCGCCCTGCTGACCGCGGCGTACGCGGCGCGGCTGTTCCTGGTGGCGTTCCACAGCCCGGCCGCCGCCGGGGCCGCCGCCCCCGCCGCGCCCGCCTCGCCGGCGGACCACGAGGCCGACGCGCCCTACTCGCCCGAGGTGGACGAGGCCGACCCGGCCATCGCCGAGCCGCCCGCGATGCGCTGGCCGCTCTGGGTGCTGGCCGTCCCGACCATGGCCTTCGGCGTGACGAGCCTGCGCTCGGACTGGCTGCCCGCGCTGCTGGACGGCGGCTCGCTGCGGCCCTCGGCCGTCACCGCCGTGACCGGCACCGGCCTCGCCGTGGTCGGCGCGCTGCTGGCCTACGGGGCCTGGCGCTCCGCCACCGCCCGGCTCGGCGCCGGCCTCCCGCCCGCCGCACCGCTGGGCCGGGTGCCCGAGCAGGCCGGCGCCCCGGCCGCCGAGGTGATCGTCGCCGACCCCGGCCGCACCCTGCTCGGCCCGCTGTTCGGGCCGGCCCGGCACGGCTTCGGCGTCGACCGGCTCTACAGCGCGCTGTTCGTCCGGCCGGTGACCGCCGCCGCCCGGCTGGTCCGCTTCCTCGACCGCGAGGTCGTCGAGACGTACGTGCGCGGCAGCGGGACGGCGGCCGGCCTGCTCGGCCGGGCCGTCCGGCTCGCCCAGACCGGGAACGCGCAGACCTACCTCAGCGCGCTGCTCGCCGGCGTCGTCCTGCTGGCCGTCCTGGTGGCGGTGTAGCCGGATGGACCAGAACAGGCAGCCCCGCCGCCCAGCCCCGCCGACCGCAGCCCGTAGGAGCCCCCGATGAACGCAGTCCTCATCGCCCTCCTGGTGCTGCCGCTGGCCGGGGCCGCGCTGACCCTGGTACCGGCGTTCGGCGCCGACCCGGCCGCCGCCGACCGGCGCGCGCTGCGGCTGAACACCGTGGTCACCGGCGCCGTCCTGGTGCTCGGCATCGTCCTCGCGGCGGGCTTCGACCACGACGGGCCCGGCCGGATGCAGGCGACCACCGACGTGTCCTGGATCCCGGCCATCGGCGTGCGCCTCCACCTCGGCGTGGACGGCGTCTCGCTCCCGCTGATCGTGCTGACCGCGCTGCTCACCTTCCTCTGCGCGCTGTACTCGGAGAAGCGGCTGCCGACCGGGGAGGGCGTCCCCTCGGCCCGGGCCTTCACCGGGCTGTTCCTCCTGCTCGAAGTCGGCATGCTCGCCACCTTCGCGGTGCTGGACCTGCTGCTCTTCTTCCTGGCCTTCGAGATCGTGCTGATCCCGATGTACTTCCTGATCGCCCGCTGGGGGACCGGGGCGAAGGTGCCGGCCGCCAACCGGTTCATCCTGTACACGCTGCTCGGCTCGGCGGTGATGCTGCTCGGCTTCCTGCTGGTCGGCAGCAAGGCGGGCACCTTCGACATGCAGGCGCTGGCCGCCGCGCACGGCAGCGGCCTGAGCCACACCACCCAGGTGGTCGCCGCCCTGGCGATCATGGTCGGGCTGGTGGTCAAGGCCCCCGCCTGGCCGCTGCACAGCTGGCTCCCGGACGCGCACACGGCGGCCCCCACGGTCGGCTCGGTGCTGCTCGCCGGCGTGCTGCTGAAGATGGGGACGTACGGCCTGGTCCGGGTCCTCCTCCCGGTCGTCCCGGACGGTACCGCGACGCTCGCCCCCTACCTGGGCGCGTTCGCCGCCGTCGGTATCGTCTACGGCTCGCTGGCCTGCCTCGCGCTGGTCCGGCCCGGGGCCAAGGGCGACCTCAAGCGCCTGATCGCCTACTCCTCCGTCGGCCACATGGGCTTCGTGCTGCTGGGCATCGCCTCCCTCACCCCGGTGGGCGTCAACGGCGCGCTGTTCGCCAACATCGCCCACGGGCTGATCACCGGCCTGCTGTTCTTCGTGGTCGGGGCCCTGAAGGACCGCTACGGCACGGCGGACCTCGACACCCTGGCCGGCTCCACCGGGGCCGCCCTCTACGGACGGGCCCCGCGGATCGGCGCCCTGCTGGCCTTCGCCGCCGTCGCCAGCCTCGGCCTGCCGGGGCTGGCCGGCTTCTGGGGCGAGCTGCTCGCGATGTTCGGCGCGTTCGACCCGGCCGAGGGCCTCTCGCGCCCCGCGTTCGTCACCTACATGGTGCTGGCCGGCCTGGGCACCCTCCTCACCGCCGGGTACCTGCTGATGGTGGTCAAGCGCGTCTGCATGGGCGACCCGAAGCAGCCGGCCCCGGTGGCCGAGCTCGCCGACCTGCGCCCGTACGAGGCCGTCAGCTGGACCCCGCTGGCCGCCCTCACCCTGCTCGCCGGCCTCTGGCCCGCGCTCCTGCTCGGTCTCTCCGACCCGGCCGTCAAGCACCTCCTCGGGGGTGGCTGACATGCTCGGACCCCAGCTCGCCGCACTCGGACCTCACTCCACGGGGCAGCCCACTGTGACCTCCCTCGCCGTAGCCGACCCGGGCAGCCTGATCCAGTCCGTGGACTGGGTGGCGATCGCGCCCCCGCTGATCGCCGCGCTGGCCGCCCTCGCGGTGCTGGTCACCGACCTCTTCCTGCCCGCGCGCCACCGCAAGCTGCTCGGCGCCCTGGCCGTGGGCGGCCTCGCCCTCGCGCTGCTCGCCCTGCTCCCGCTCACCGGCGGCTCGCCCCGGAGCACCTTCTGCGTGCGGGACGCCGGCTGCTCCTACGTCGCGGACCACTTCGCGCTGGTCTTCCAGCTGCTCGCGCTCGGCGGCGCGCTGATCGCCGCACTGCTCTCGACGCACACCGTGGACGGCCCGGCATCGGACGACCGCTCCGCCGGGGGGCTGCCCGGCGGCGAGTACTGGTTCCTGCTGCTCTCCAGCGCCACCGGCGCCGCCCTGCTGCCCGCCTCCCGGGACCTCGCCACCCTGGTGGTCGCCCTGGAGGTGGCCTCGCTGCCGGCCTTCGCCCTGGTCGCGCTGCGCCGGGACGGCCGGGGCGCGGAGGCCGCGCTGAAGTTCTTCCTCTCCTCCGTCACCGCGACCGCGGTGACGCTGCTCGGCATCGGCTTCGTCTACGCCGCGAGCGGCAGCCTGCACCTGGGCGCCGTCGCCGAGGGCCTGGCCCACGCGCCCGCCCAGCTCAAGCCGCTGGCCGAGGCCGGCGCGGTGCTCACCCTGGTCGGCTTCGCCTTCAAGGTCGCCGCCGTCCCGTTCCACTTCTGGGTGCCCGACACCTACGTCGGCGCCCCGCTGCCGGTGGCCGGCTACCTCTCGGTGGTCGGAAAGGCGGCCGGCCTCTCCGGCCTGGCGCTGGTCACCACGATCGCCTTCCGGCCGTACGCGCACACCTGGGGCCTGGTGCTCGCGGTGCTGGCCGCCGTCACCATGACGGTCGGCAACGTGGGCGCGCTGCGCCAGCGGTTCGACACCCGGTACAGCGCGGTGCGGCTGCTCGCCTGGTCCTCGGTGGGCCAGGCCGGGTACCTGCTGGTGCCGCTCGCCGCCGCCGGCTACGCACGGACCGGGGCGGACAGCCTGGGCGCCACCGCCGCGTACGCGCTGATCTACGGCGTGGTGAACCTGGGCGCCTTCGCGGTGGTCGCCGCCGTCGGCCGCCGGGCCGGGACGAGCGTGGACGAGTTCCGCGGCCTGTTCGCCCGGCGCCGCTGGACGGCCCTGGCGCTGGCCTTCTTCCTGCTCTGCCTGGCCGGGCTCCCGCCCGGGGTGATCGGCCTGTTCGGCAAGGTGGTGGTGTTCCGCGCCGCCGTCGACGCCGGGCTGGGCTGGCTGGCCGTGGTGATGGCCGTCAATGTGGTCATCGCGCTGTACTACTACCTGCTGTGGACGGCGCGGCTCTTCGCCCCGGCGCCGTCGCAGGACGCGGTCACCGCCGTCGCCGAGCGCTGGCTGCCGGCCTCGCTGACGGCCACCCTGGGGCTCACCGCCTCGGTGGCCGTGGTGCTCTCGGTGGCCCCGCAGCTGGTCCTCCAGGTGGTCGGCGGCACGCTGTTCTGAGGCCGCCGGCCGGGGCGGGCGGCTGGGCGGTCCGGGTGTAGCGGTGGTCACAAGGGAACAAGGCCGCCGGGCTCGCCCGTTGAGCGGGCAGAGGGACGAGGCAGCGAGGGCTTCCCCACCGCACCATTGGAGGGCCTGCCGTGCACCGCCGGCACAACGGACTGAGGACCGCCGCACTGCTCGGCGGCCTCTCGGCGCTGATCCTGGTGATCGGCAGCTTCTTCGGCCGCACCGGCTTCGTGATCGCCCTGCTGGTCGCGCTCGGGACCAACGCCTACGCGTACTGGAACAGCGACAAGCTCGCCCTGCGCGCCATGCGGGCCCGCCCGGTGAGCGAGATCGAGGCGCCGCGGCTGTACCGGATCGTCCGTGAGCTCTCCACCTCGGCCCGCCAGCCGATGCCGCGGCTGTACATCTCCCCGACCCCGGCCCCGAACGCCTTCGCCACCGGCCGCAACCCGCGCAACGCGGCGGTCTGCTGCACCGACGGCATCCTCCAGCTGCTGGACGAGCGGGAGCTGCGCGGGGTGCTCGGCCACGAGCTGAGCCACGTCTACAACCGGGACATCCTGATCTCCTCGGTCGCCGGCGCGCTCGCCTCGGTGGTGATGTTCCTGGTGAACTTCGCCTGGCTGGTGCCGTTCGGCCGCAGCGACGACGACGACGGCCCCGGGCTCTTCGGGATGCTCGCGATCATGATCCTGGGGCCGCTCGCCGCCTCGCTGATCCAGCTGGCCGTCAGCCGCTCCCGGGAGTACCAGGCCGACGCCGACGGCGCCCGGATCACCGGCGACCCGCTCGCCCTGGCGAGCGCCCTGCGCAAGCTGGACGTCGGCACCCGGCAGCTGCCGCTGCCGCCGGAGCCGCAGCTCCAGACGGCCAGCCACATGATGATCGCCAGCCCGTTCCGCCCGGGCGAGGCCGGGACGAAGCTCTTCTCGACCCACCCGCCGATGGCGGAGCGGATCGCCCGACTGGAGCGGATGGCGGGCTACCGGGGCTGACGGGGGCCCGCCTGCCCCGCGCCCCCGCCCGCCCGCTCGGCGGCCGGCCGCGTTCAGCCGGTGAGACCCTCGTAGGCCCGGCGCAGCCGGTGGACGCCCTCGGCGATCCGGGCCGGGCTGTCGACGGCGGCATAGCTCAGCCGCAGGTGGGGCGCCGGCGGCTCGGCGGCGTAGTAGGGGCTCCCGGGGGCGACCAGCACCCCGGCGTGCAGCGCGGCGGTGGCCAGCGCGGCCTCGTCGGTGCCCTCCGGCAGCCGCAGCCAGAGGTGGTAGCCCCCGGGCCGGTGCGGGCCGAGCAGACCGGGGAGCTCGCGGCGCAGCGCGGCCACCGTGAGCGTCCGGCGGTCGCGCAGCTCGGCGCCGAGGGTGCGCAGGTGGCGCGCCCAGCCCGGGTCGGCGACCAGTTCCAGTGCCGCCTCCTGGAGCGGCCGGGGCACGAAGAAGCTGTCCACCACCTGGGTCGCCCGCAGCCGCCGCAGGGCGGGGCCGCGGGCGGTCAGCGCGCCGACCCGCAGATTGGGCGAGGTGGCCTTGGTCAGCGAGCGCAGGTGGACCACCACGCCGTCCGGGTCGTCGGCGGCGAGCGGGCGCGGCAGCGCGGGGGAGTCGGCGTGGACCAGCCGGCGGGCGAAGTCGTCCTCGACGACGAACGCGCCGGCCGTCCGGGCGATCCGCAGCACCTCGGCGCGCCGCTCGGGGGAGAGCACCGCGCCGGTCGGGTTCTGGAACAGCGGCTGGCAGACGAAGACCCGGGCCCGGGTGGCGTCGAAGGCCGCCGCCAGCAGGTCGGTGCGCACGCCGTCCTCGTCCACCGGGACGGGGACCGGCCGCACGCCCGCCGCGCGGGCGACCGCGAGCGTCCCGGGGTAGGTCGGCGACTCCACCAGCACGGGTGCGCCCGGGGCGGCCAGCGAGCGGATCGCGACGGTCAGCGCGCTCTGCCCGCCCGCCGTGACCAGGACGTCGCCCGCGCCCAGCGGCCCGCCGTTCCCACCGATGTCCCGGGCGAACCAGGCGCGCAGTTCGGTCAGCCCGTCGACCGGCGGGCGCTCCCAGGCGCCGGGCCGCCGGCCGGCCCGGGCCAGGGCGGCGGCCAGCAGCCGCTCCGGCTGGAGCGAGGCGTGCGGGTAGCCGCCGTTCAGGTCGACCACGTCGGGCGGCGGGACGTTCAGGGTGGCGAACAGCGCGCCCGCGCCCCGGTCGCGCGGGCCCGCGTCGGCGCTCAGCGCGAGCTCCTGCCAGGAGAGGTCGCCGGGCCGGGCGGTCGGCGCGGCGAGCGGCGAACCGCCGCCGGTGGTGCCGCCCGCGAAGGCGGCGGCCCGGAAGACCCCGGCGCCCGGCCGGGAGACCACCAGGCCCTCGGCCGCCAGCACGGCGATCGCCCGGGAGACCGTCACCGGGCTGACCTGGTGGCGCTCCATCAGGGCCCGGCTCGACGGCAGCTTGCGTCCCTCCGGGTAGCGCTCGACCTCCCGGCGCAGGCTGTCGGCCAGATCGGTCACGCTGCTACGCTCGTTCATGACGGCACAAGATAGCGCTACCCGCCCGATCGCGATAGCACCGCAGGCACCGATCGGCTCCGGCAGCTCCGGCAGCTCCGGCGGCTCCGGTACGGCCCTGGCGGCCCTCGGCGTCCTCTCCTTCTCCTTCAGCTTCCCCGCGACCGCCTGGGCCCTGTCCGGTTTCGGTCCGTGGACGGCGACCGGCCTGCGCGGCGCCGTGGCCGGGCTGCTCGCCGCGCTCTGCCTGGCGGCCGCCCGCGTCCCCCTCCCCGCGCGCCGGCACTGGCCCGGGCTGCTGGTGGTCTCGGCCGGCTGCGTGCTGGGCTTCCCGCTGCTCACCACGCTGGCGCTGCGGGCCTCCTCGACCGCCCACTCGGCTGTGGTCATCGGTGTGCTGCCGCTCGCCACCGCCGCGTTCTCGGCGCTGCGCACCGGCCGGCGCCCGTCCCGGGCCTTCTGGTGCGCGGCGCTGGCCGGTGCGGCGGCCGTGCTCGCCTTCACCCTGCTGCAGAGCCACGGGCGGCCGACCACCGCCGACCTCTACCTGTTCGCCGCGCTGGTGGTCTGCGCGGCCGGGTACGCGGAGGGCGGGCGGATCTCGCGGGAGCTGCCGGGGTGGCAGGTGATCGCCTGGGCGGTTGTCGCGGCGCTGCCGGTCACCGTGGTGACCACGGCGCTGGCGCTGCCGGGCGAGCCGGTGCACCCGGGGGTGAAGGCGCTGGCCGGGCTGGCGTACACGGCGGCGGTGTCGCAGCTCGGCGGGTTCGTGCTCTGGTACCGGGGGATGGCGGCGATCGGGGTGCCGAGGGCCAGTCAGCTCCAGCTCGCCCAGCCGCTGCTGACGCTGGTCTGGGCGGTGCTGCTGCTGGGCGAGGAGCTGCCGGTGGCGGCGCCGGTCACCGCGGTGGTGGTGCTGGTCTGCATCGCGGTCACCCAGCGCGCCCGCAGCTGAGACGGCCCGCGCCCGTACCGGCGGTGCGGTACGGGCGCGGGGCGGGTCGGTGCGGCCGGTCAGTACACGTCGTCCTCCGGCCGGTAGACGCAGAGCGCCCAGATGATGAAGACGTCCAGGGCGATCACCACGATCGACCAGAGCGGGTAGTACGGCAGGGCCAGGAAGTTGTCCAGGGCGCTCAGCGCGGTGAGGAACACACCGGCCCAGCGGGCCCAGGCGGCGCCCTTGAGGACGAAGGCACCGACCACCGCGACCAGGGCGCCGATGACGATGTGCACCCACCCCCACCCGGTGAGGTCGAAGCGGAAGACGTAGCGCGGGGTCGAGACGAAGATGTCGTCGTCGGCGACCGCCATGATGCCCCGGACCGCCTCCATGAAGCCGTTGATGAGCATCAGCACACCCGCGAACATCACCAGGCCGGGGGCCCAGTCACGGAACCGGTCGGCCGATGGCGGCGGGGGCGGCGCCCCGGTGCCGGAGCGCCAGGGCGGGGGCTGGTCGGGGGTGGGCGACGAGGTGCTCATGGACTCCTCCTGGGCCGCGGGCCGGCGTCGTCGGCGGTACCCGGCCGGAGCCGGACCGACGGCCAACAGGCGCACGGAAAGGGGTACGGGCCTCGACCGTCCGCCGCGGCCGGGCGCCGGGCAACCGGACCGCGCCTGTTCGGGTGACCGGCCACGCGCGCCCCCGGCGGGGCCGGGCGGCGGCTGGTAGTCGTTGTCCGACTGCTGTCCGGGCCCGGGCCGGCGGGCTCGACCGGGGCCCGGCCCCGAGTACGGAAGGTGCGCCGCGTGACTCTCCTGCCGAAGGACGCCGTGGAGCGGGCTCCGCGCCCGTCGCGCACGCCGCGACTGGACCGCCGGCGGGCGGCCGCGCGCCGACGGCGCGGCCGGGCCCTGGTGGGCTGGCTCACCACCACCGACCACAAGCGGATCGGCACCCTGTACATCACCACCGCGTTCCTGTTCTTCCTGCTCGGCGGGCTGATGGCGATGCTGATGCGGATCGAGCTGGCCCGGCCGGGGCTGCAACTGCTCTCCAACGAGGAGTTCAACCAGCTCTTCACCATGCACGGCACGATCATGCTGCTGATGTTCGCGACCCCGCTGTTCGCCGGCTTCGCCAACTGGATCATGCCGTTGCAGATCGGCGCGCCCGACGTGGCCTTCCCCCGGCTGAACGCGCTCGCCTACTGGCTCTACCTGTTCGGCTCGCTGATCGCCCTCTACGGCTTCGTCACCCCGGACGGCGCGGCCGACTTCGGCTGGTTCGCCTACGCGCCGCTGAACAGCGCCGAGCACAGCCCGGGCCTCGGCGCGGACCTGTGGATCATGGGCCTGGCCTTCTCCGGCTTCGGGACCATCCTCGGCTCGGTCAACTTCATCACCACGATCGTCTGCCTCCGGGCCCCCGGGATGACGATGTTCCGGATGCCGATCTTCGTCTGGAACATCCTGCTCACCGCCGTCCTGGTGCTCTTCGCCTTCCCGGTGCTGGCGGCCGCGCTGCTCTGCCTGGAGTCGGACCGCAAGTTCGGCTCGCACGTCTTCGACGCGGCGAACGGCGGGGCGCTGCTCTGGCAGCACCTGTTCTGGTTCTTCGGGCACCCGGAGGTGTACATCATCGCGCTGCCGTTCTTCGGCATCGTCACCGAGATCATCCCGGTCTTCAGCCGCAAGCCGGTCTTCGGCTACTCCGGGCTGATCGCCGCCACCATCGCCATCACCGGCCTGTCGATCACGGTCTGGGCGCACCACATGTTCGTCACCGGCCAGGTGCTGCTGCCGTTCTTCTCGATCATGACGATGCTGATCGCGGTGCCGACCGGGGTGAAGTTCTTCAACTGGATCGGCACCATGTGGAAGGGCTCGCTGAGCTTCGAGGCCCCGATGCTCTGGACGGTCGGCTTCCTGGTCACCTTCCTGTTCGGCGGGCTGACCGGGGTCCTGCTCGCGGCGCCGCCGATCGACTTCCACGTCTCGGACTCGTACTTCGTCGTCGCCCACTTCCACTACGTCGTCTTCGGCACCGTGGTCTTCGCGATGTTCGCCGGCTTCCACTTCTGGTGGCCCAAGTTCACCGGACGGATGCTGGACGAGCGGCTCGGGCGGATCCACTTCTGGACGCTCTTCGTCGGCTTCCACGCCACCTTCCTGGTGCAGCACTGGCTGGGCGCCGAGGGCATGCCCCGCCGCTACGCCGATTACCTGGCCTCGGACGGCTTCACCACGCTGAACACCGTCTCCAGCATCGGCTCCTTCCTGCTCGGCATCTCCACCCTGCCGTTCCTCTACAACGTCTGGCACACCGCGCGGTACGGCCGCAGGGTCACCGAGGACGACCCGTGGGGGTACGGGCGGTCGCTGGAGTGGGCCACCTCCTGCCCGCCGCCGCGGCACAACTTCGTCACCCTGCCCCGGATCCGCTCGGAGTCCCCGGCCTTCGACCTGCACCACCCCGGGATCGCCGAGCTGGACCGGCGGCAGAACGCCCGTGAGCCGCTGGTCTGAGCGGGCCGGTGGGCGGCCGGGGGCCGGCGGCCGCTCGTTAGGATGAGAGCGCGTCCCGCCGGCTGCGGGGCGCGGCATCCGGAGGGAGTGGCCGTCATGGCAGAGGAGAGGCACGCCCCGGCGGCCGGGGATCCACGGGCCCGCCGGCGAGGCCAGGGCGAGCTGGAGGCCCAGGTGCTGGCGGTGCTCCAGCGGGCGCCCGGCCCGGCCACCGCGGTCTGGGTTCAGGAGCGCCTGGACGGCGGCCTGGCGTACACCACCGTGATGACCATCCTGTCCCGGCTGCACGCCAAGAAGGCCGTCTCGCGGACCCGTTCGGGCCGCTCCTACCTCTGGCAGGCGTCCTCCGACGCGGCCGGGCTGGCCGCACTGCGGATGCGCCGGATGCTGGACGGCGAGCCGGACCGGGACGCCGTCCTGGCCAGCTTCGTCACGGCCCTGCTGCCGCACGACGAGGAGCTGCTGCGGACGCTGCTGGACAGCGCCGGTGCCGACCCGGCAGTGGCCGACCACGAGAGCTGACCCGTGGGCGTCTTCGTCTTCCTCCCGCTCATCCTCCCGCTGACCGCCGTCCCGATCGCCCGGCTCACCGAACAGCACCTGCATCCGCGCGGGGCGTCCCGGCTGCTGACCGTGATCAGTGCGGTGATGGCCCTGTGCAGCGCCGTCTGCCTCGGTCTGACCGGGGTGGTGGGCACCGCCCAGATCCCGGGCAACCCGCTGCCGGACAGCTGGTCCGACCCGGAGGTGCGGGCGGCGCTGCCCTACCACGAGACGGTCGGCACGGCGGCGATCTGCGTCCTGGCCGTGGTGGCCGCGGCCTGTCTGCGCACGGTGGTGCGACACCTGAGGATCCGGGCCCGGGCCCGCCGGGCGCTCGGCCGCGACCTCGGCGGCACGACCGGGTACGGACTCGCCGGGACCGCCGGGTACGGACTCGGCGGCACGCCCGGCGGGCTCCCGGACGACCTCGCGGTGCTGCCGGACGACCGGCCCTACGCCTACGCGCTGCCCGGCTCGCCGGGGCGGGTGGTGGTCTCCACCGGGATGCTGGCCGGGTTGGCGGCCGACGAGCGCGAGGCGCTGCTCGCGCACGAGCGGGCGCACCTGGAGCACCGGCACCACCGCTATCTGCTGATCACCCAACTCGCGGGCTGCGTCAACCCGTTCCTGCGGCCCCTGCAGCAGGCGGTGGCGTACAGCGCGGAGCGGTGGGCGGACGAGGAGTCGGCCCAGGCGGTCGGCGACCGGCGGATCACGGCCCGGGCGGTGGCCCGGGCGGCGCTGGTCTCGCACCGGGCGCCCGCTCCCGGCTTCGCCGCCTTCGCCGCGCCGGGGGCCGTGCCCGGCCCGGTGCCGCGCCGGGTGGCCGCGCTGCTCGGCCCGGTGCCGTCCTCGCGGAACTGGCCGCCGGCCCACACCCGGGCGGGCCTCGCGGCCATGGTGGCGGCGATCGGCACGGCCGCGTCGGCGCTCTGCGCGGTCAACGCGGCGGTGGCGCTGCTGCTGGTGCTGAAGGCCGTCACCCCGCTGTAGGGGCCCGGCGCTGTAGGGGCCCGGCACCGGCGGACCGCGCGTGGCGGGCCGGTTCGGCGGTCGGTTCGGTCGTCGGTCCGGCGGGCGGGTCGGCGGGCGGCGGCGTAGACACGGCGGACAGCGGGCATGGCACGTCATAGGGGTCGGCCGTCCGTCGTGAGAGGGTGCCCACCATGAAGGTGATCGAGTTCGTCCTGAACGCCATCTGGCTGATCTTCTGCGGGATCTGGATGGCGCTCGGCTACGTCATCGCCGGCATCATCTGCTGCGTCCTCATCGTCACGATCCCGTTCGGCATCGCCTCGTTCCGGATCGCCGGTTTCGTGATCTGGCCGTTCGGCCGGACGACGGTGGAGAGGCCGGAGGCCGGGGCGGCGTCCTGCGTGGGCAATGTGATCTGGCTGGTGTTCGCGGGCTGGTGGCTGGCGCTGGCGCACATCGCGACGAGCATCCCGCTGTTCGTGTCGATCATCGGGATCCCGTTCGGCTGGGCCAACCTCAAGATGATCCCGATCTCGCTGATGCCGCTGGGGCGCGAGGTGGTACCCACCGACGAGCGGTTCGGCGCGCGCTGAACCGCCCCCGCGGGCCGGTTGCCGGCCCTCCGGCGGTCCCGGCCCCGGTCACTCCACGGCCTCGCGCAGCCGCCGGAACTCCCGCGCCAGCGCGTCCAGGGTGTAGTGCGCGTTGAGTCCGCTCGGGTTGGGCAGCACCCAGACCTCGGTCTCCCCGAGGCCCTCCGGCTGCCGGCCGACCGCCGCCGTCCGCCGGCCGAAGGCCGTCCGGTACGCGCCGATGCCGAGCACGGCCAGCGCCCGCGGGCGCAGCGCCAGGACGCGGGCGGCGAGCGCGGCGCCGCCCTCGCGCAGTTCGTCGGCGGTGAGCTCGTCCGCCTTGGCGGTGGCGCGCGGGGCGACGTTGGTGATGCCGAGGCCGAGGTCGAGCAGCTCGCGCTGCTCGTCCGGGCGGAACTGGCGCGGGGTGAAGCCGGAGCGGTGCAGCGCGGGCCAGAACCGGTTGCCCGGCCGGGCGAAGTGGTGACCGGTGGCGCCCGACCAGAGGCCGGGGTTGATCCCGCAGAACAGCACCCGGAGCCCGGGGCCGGCGATGTCCGCGATGGTGCTGTCGCGAGCGGCGAGCAGCTGGTCCTGCGTGGGCTTCCTGGGCGTCTCGGTCACCCGCCCAGTCTGCCGGTGGCGGCCGCCGGCCGGGTACGGGGGTGGTGCGGTCCGCACCCGGCCGGGCGGCGCGGCTACCCCGGTACGGCCACCGCCAGCAGCCGGGCCCGGCGCCGTGCGCGCAGCCACCGCACGCCGTAGACCACCGCCGCCGCGTACGCCCAGCCGGCGAGGACGTCGACGATGAAGTGCTCCGCCCCGTAGACCAGGGTGAACGCCATCGCGAGCGGGTACGCGACCAGCAGCACGCGGACCCACCGCGCGGCCGTCGGCCAGAAGAAGAACAGCAGCATCGCCGGGTACGCGGAGTGCAGCGAGGGCATCGCGGCGACGTCGTTGGCGAACCGGCTGCCGTTCTCGAAGACCGACCCGGCCCGGGGCAGCCCGCTCTGCGTCAGCACGTCCGACACCACCCGGGTGAGCGCCGGCATGTGGCCCTCCTGCGCGGTGAGCCACGGCGGGTCGGCCGGGAACAGGATGTACGTCGCGAAACCGGCGAAGGTCAGCGCGAGGTAGCAGGTGAGCAGGTGCCGGAACCGGTCGTGGCGGCGCCGCCAGAGCACGGCCAGCACCACGAAGATCATGAAGAAGTGCGACATGTAGACCAGGACCGCCGCGTAGTCGTACCAGTGCGGCGAACCGGCGGTGTAGAGCCCGTGCTGCAGCCGGACCGTCCAGGTCTCACCGAAGCCGAGCAACTCGTCCGCGCGCAGCTGCGGCCGCCAGTGCGGGGCCCACGGGGTGTGCGCACCGTACCCGCGCAGCAGCGAGTACGCCCAGACGACGGCCATCACCGGCACCCAGTCGCGCAGCACCAGCAGGAAGCCGCGCGTCCCGTGGCCGCTGTGCACGGCGGCGGCCAGCAGCGCGCCGATCAGCCAGCAGAAGACCACGTCGTTGGAGTACGGCAGGCCGTACGCGCGCACGTACCAGAGCAGGGCGACGAGGTAGAGCGGCCACGCCAGGAGCCGCAGCCGCGTCAGTGCGCTGGCGCGCGCACCGGGCAGCGGCCGGGTCACCGGACGCAGCCGCCCGGCGCTCGCGGGTGGGGGCGGCGCCGGGCGGAGCAGTTTGGTCATGCCAGCCGAAGCTAGCAAGGCATTCTTTGAGAACTCTTCACGCGAACGGCCTGTCGTCCAGCAAAGACTCAGAAAGACGCCGGACAGCGGAACGGCCTGGCCCGCGCCGCACGGCCCCGTGCGGCGCCGTGCGGGCGGACTCCGCCGCAGGTCGCGGGGCCGGTCGGCAGTGGTCAGGAGACGGTGGTCAGGAGACGGTGCCCAGCTCGTGGGGCGTGTTGTTGAACCGCCGGCCGCCCTGGTCGGTCACCGTCACGATGTCCTCGATCCGCACCCCGAAGCGGCCGGGCAGGTAGACACCGGGCTCGATCGAGAAGCACATCCCCGGGACGAGCGGCTGCTCCTCGCCCTCGACCAGGTAGGGCGGCTCGTGCGTGGTGATGCCGATGCCGTGCCCGGTGCGGTGGATGAAGTACTCGCCGTACCCGGCCTCGGTGATCACCCGGCGGGCGATCCGGTCGATCTCCTGGCAGGTCACGCCGGGCCGGACCGCCTCGAACGCGGTCTGCTGCGCCTGCCGGACGACGTCGTGCACCGTCCGCAGCTCGGCCGGGACGTCCGTGCCGACGTGCACCGTCCGGGTGGTGTCGGAGCCGTAGCCGTCCTTGAGGCCGCCGAAGTCCAGGACGACGGTGTCCCCGGCCTCGATGACCCGGTCACCCGCCTCGTGGTGCGGGTTGGCGCCGTTGGGGCCGGAGCCGACCACGGTGAAGTCGACCTGGCTGTGCCCGTACTGGATGAGCAGGGCGCTGAGGTCGGCGGCCACGTCGGTCTCCCGCCGGCCGGCGAACCGCACCTCCAGGATGCCGCGGTAGGCGGCGTCCGCGGCGCCGCCGGCCGCGGCCAGCCGCTCCAGCTCGTCGGTGTCCTTGACCGCCCGGAGCATCGGCAGCGCCTCGGTGAGCGAGGTCCAGCCGGCGCCCGGCAGGGCGGCCTGGAGGCCGAGCAGGTGCATCGCCCAGGCGTTGTCCGAGACGCCGTAGCGGCCCGCGGGGTCGAGCAGCGGGACGGCGGTGTCGTAGGGGCTCTCGCCGTCCGTCCAGTCGAGCAGCCGCAGGCCGGGGGCGCCGGTGGCCCGTTCGGCGTCGGGCCGCTCCAACGTGGGGACGATCAGGGCGGGCTCGCGGCCGTGGGTGAGGAGCAGCGCGGTCAGCCGTTCGGTGATCGCGGTCGGCTGGTAGCCGCAGAGGTAGACCAGGTCGGGGCCGGGGGCGACGACCAGGCCGCTGAGTCCGGCGGCGGCCGCGTCGGCGGTGGCCCGGGCCATCCGGGCGGTGTAGTCCTCGGTGGTGAACGGTCGTGGCATGAGGGTTCCTCTCTGCGTCTGTCCCGTACCGGAAGTGCTGCGTCTGCCCCGTACCGGAATTCGGCTTCTGTCCCGTGGGGTCTTCCCCGCTGTCCTTCCCGCTGTCTTCCCCGCCGTCCTTCCCGTTCTGTAACCGGTCCCGGACCGGTGGCCGTCCGGGTCGGGCCGGCCGCCGGGCGCGGGGTGTCGCGGGTACCGAACTCCCTCACGTCCGGGTGGACTCGGCGTAGTGCCGGAGGAACAACGCCTCGACGTGGGCCATGTGTTCGATCTCGCCGGGATCGACGCTCTCGTTGGGCGCGTGGATCAGGCAGCGCGGCTCCTCGACGCCCATCAGGATGATCTCCGCGTCCGGGTAGGTGCGGGCGAACACGTTGCAGAGCGGGATCGAGCCGCCCTGGCCGAGGAAGGAGATCGGCTTGCCGTAGACCTCCCGCATGGCACGGTCGAGCGCCTGGTACGCCGGCCCGCCGGTGGAGGCCTGGAACGGCGAACCGACGCTCTCCGGCTCGACCGTGACCTGCGCGCCCCACGGCACGGCGGCCTTCAGGTGCGCGGTCAGCGCGTCCTGGGCGGCCCGCGCGTCGGTGCCGGGCGGCACCCGCAGGCTGACCCGGGCGCGGGCGGCGGCCGGGACGGCGGCCGCCGAGCCGACCACCGGGGGGCAGTCGATGCCGAGCACGGTGACGGCGGGCCTGGCCCAGAGCCGGTCGGCGACGGTGCCGGAACCGGTCAGCCGGACGCCCTCCCGGACCCCGGCGTCGGTGCGGAACTGCTGCTCGTCGTAGCCGACGCCGCGCCAGGTGCCGGTGGAGTCCAGGCCGTCGATCCGGGTGCCGCCTTCGGCGTCGCGCAGCGAGTCGAGGGCGCGGATCAGCGCGGCCAGGGCGTCCGGGGCGGGACCGCCGAACATGCCGGAGTGCACGTCGCCGGCGAGGGTCGAGACGCCGACCACCACGTTGGTGACCCCGCGCAGCGAGGTGGTGGCGGTCGGCACGCCGACCGCCGCGTTCCCGGTGTCGCAGACCAGCAGGGCGTCGGCGTGCAACTCGCCCGCGTGCGGCGGCACGTAGGCCTCCAGCCCGCCGGTGCCCTGCTCCTCGGAGCCCTCGGCGACGAACTTGATGCCGACCGGGAGGTCGTCGCCGAGGGCCCGCAGGGCGGTGAGGTGCATGACGATGTTGCCCTTGCAGTCGGCGGTGCCGCGTCCGTACCAGCGGCCGTCGCGCTCGGTGAGCTCGAACGGCGGGGAGGTCCAGGCGGCGTCGTCGAGCGGCGGCTGGACGTCGTAGTGGCAGTAGAGCAGGACGGTCGGGGCGCCGGGCGGCGGCGGGCGGTGGCCGATCACGGCGTGGCTGCCGTCCGGCGTCTCCTCCAGGTGGACGTCGCGCAGGCCGGCCCGGGTGAAGGCGGCGGCGACCCACTCGGCGGCCTCGCGGCACTTCTCCGGCGGGTACTGGCGGGGGTCGGCGACGGAGGGGATGGCGACCAGCTCGGCCAGGTCGTCCTTGGCCCGGGGCATCAGGGCGGCGATCCGGCGGGCGAGTTCGTCGGTCATGGGTACGGCTCCTGGGCGATCGGTCGGTTCGGTGGGCTGATCGTCAACTGCGCACGGTGTCACGGAGCTTGAGGTCGTCGATCTTCTGCCGGATGTCGGCGAGCTTGTCCGGGCAGTACACCGAGAGCACGATCGACTCCGCGAACACCACCTCGCGGTCGGAGAGCACCGGCCGCTGCCCGGGACCGCCCGCGCCGTTGGACATCCCGTACTTCCACTGCGCCTGGTTCAGCGCGTCGGCCGGGTTCTCGCAGACCGCGCCGCCGTCCTCGCCCAGGGTGTGCACGATCTGGCTCTGGCTGGGGACCGGGTAGCCGGCCGCCGTCAGCGCGGACGAGAGCTGCTTGGCCTTGTCGTTGGCCTCGTTGGTGCTGTGCAGCTGGGAGTACGTCAGCAGACCGGTGATCAGCATGCCGACCAGCAGGACGATCGCGCCCAGGTAGATCCAGCGGTGGCGGGAGGCCATCATGGTGCCGGTCATGCCGCACCTCCGGTGGTGCCGCGCCGCTCCTCGGCCTCCTGCTCGGCCAGTTCGGCCTGGGCGTCGGGGTTGCGCCAGGAGGGCTTGCGCAGCCTCAGGAACAGGTAGGGGATCACCAGGCCGAGCAGCACCAGGCCACCGCCGACGATCGCGACGTACGACCAGACACTGCCGCTGCCGAACTGCGAGGACGGGACGAACCCGATCGCCATCGCGGCCGCCGAGGCGATCAGGCCGGTCACGCAGACCGGGACCAGCGCCGGGGCGCGGTAGCCGCGGGGGTGGTCCGGCTGGGTGCGGCGCAGCCGGATCGCGGCGGCGAACATCAGCAGGTAGACGATCAGGTAGACCTGCGTGGTGATCACCGAGAAGATCCAGTAGGCGCTGGAGACGTTCGGGATCAGGGCGTAGGCGAGGGCGATGACCGTGGTGACCACACCCTGGGTGACCAGCAGGTTCTGCTGGATCCCCTCCTTGTTCAGCCGCTGCAGGAACGGCGGCAGGTAGCCCTCCTGGCGGGAGATCATCAGCAGGCCCTTGGACGGTCCGGCGAGCCAGGTGAGCATGCCGCCGAGGGAGGCGGCGATCAGCGCCACCGCGATCACCGGGGTGAGCCAGCCGATGTGGAAGTACTGGAAGAAGGAGTCGAAGGCCTGCATCACGCCGGCCGTCAGGCTCAGCTGGCTGGACGGCACCACCCAGCTGATCGCCAGCGCGGGCAGGATGAAGATCAGCAGGACCATCCCGGAGGCGGTGAACATCGACCGCGGGAACTCCCGGGCCGGATCGCGGAGCGAGGAGACGTGCACCGCGTTCATCTCCATGCCGGAGTAGCTGAGGAAGTTGTTGACGATCAGCACCAGGCTGGCCAGGCCGGTCCACTGCGGGAAGAGGTGTGCGGCGTTCATCGGGGCGGCCGAGGTGTTGCCCTGGCCGAGGAAGACGAGGCCGAGCACCACGAGCAGCGTGCCGGGGATCAGGGTGCCGATCACCAGGCCCCAGGAGGAGAGGCCGGCCACGGCCTTCGTCCCGCGCGAGGAGACCCAGACGCCGGTCCAGTACAGCACCATGATCACGACGGCGGTGTAGGGCCCGTTGCTGGCCAGCGCCGGGTTGACCACGTACGCGATCGTCGAGGCCACGTACGCGAGCAGCGACGGGTAGTAGAAGATCGTCATCGCGAACTGGCACCAGACGGCGAGGAAGCCCAGCGGCTTCGACAGGCCCTCCGACACCCACCGGTAGACGCCGCCCTCCCAGCCGGAGGCCAGCTCGGCGGAGACCAGCGCGGTCGGCAGCAGGAAGACGATCGCGGGGACGAGGTAGAGGAAGACGCAGGCCAGGCCGTAGACCGCCATGGTCGGCGCGGCCCGGAGGCTGGCCACGGAGCTGGTCGTCATCAGCGCCAGCGTCAGCCAGGACATCCGTGGTGCGCCGGCCATCCGGGTGGCGACCGCGCCGCCGCTCCTGCGGGCGGCGCTCGGGCCGGGGCTGCCCCGGCCGGGCGAGGGTGCCTCCATCGAACTCATGCGTCCTCCTCGGGTGCGGCCACGTCCACCGGGGGTCCGCTCCGGCGGTGGGGTTCGCCCCGGGAGAGCCCCGGGGGCGGGCCGTACCCGGCCAGTTCACCCGGTTGCCGGGGGTGTCGCATGCGGCGTGCGCCCGCTCGGGTGAGCGACTGTCAGGGATGCGCGGCGGAGGTTTGGCCCGCGGGGGTCCCGGTGCCCGGTCCGCCGTCCCGGTCCGCCATCCGGTCGGCCGTCCCGGTCGGCCGTCCGGTCGGCCGCTCCGGTGCCTCCGGCGGTCAGGACCGCCTGGTCCGTCCGCGCGGGCCGTCCGCACGCCGCGCCGCGGTCTCCGGCGGTCCGATGCGCCCGGGGCCCTGCCCGAAGCCCTGCCCGGGGCCTGTCCGGGGCCTGTCCGGGGCCCTGCCCCGGGCGCCCGAACCCGGAGCCGTGCCGTCCGGGCCCTACCCGTCCGGGTACGGAATGGTAAATGCCGGGCGGAGTGTCAGTACCTTGGTTCAGGATGACTGAATGTCGTACGAACTTCAGGCGCTGATCGGTTCGGCGGAGCTGCTCGCGGTGGCCGCCGCGGAGGTCCCGGCCGCCCGTCTCAGTCCGCTGGCCCAGGGGTTGGCCCTGATACCGGCCACCCCCGCCTTCCTGTCCGCGCTCCAGTTCGGCCGCGGTGAGCCCGGGTTCGGCGGTGAGTCCGGTTTCGACTGGTTCCCGGACGGCCTCGAACGCCGGCTCGCCGCGTGGTCCAAGGCCGGTCCGATCGCCTGCGTGGAGGCCGACTACTTCGGTGGCAGCGGCACCCAGCGCGCCGCCGTCTGGGCCGACGGCCGACTCGACCTGGGCCCGCTCGTCAGCGGCGAGTTCGAACCCAGCCCGCCCGAGGGCACCCCGATCTCCCGCGCCCTGCGGCGCATCGGCGCCCGCGTCGTGGACGCCCAGCACCACGACGAGTTCGAGGCGGTCGGCCTGACCGCCCACCGCCGCACCGACGGCTGGGCCGCTCCCGACGGGGCGTGAACCGTTCGGCGTACCCGCGGTGGCTGGGTCAACTGGCTTGCCCCAACGTGTGAATCAGGCATTTCGCCTGATTCGCATCGAGAGGAAGCATCACCCATGCGTGCCACTTGGATGGCCGCCGCGCTGACCGCAGCCATCGCGCTGACCCCGGTCGCCACGGCGTCCGCCACCGCCGCCGGCAACGAAGCCGCGGCCTTCACCCCCGCCAGCTCGCCCCCCGCGATCCTCGCGGACGTCCCGCTGCCGGTCGGCGTGCCGCCGGTCGCGGCCCCGCCGGTCTCCGCCCCGGCTCCGGCGCTCCCCGCCGCACCCGACCTCGCCGCGGCGCCGGCCGCCGTGCCCGACCCGGCCGCCGCGCTCGGGGCGCTGGGCGGCCTCGGCGACGTCCTCAAGCTGGTCAGCGGCCTGCTCTCGGCCGCCACCCCGCCGACCGGCAGCCCCGACCTCGGCGTCCTCCAGCAGTTGCTCGCCACGCTCGACACGGCGACGAAGGGCCTGCTCGCCCAGCTGCCCGCGGCCCCGGTGGCGGCCCCCGTGCCCGTCCCGGCCCCGCTGGACCAGCAGCCGGCGGCGGAGCCCCCGCGCACCACCACCCCCGCGCTCCCGCCGCTGGCCCTGGAGGACCGGCTCGCCTCGCTCGGGACCAAGGCCAAGGCCCTGGTCGACGCCGCCACGGCCGCCAAGCCGGACCCGGCCGCCGTCCAGCAGGCCGTCACGGCTCTGGCCCCCGACACCGTCGCGACCACCACCGGCACGGTCACCCGCCTCACCGGCCCCTGACCCAACGCCCGACACGACGGCCCCCGGACACCACACGGTGTCCGGGGGCCGTCGCCACTGCGCGTCCCGACGGGACTAGCGGTAGTTCACGTACTGGAGCGCGAAGTCGAGGTCCTTGCCCTTGAGCAGGGCCTGGACGGTCTGCAGGTCGTCGCGGCTCTTCGAGGTCACGCGGAGCTCGTCGCCCTGGACCTGGGCCTTGACGCCCTTCGGGCCCTCGTCACGGATGATCTTCGCGACCTTCTTGGCATCGTCCTGGGAGATGCCCTCCTTCACGTCCGCGAAGATCTTGTACTCCTTGCCGGACAGCTGCGGCTCCTTGGCGTCCAGCGCCTTCAGCGACAGGCCACGCTTGATGAACTTGCTCTGCAGCACGTCCAGAATGGCCTTCACCCGCTCCTCGCCGCTGGCCTTCATCTCGATCGTTTCGCCGGAGCGGCTGATCTCGGCGCCGACGTTCTTGAAGTCGAAGCGGGTGGCGATCTCACGCGAGGTCTGGTTGATCGCGTTGTCGACCTCCTGCCACTCGACCTTCGAGACGATGTCGAAACTGGAGTCGGCCATGGGTGTTGGTCTCCTTGATGCTCTGGCTTCACTGACACGGCCCGCCCCACCGGACGCCCGCAGCCCCAGCCTATCCAGCACCACCCCGCCCCCGCCCCCGACAGCCACGCCACATCCGTTGATCATCACGTGACCAACCAGGTGGCGAACCACCCCCCGGCATCAGGTATCGTTTACGGAGTCGAACGGGGCAAGCCCCGCGAGACACCAAATCCTGGCTGGTTGCCCGAGCGGCCAAAGGGAGCAGACTGTAAATCTGCCGCGTAAGCTACGCAGGTTCGAACCCTGCACCAGCCACTGGATTACCAGACCGGCCCTGAACAGCGGAAACGTTGTTCAGGGCCGGTTTTGTCGTACCCGGGGGCGGGTCTCGGGCGCGGGCGTCCCGGTTCGGCGGTGCCGGGGGGTCAGAAGAGCGTGGGGGCCGGAGGGTCGGGGGTGACGCCGGGGAGGGCGTCCTGCCAGGCGGTGGCCCGGGAGAGCGGGAGGGGTCGCATGCTCGCCTCGCAGAGGAGGAGGGAGCGGCGGTCCCTCTTGTGGTCGTGGATGACGCCGTAGCCGGCCCGGCGGGTGGGCATCAGGGCGACCGGTCGGCCGCAGGCGGGGCACTGGACTCGTGGTGCGCGCATGGGTGAAGCCTGCCCGAGGGGGCCGACATCGGCGGGCGGCCGGTGCGGCTCAGGGGGCGGCCAGGAGGAGGGCGGCCGCCGTGGGGGTGTCGGGGGCGGTGCGGGTGGGGGTGGGGTGGGCCGGGGGGAGCGGCGGAGGCGGGGTGGGGGTGATCCAGATGGAGCGGATGCCGCAGGCGTGGGCGCCCAGCAGGTCGGTGGCGGGGTTGTTGCCGACCATCCAGGTGTCCGGGGTGAGGGTGCGGCCGAGGCGGGCGGCGGCCAGGTGGAAGATCTCGGGGTCGGGCTTGCGGGCGCCGGCCTCCTGGGAGACGCAGACGGCGTCGACGGCGGGGAGCAGGCCGGTCCGGGCGAGTTTGGCGCGCTGGACGTCGGTGTAGCCGTTGGTGACGACGCCGATGGTCCAGCCGGCTCCGCGCAGGGCGGTGAGGGCGGCGGGGACGCCCGGGATCGGGTGGGTGCGGGCGGCCTCGTGGGCGACGTGTTCCTCCCAGAGCGCCTCGCCGGACTGCCGGAGGCCGTAGCGGGCGGCGATCCCGGCGAAGCCGGCCGGGGAGCGGTCGGCGCGCACCAGCGTGACGATGGTGGGTGCGGTGTCCAGGGGGAGGCCGTGGGCGGTGCAGAACGCGGTGGCCCAGGCGTCGGTGCCGCCGTCGCGTTCGACCAGGGTGTGGTCGAGGTCGATGAGGAGGAGCGGGCTCGCCTGCGGAGAGTGGTGATCCATGCGCGGAGCGTAGCCCGCCGGAGGGTTCGGCATTATTGCGCATTACTTGCAATTGCTTCCTGGGGGCAGCAGAGTGTTCTCCGAGGGGTGGGGCCGGGCCGTTCAGCCTCCCCGCCGAGAAGTTCCGGACGTGCCCAGGTGCGCCGGGAGTCCTCCGTCCGAGCTGATCGTCTTCCCAACCGGCGCCCGCCGGGACATCGGCCCGCCCACCCCGCACGGGAACCGCCGACGAGACGTCGGCGAGCGGCGCGGCTCCAGCACACCGACGCGGCGGTCTGCCGGCTGTGGCGGTGGATGCAGCGGCCGGGGCGATGCTCCGGGGGTGGCTCGCGAAGGCGGGACTTGAGAGCCTATGTCGTAAATGTCCTATCCGATCGCCATATCTTGACGATGTCTTAACGGCCCCCCTTAACGCCCCCGAAACGCCTCCGTACCGCTCGGAGCACGCTCCCCATAGCGGCTTCCACCTGCGGGAACACCCCGCCCAAAGGGCGCGTCCGGCGCTCGCGGTACTCCGCTCGGGCCCATGGACGGTCCGTTTTCCGCCCTTACGCTCGCCCATGTGTTCAACCTGCCCCAGGCGCTCAAGCGCCTAGTGATCGGCCGAGCCATGCGCAGCGAGGAGCTGGGCGAGACGCTGCTCCCCAAGCGGCTGGCGCTGCCGATCTTCGCTTCCGACCCGCTCTCCTCGGTCGCCTACGCGACCCAGGAGATCCTGCTGGTGCTCACCGTCGGTGGCACCGCCTTCCTGTACCTGACCCCGTGGGTCGCGGCCGGTGTGGTCGCGCTGATGGCGGTCGTGGTGATGTCCTACCGCCAGGTCGTCCACGCCTACCCGAGCGGCGGCGGCTCGTACGAGGTGGTGTCCCGCAACCTCGGCGCCAACTCGGGCCTGGTGGTGGCGGCTTCGCTGCTGGTCGACTACGTGATGACGGTCGCGGTGTCGGTGGCCTCGGGCGTCGACAACATCATCTCGGCGCTGCCCTCGCTGGCCGACCACCGGGTCGAACTGGCGGTCGCCTTCGTCGTGCTGCTCGCGGCGATGAACCTGCGCGGGGTCCGGGAGTCCGGCAAGGCCTTCGCCGCGCCGACGTACCTGTTCATCGGCGGCATGCTGCTGATGGTGGTCACCGGACTGGTCAAGGCGCTCTTCGGGGACACCCCGGTGGCGGCCAGCGCCTCGTACGGGATCCTGCCGGTGGACGGCAAGGACACCCTGGCGGGCCTCGGTCTGCTGATGCTGGGCCTGCGGGCGTTCGCCTCCGGCTGCACGGCACTGACGGGCGTGGAGGCGATCTCCAACGGCGTACCGGCCTTCCGGGCGCCCAAGTCGAGGAACGCCGCCGCCACGATGGCCGTGATGGGCACCACGGCCGTGGTCATGTTCGTCGGCATCACCGCGCTGGCGCTGATGTCCAAGGTCCACATCGCCGACGACGCCTGCACGTTGACCGGCTTCGCGGGGGACTGCCACACCGCGCCGCAGCAGACCGTGGTCGCCCAGCTGGCGGCCGCGATCTTCGGTGGCGACCGGAGCTTCCTCTTCTACTTCATCCAGGCCGTCACCGCGCTGGTGCTGATCCTGGCGGCCAACACCGCCTTCAACGGCTTCCCGCTGCTGGCCTCGATCCTGGCCGAACACCGCTACCTGCCCCGGCAGATGCACACCCGCGGCGACCGCCTCGCCTTCTCCAACGGCATCATCGCCCTCGCGGTGGTGGCCGGCGGGCTGCTCTGGCTGTACGAGGCGGACGTCACCAGCCTGATCCACCTCTACATCCTGGGCGTCTTCACCTCGTTCACGCTCTCCCAGATCGGCATGGTGAAGCACTGGAACCGGGTGCTGCGCACCGAGACCGAGCCGGGCGTGCGCGGCCCGGCCCAGCGCGCCCGGGTGATCAACGCCTTCGGCGCGGTCACCACCGCGCTGGTGCTGGTCATCGTGCTGCTCACCAAGTTCACCCAGGGCGCCTGGCTGGCCGTGGTCGCGGCGGTGGTGCTCTGGGTGATGATGCGGGGCATCCGCCGGCACTACGACCGCGTCGCCGAGGAACTGGCGGTGGACGACCCCGAGGCCGACTCGGTGCGCCCCTCCCAGGTGCACGGGATCGTGCTGGTCTCCAAGCTGCACAAGCCCACCCTGCGGGCGCTCGGCTACGCCGAGGCGTTCCGGCCGGACTCGCTGGAGGCGCTGACCGTGGCGGTGGAGCGGGAGGCCACCGGCGAACTGGAGCGGCAGTGGGGCGAACTGGACGTCCGGGTGCCGCTGAAGGTGCTGGACTCGCCGTACCGGGAGATCACCAAGCCGGTGGTGGCGTACGTGCGCGAGTACCGCCGGACCAGCCCCCGGGACGCGGTGGCCGTCTTCATCCCCGAGTACGTGGTCGGGCGCTGGTGGGAGCACCTGCTGCACAACCAGTCGGCGCTCTGGCTGAAGAGCAGGCTGCTCTTCACCCCGGGCGTGATGGTGATCAGCGTGCCGTGGCAGCTGACCTCCTCCAGCAAGGCGCACCACCCGTCCCGCCGGGCCCCCGGCGCGGTCCGCCGCGGCGAGCCGGCGACGCGGTCGGAGTACGAGCGGCTGCCGGCGCCCGAGAACGCCTGAGGCGCCGCCGAGAGCCCCGGAGCACGCCGGAGCCCCGGAGCACGCCGAGAGCCCGGTCCCGGCCGGAGCCCCGGAGCACGCCGAGAGCCCGGTCCCGGCCGGAGCCCCGATCCCGCGCCGAGAGCCCCGGACCACGCGGTCCGGGGCTCTCGGCGTATCCGCGCGGCCGTCCCGAGGGACGCCCGGCAGCGCGACGGGCGAGGCGTGAAGGGCAGCGCGGGGAGTCACCGTATGGAGCCCGTCAACAATCGAACGGGCGCCGTATGGAGGACGTCAAGAACGGCGGTAGCGGTCCGTAGGCGCGGTTGGCTGGCGAGGCCGGCCCACCGCCGGTGCCGCGTCGACCGCCCGCAGGGGCCGGGCCGCGGCCACCTCCGAACCACTGTGGTGGAGCCCATGTCCGATCTCATCCACGTCGGTGTCACGGTCGCCGTGTTCGCCGTCATCGCCCTGATCGCGCGGGGGGTGGAGAAGCTGTGAGCGCCGAGAACGTCGCAGGTCTCATCGTGGCCGTCGCCCTCGTCGGCTACCTCGTCGTCGCGCTGATCTACCCGGAGAAGTTCTGACATGGGTTCCGTTCTCGCGGGCTGGTCGCAGGTCGTCGCCCTGGTGGGCGCGCTGGCCCTGTGCTACCGGCCCCTGGGCGACTACGTCGCCCGGATCCTGACCACGTCCAAGCACCTCAGAGCCGAACGCGGCCTGTACAAGGTCGTCGGGGTGGACGGCGACGCCGACCAGCGCTGGCCGGTCTACCTGCGCTCGGTGCTGGCCTTCTCGGCCGTCTCGGTGCTCTTCCTCTACGGCCTGATCCGGCTCCAGGGACACCTGCTGCTGAGCCTCGGGGTCCCGCAGATGTCGGGGCACCAGGCGTGGAACACCGCGATCTCCTTCACCGCCAACACCAACTGGCAGTCCTACAGCGGCGAGTCCGCGATGGGGCACCTGGCGCAGATGGCGGGCCTGGCGGTGCAGAACTTCGTCTCCGCCGCCGTCGGCATCGCCGTGGTGGCCGCGCTGATCCGGGGCTTCACCCGCAACCGGACGGACCGGGTGGGCAACTTCTGGGTCGACCTGACCCGGATCACGCTGCGGCTGCTGCTGCCGGTCTCGATCGTCTTCGCGCTGGTCCTGGTGGCGAACGGGGTGGTGCAGAACTTCCACGGGTTCCACGAGGTGACCACCCTGGCGGGCGACCCGCAGGCGGTCCCGGGCGGGGCGGTGGCCTCGCAGGAGGTCATCAAGCTGCTGGGCACCAACGGCGGCGGCTTCTACAACGCCAACTCGGCGCACCCGTTCGAGAACCCCACCGGGTTCACCAACCTGCTGCAGGTCTTCCTGATCCTGCTGATCCCCTTCGCGCTGCCGCGCGCCTTCGGGAAGATGGTGGGCGACCACCGGCAGGGCTACGCGATCGTCGCGGTGATGGGCCTGTTCTGGGTCGCCTCGGTCGCGCTGATCACCCTCTCCGAGGCCCGGCACTCCGGTACCGCGATGCAGGCGGCCGGCGGCGCGATGGAGGGCAAGGAGCAGCGGTTCGGCATCGCGGCGTCCAGCCTGTTCGCGGCCTCGACGACGCTCACCTCGACCGGCGCGGTGAACTCCTTCCACGACTCGTACTCGCCGTTCGGCGGCGGGCTGACGATGTTCAACATGATGCTGGGCGAGATCGCGCCCGGCGGCACCGGTTCGGGCCTGTACGGGATGCTGGTGCTGGCGGTCGTCGCGGTCTTCGTGGCCGGGCTGATGGTCGGCCGCACCCCGGAGTACCTGGGCAAGAAGCTGGGCGGGCGGGAGATGAAGTTCGCCTCGCTCTACATCCTGACCACGCCGACGCTGGTGCTGGTCGGCACCGGGGTGGCGATGGCGCTGCCCGGTGAGCGGGCCGGGATGCTCAACTCCGGTGCGCACGGCTTCTCCGAGGTGCTGTACGCGTTCACCTCGGGCGCGAACAACAACGGTTCGGCGTTCGCCGGGATCACGGTGAACACCGACTGGTACGACACCGCGATCGGACTGGCGATGGTGTTCGGCCGGTTCCTGCCGATGGTCTTCGTCCTGGCGCTGGCCGGCTCGCTCGCGAGCCAGCAGCCCGTCCCCGCCACCCCGGGCACCCTGCCCACCCACAAGCCGCTGTTCGTGGGCCTGCTGTCGGGCGTCGTCCTGATCGTCGTCGGTCTCACCTACTTCCCGGCCCTGGCTCTCGGGCCGATCGCGGAAGGTCTCTCCTGATGTCCTCCACCCTTACCGACAAGCCGGCCGCGCAGCCGCAGGCGCCCGCGGCGGCGCCGCACAGGGTCTCCGGCGGACTGCTGGACCCGAAGCTGATCGTCTCGTCGCTGCCCGACGCGGTGAAGAAGCTCGACCCCCGGGTGATGGTCAGGAACCCGGTGATGTTCGTGGTCGAGGTCGGCTCGGTCGTGACCACGATCGCCGCGATCGCCGACCCGTCCGTCTTCGCCTGGTCGATCACCGTCTGGCTCTGGCTGACCACCGTCTTCGCCAACCTGGCCGAGGCGGTGGCCGAGGGCCGCGGGAAGGCGCAGGCGGACACCCTGCGCAAGACCAAGACGGACACCATGGCCCGCCGGCTCACCGACTGGCCGGCGAGCCGGGCCGAGGAGGAGGTGCCGGGGACGGCGCTGTGCCTGGGCGACCACGTGGTGGTCGAGGCCGGGCAGATCATCCCCGGCGACGGCGACGTCGTCGAGGGGGTCGCCTCGGTGGACGAGTCGGCGATCACGGGCGAGTCCGCGCCGGTGATCCGCGAGTCGGGCGGTGACCGCAGCGCTGTCACCGGCGGCACCAAGGTGCTGTCCGACCGGATCGTGGTGAAGATCGCCTCCGAGCCCGGCAAGTCGTTCATCGACCGGATGATCGCCCTGGTCGAGGGCGCGGCCCGGCAGAAGACGCCGAACGAGATCGCGCTCAACATCCTGCTGGCCTCGCTGACGATCGTCTTCCTGATCGCGGTCGTCACGCTCCAGCCGATGGCCACCTACGCGGGTGCGCCGCAGTCGATGATCGTGCTGGTGGCGCTGATCGTGGCGCTCATCCCGACCACCATCGGCGCGCTGCTCTCGGCGATCGGCATCGCGGGCATGGACCGGCTGGTCCAGCGCAACGTGCTGGCGATGTCCGGCCGGGCCGTCGAGGCCGCCGGCGACGTCAACACCCTGCTGCTCGACAAGACCGGCACCATCACCCTCGGCAACCGCCAGGCCGCCGAGTTCCTCTCCGCCACGGGCGTCTCCACCGAGCGGCTCGCGGACGCCGCCCAGCTGTCGTCCCTCGCGGACGAGACTCCGGAGGGCCGCTCGATCGTCGTCCTCGCCAAGACCGGCTACGGCCTGCGGGCCCGCGCCCAGGGCGAGTTGACGCACGCCACCTGGGTGCCGTTCACCGCGCAGACCCGGATGTCCGGCGTCGACCTGGACGAGGCCGACGGGGTCCACCAGATCCGCAAGGGCGCGGCCGCCGCGGTCACCCACTGGGTCACCGGCCACGGCGGCACGGTCACCGACGAGGTCTCCGCCCTGGTCGACGGCATCGCCGCGGCCGGCGGCACACCGCTGGTGGTGGCGACGCGCACGGCCCCGGCCCCGGCCCGGGTGCTGGGCGTCATCCACCTCAAGGACGTGGTCAAGGAGGGCATGCGGGAGCGGTTCGACGAGCTGCGCCGGATGGGCATCAAGACCATCATGATCACCGGCGACAACCCGCTGACCGCCAGGGCGATCGCGGAGGAGGCGGGCGTGGACGACTTCCTCGCCGAGGCCACCCCCGAGGACAAGATGGCCCTGATCAAGAAGGAGCAGGCGGGCGGCAAGCTGGTCGCGATGACCGGCGACGGCACCAACGACGCCCCCGCCCTCGCCCAGGCCGATGTCGGTGTCGCGATGAACACCGGGACCATGGCGGCCAAGGAGGCCGGCAACATGGTCGACCTGGACTCCAACCCCACCAAGCTGATCGAGATCGTCGAGATCGGCAAGCAGCTCCTGATCACCCGCGGCGCGCTCACCACCTTCTCGATCGCCAACGACGTCGCGAAGTACTTCGCGATCATCCCGGCGATGTTCGCAGCGGTCTACCCGGGCCTGGACAGGCTCAACATCATGGGCCTGCACAGCCCGCAGTCCGCGATCACCTCGGCGATCGTCTTCAACGCCCTGGTCATCGTCGGCCTGATCCCGCTCGCCCTGCGCGGGGTCAAGTACCGCCCGTCGGACGCGAGTTCCCTACTGCGCCGCAACCTCGGGGTCTACGGCTTCGGCGGTCTGGTCGTCCCCTTCGTCGGGATCAAGCTGATCGACCTCGTCGTCCAGTTCGTCCCCGGCCTGAGCTGAGAGAGGAGAACCCAGATGTCCAAGCCCCTGCCCACCACCGTGCGCACGCACCTCACCGCACTGCGGATGCTGCTGGTGATGACGGTGATCCTCGGCCTCGCCTACCCGCTGCTGGTCACCGGCATCGGCCAGGTCGCCTTCGCCGACAAGGCCGACGGCTCGATCGTGAGGGCCGACGGCAAGGAGGTCGGCTCCAGCCTGCTGGGCCAGACCTTCGACCTGCCCAAGCGGAACCCCGGCGACGAGAACGAGGCGGCCCGGCCGGACCCGAAGTGGTTCCAGCCCCGGCCCTCCGCCGGCGGGTACGACCCGAAGAGCTCCGGCGCCTCCAACCTGGGCCCGAACAGCGAGGACCTCGCCAAGGCGATCGAGGACCGCCGCGCCGCGGTCGCCGCGTTCGACGGCGTCGACCCGGCGAAGGTGCCGGTGGACGCGGTCACCGCCTCCGGCTCGGGCCTCGACCCGCACATCTCGGTCGCCTACGCCGAGGAGCAGGCCGCCCGGGTCGCCGGGGCCCGGAACCTGCCGGTGGAGACGGTGGAGAAGCTGATCGACAGGTACACCGAGGGCCGCTCGCTGGGCTTCCTCGGCCAGCCGGGAGTCAACGTCGTCCTCCTCAACACAGCTCTGGCGCAGCAGAAGTGACGGCCAGGCAGGCAGCACCGTGAGACAGGCCGACCCGGGCCGGGGCACCACCCCGCGCCCGGGTCGGCCGCCGTACGCCCCGACCCCCGTACGAAGACGAAAGCACCACGCCCCGCCCCCCGTACGAAGACGAAAGACGCAATTCCCGACCCCCGTACGAAGACGAAAGAGCAGCGCCCATGGCCCGCGACCTCGCCCCCGGCACCGGCCCCCGCCGCGGCCGGCTGAGGGTGTACCTCGGTTCCGCCCCCGGTGTCGGCAAGACCTACCGGATGCTGGACGAGGCCAGGCGCAGACAGGACCGCGGCGCGGAGGTGGTGGTCGGCTACATCGAGTGCCACGGCCGCCGCCACACCGAGGCCATGCTCGACGGCCTGGACGTCGCTCCCCGGGCCCGACGGTCCTACCGGGACGCCGAGTTCGAGGAGATGGACCTCGACGCGCTGCTCGCCCGCCGCCCCGCCCTGGTGCTGGTGGACGAGCTCGCGCACACCAACGTCCCCGGCGGCCGGCACGCCAAGCGCTGGCAGGACGTCGAGGAGCTGCTGGCCGCCGGGATCGACGTCATCACCACCGTCAACGTCCAGCACCTGGAATCGCTGAACGACGTCGTCCAGAAGATCACCGGCATCCCCCAGCGCGAGACCGTCCCGGACGAGGTGGTCCGCCGGGCCGACCAGATCGAACTCGTCGACATGGCCCCCCAGGCGCTGCGCCGCCGGATGGCCCACGGCAACGTCTACCGGGCGGAGAAAGTGGACGCCGCGCTCTCGAACTACTTCCGGGTCGGCAACCTCACCGCCCTGCGCGAGCTCGCCCTGCTCTGGGTGGCCGGGCGGGTCGACGAGGGGCTGCGCGACTACCGGGCCAGCCACCGCATCGACCGCGTCTGGGAGGCCCGCGAGCGGGTGGTGGTCGCCCTCACCGGCGGCCCCGAGGGCGAGACGCTGATCCGCCGCGCCGCCCGGATCGCCGACCGCACGGCGGGCGGCGACCTGCTCGCCGTGCACGTCACCCGCAGCGACGGCCTGGCCGGGGCGTCCTCGGGGGCGCTCGCCCAGCAGCGGCAGCTGGTGGAGGCGCTGGGCGGCGGCTACCACGTGGTGGTCGGCGACGACATCCCCACCGCGCTGCTGGCCTTCGCCCGCGCCCACGACGCCACCCAGCTCGTCCTCGGCACCAGCCGGCGCGGCCGGATCGCCCGGCTCCTCACCGGCCCCGGCATCGGCGAGACCACCGTGGACGCCTCCGAGGACATCGACGTCCACATGGTCACCCACGCGTTCACCGGCCGCGGCCGGCTGCCCCCGCTCGGCCGCCGCCACTCCAGGCGCCGCACCGTCGCCGGCTACGCCGCCGGACTCGTGCTGCCCTGGCTGCTGACGGCCGGCCTCTCGCAGTCCCACGGCACCGTCAACCTGACCACCGACGCGCTGATCTTCCAGCTGGGCGTGGTCGTCGTCGCCCTGCTCGGCGGCGCCACCTCGGCCCTGCTGGCCTCCCTCGTCGCCTCGCTGCTGCTGAACTACTTCTTCATCCCGCCCCTGCACACCCTGACCATCGGCGAGACCAACAACCTCGTCGCCCTGCTGGTGTTCGCCGCCGTCGCGCTCACCGTCTCCACCGTGGTCGACCACGCGGGCCGGCTCACCACCCGGGCCGCCCGGGCCACCGCCGAGGCCGAGACCCTCTCCACCCTGGCCGGCAGCGTGCTGCGCGGCGCCGACGCCCTGCCCGCCCTGCTGGAGAAGTCCCGGACGGCCTTCGGGATGGACTCCGTCGCCCTGCTGGAACGCACCGGCGGCGCGGTGCTGGCCCGCTGCGACGGCGAGGGCGGGCCCGCCGGGCCCGGCGAGACCACCGAGGTCCCGGTCGGCGCCGACGCCCTGCTGGCGCTCACCGGCCGCCGGCTGCCCGCCGCCGACCAGCGCGTCCTCACCGCGTTCGCCGCCCACGTGGCCGCCGCGCTGGAACGCGACCGGCTCGCCGTGGTGGCCGCCGAGGTCGAACCGATCAGGGCCGCCGACCGGATGCGCACCGCCCTGCTCGCCGCCGTCAGCCACGACCTGCGCACCCCGCTGGCCGCCGCGCTGGCCTCGGTCGGCTCGCTGCGCAGCCCCGACGTCGAGTTCTCCGCCGAGGACCGGGCCGAACTCCTGGCCACCGCCGACGAGTCCCTGGTCAAGCTCACCCGGCTGGTGGACAACCTGCTCGACATGAGCCGCCTCCAGGCCGGGGCCCTCACCCTCCACCTCGCCGAGACCCACCTGGACGAGATCCTGCCCCGGGCCCTGGACACCCTCCCCGACCCGTACGCGCCGGTACGGCCGCTCGACCTCACGTTCGACATCGAGGAGGGCGTCCCGGCCGTCCTGGCCGACCCGCCGCTGCTGGAGCGCGTCCTGGCCAACGTCATCGCCAACGCCCTGCGCCACACCGCCCCCGGCACCCCGGTCCTGGTCGCCGCCAGCCACCTCGGCGACCGGGTCGAGGTCAGGGTGATCGACCGCGGCCCCGGCATCGCCGCCGAGGACCGCGACCGCGTCTTCCTGCCCTTCCAGCGCCTCGGCGACACCGACAACACCACCGGCGTCGGCCTCGGCCTCGCCCTCTCCCGCGGCCTCGCCGAGGCCATGGGCGGCGGCCTGGAGGTCGAGGACACCCCCGGGGGCGGCACCACCATGCTGCTCACCCTGCCCGCCGCCCACCCGGGAGGAGTGCCCGCATGAGCGAGATCCTGATCGTCGACGACGAACCGGCGCTGCTGCGCACCCTGCGGATCAACCTGAGCGCCCGCCGGTACGCCGTCCGGACGGCCGCCAGCGGCGGCGAGGCCCTGGACCGCGCCGCCCGGACCTCGCCCGACGCCGTCCTGCTCGACCTGGGCCTGCCCGACCTGGACGGCCTGGACGTCATCCGGGGCCTGCGCAGCCGCAGCGCCGTACCGATCATCGTGCTCTCCGGCCGCACCGGCGCGGCCGACAAGGTGGGCGCCCTGGACGCCGGCGCCGACGACTACCTCACCAAGCCGTTCCTGATGGAGGAACTGCTGGCCCGGCTGCGCGCCGTCCTGCGCCGTCCACCGGGCGGCCCGGCCCCGGCCGCGCGGGTGATCGGCGCCCACACCGTGGACCTCGCCGCCACCACCGTGACCGGCCCGGACGGCCCGGTCCGGCTCACCCCCACCGAGTGGCGGATCCTGGCGCTGCTGCTCGCCGACCCCGGCCGCCTGGTGCCCGGCCGGCGGATCCTGCGCGAGGTCTGGGGCCCGGCGCAGGAGGGGCGCGGCAACTACCTGCGGGTCTACCTGGCGGGGCTGCGCCGCAAGCTGGAACGCGATCCGGCCCGGCCGCGCCACCTGATCACCGAGCCCGGTCTCGGCTACCGGTACGAGCCCTGACGCCGGGACGGCGGCGGCGCCCCGACGGCCGCGCGTCAACGGAGCGTCAAGGGTGGGCCGCCGGGCGACAGGAGGGCGTCAGGACGGGCCGGACGGGGCGGTCGGCGGGCGTAGCGTCGTCGGTGAGCGAGCGGCCCTGCTCCATGTGGGGGATGCCGGGACCGCTCCGCCGCCTCGGCGGCCGACCGGTGGGGGAGGGGCGCGCGATCAACGACGCGCGCCCCTGTCACCCGCTCGGCCCTGCTCAGCTGCCCCGGTCGGGCCTGCTCAGCTGCCCTGGGCGGGTCGCCGCCGGCCCGCCGCTCAGCCCCCGCCCGCGCTCCCCGACTGCCGCGGCAGCGCCAGCGCCACCGTGTCGGCGAACTCCCGCACGGCACTGGTCCGGCTGACGATCCGCCCGCTGTGCACCACCAGCCGGCTGTGCCCGCCCGCGAGCGCCCCCGCCAGGCTGTCCCCGCGCACCGCCAGCAGCTCCGCCGGGAACCCGGCGTCCACCCGGACCGGCGGCAGCCCGAGCGCCGCCCGGGCCTGGTTGGCCACCGCGTCGTACGCCTCCTCCACGTCCAGCACCCCGCTCGCCGCCAGCAGGTAGGCGGCCTCCAGCGGATCGGCCCGGCCCACCGGGTTGGCCGGGTCCCGCAGCGAGCCGCTGCCGGCCGAGAGCGGTACCCGGGCCTGCGCCAGCTCCCGCGGCAGCCCCGGCCGCATCCCGGCGGCCCGGCCCTCCAGACCGCTGCAGCCGCCGTTCTGCGGCAGGCAGACCACCCGGACGCCGCTGCTGGCCAGCACCGCCGGCCCGCCCGGCGCCAGCGCGCCGCACGGGCCGAGCACCACCCGGGGCCGCAGCGGGGCGAGCGCGCTCGCCAGCCGGGCCAGCTGCGCCGCGTCGGCCCCGGTGGTGTGCAGGTCCACCGGGCAGTCCGCCTCCCGGGCGGCCTCCAGCAGCACCTGGACGTACCCGGCCGGGTCAGGGTCCAGCTCCGGACAGCCGCCGGCCGCGGTGGCGCCGAGCTTGAGCGCGTCGCGCAGCTGGGCCCGGCCGTCCGCGCCGGCCAGACCGGTGAGCAGCCGGGGCATCGCGACCGCCTGCAGCTCCGCCAGGCCGCGCAGCGCCTGCCGGGCGGTGAGCACCGCCTCCAGCCGGCGCAGGCCGTGCACGTCGCCGATCCGGACGTGGGTGCGCTGCGCGGTGGCGCCGTAGCCCAGCGAGGTGAGCGCGGCCTCGGTGACCCGGCGGGTCAGGTCGCCGGAGGTCTCCGGCGGCGGTGCGGGCAGCGCGGCCGAGAAGGCGACGTCGTAGTGGGCGTGCGCCTCGGCGGGGGCCGGCAGCAGCAGATAGCCCTTGAGGTCGATCCGGGCCCCGGTGGTCGTGGTGGGGGCACCGGGCAGGGCCGGCAGCGGGCCGAGGCTGCCGGTGGTGCCGACGGCCTGGATCCGGTCGCCGCTGATCCGTACGTCCACCACCCGGCCGTCGGCGAGCCGGGCGTCGGTGAGCAGCAGGACGGGGCCGTGCCCCAGCGGGTTGGCGGCCGGCCCGGACCCGGGGTGGGGCCCGTCGGAGGGTGCGCTGTCCATCGCCCGGTTCCTCCCTCGCGCCGGCCGGTGCGGATCCCCGGCCCGTCCCGATCAATGAGCGACGAGCCTATGGCGCGGGAGCACGGGGTGCGGGGACGCGGGCAATAGTCGTATCGGGTCGGGCCGCGCCCCACCGGGGCCGATCGAACGCCCTGCCTTCGATCGCTCGCCCGTGCACCTCGCCCACCTGCGGTCTTCGCGCCGGGATACGGATTTCACCTCTGGGCGCGGAACGTGTAATCTCTTCCTCGTTCGCCCCTATAGCTCAGTCGGTAGAGCGTCTCCATGGTAAGGAGAAGGTCTGCGGTTCGATTCCGCATGGGGGCTCTGGTGAGAGGGAGTCAGCTTCGGCTGTGCTCCGGATCACTGTGGCGGTGTAGCTCAGTTGGTAGAGCAAGCGGCTCATAATCGCTGTGTCACCGGTTCAAGTCCGGTCACCGCTACCCCGCGTAGTCGGTCGGGAGATCGCACTCCCGGTCGGCTACTCTTGTTGTGTTCTTATTCAATGTCCAAGGAAGGCACTCCCGTGGCTGCCACCGATGTCCGCCCGAAGATCACGCTGGCCTGCGTGGAGTGCAAGGAGCGGAACTACATCACCAAGAAGAACCGGCGTAACGACCCGGACCGTCTTGAGATGAAGAAGCACTGCCCCCGCTGCAACTCGCACACCGCGCACCGCGAGACCCGCTGACCCTGTCGCGTGTCCGCGGGCCTGTGTGATCACAGGTCTACGACTCCGGGCCGTACCCCTCACAGGGTGCGGCCCGGAGTCTTTTCGTCATTCACCGCGCTCTTGAGGAGCTGCCATGGCACTCGACCCCTCCTTCATCGGGCGGACGTACCCGCCCACCGAGCCGTACGAGGTCGGCCGGGAGAAGATCCGCGAGTTCGCCGTCGCCGTGGGCGACGCCAACCCGGCGTACACCGACCCGGAGGCGGCCAAGGCGTTCGGCCACCCGGACGTCATCGCCCCGCCGACCTTCCCGTTCGTGCTCACCTACCGGGCCGCCGGCCAGGTGGTGGAGGACCCGCAGCTGGGCCTGGACTACAGCCGCGTGGTGCACGGTGACCAGAAGTTCGTCTACACCCGCCCGGTGCGGGCCGGTGACCGGCTCTCCGTCGCGGTGACCATCGACAACATCAAGTCGCTCGCGGGCAACGACGTGCTCACGGTGCGCGGCGAGGTGACGGACGCGACCGGCGAGCACGTGGTGACGTCGGTCATGACCCTGGTGGCCCGGGCCGCCGACGAGGCGGGGGAGTAACACCATGGCGATCAGCTACGACGAGGTCGCGGTCGGCACCGAGCTGCCGGCGCGGTCCTTCCCCGTGACGCGCGCCACGCTGGTGCAGTACGCGGGCGCCTCCGGGGACTTCAACCCGATCCACTGGAACGAGAAGTTCGCGCTGGAGGTCGGCCTGCCCGACGTCATCGCGCACGGCATGTTCACCATGGCCGAGGCGGTCCGGGTGGTCACCGACTGGGTCGGCGACCCGGGCGCGGTGGTCGAGTACGGCGTGCGCTTCACCCGGCCGGTGACGGTGCCCAACGACGGCGTCGGCTCCGTGATCGAGGTGACCGGCAAGGTCGCCAAGCTGCTGGACGACCGGAAGGTGCAGGTCGACCTGCTGGCGACCTTCGGCGGCCTGAAGGTGCTGGGCATGTCCCGCGCCGTCGTCCGGCTGGCCTGAGCGCCCGGAGCCCGCGCATCCGGAGCCCGAGCGCCCGGCGGGGAGGGGCGGACCGGCCCCTCCCCGTACGCTGGGGGCGTGCTGGTAGAACTCGACGCCCCCCTCGCCCCGCTGACCACCCTGCGGCTCGGCGGTCCCGCCCGCCGGCTGGTGACCGCGCAGACCGACGAGGACGTGATCGCCACCGTCCGGGAGGCCGACGCGGCCGGCGAGCCGCTGCTGGTCCTCGGCGGCGGCTCCAACCTGGTGATCGGCGACGCCGGCTTCGCCGGGACGGTGCTGCGGATCGCCACCACCGGCTTCGTGCTGGACGGCACCGCCCTGGAGCTCGCGGCCGGCGAGGTGTGGGCCGACGCGGTGACCAGGACCGTGCTGGAGCACGGCCTGGCCGGGATCGAGTTCCTGGCCGGGATCCCCGGCTCGGCCGGTGCCACCCCGGTCCAGAACGTGGGCGCGTACGGCCAGGAGGTCGCCCAGTCGATCACCGAGGTGGTCGCCTACGACCGCCGGAGCGACCGGGTGGTCACCCTCACCAACGCCGAGTGCGGCTTCTCCTACCGGCACAGCCGCTTCAAGGCCGACCCGGACCGCTACGTCGTGCTCCGGGTCCGCTTCGGCCTGGAGGACGCCGGCGGGCTCTCCACCCCGGTCGCCTACGCCGAGACGGCCCGGCACCTGGGCGTGCTGCCGGGCGAGCGGGTCGACCTCACCACCGCCTGGAACGCCGTGCTGACGCTGCGCGCGGGCAAGGGCATGGTGCTCGACGCGGCCGACCACGACACCTGGTCGGCGGGCTCCTTCTTCACCAACCCGGTGCTGACCGCCGAGCAGTACGCCGCCTTCCTGGCGCTGGCGGCCGCGCGCGAGCTCACCGCCCCCGCCTACCCGGCGCCGGACGGCCGGACCAAGACCTCGGCGGCCTGGCTGATCGACAAGGCCGGCTTCGGCAAGGGGTACGGCAGCGGCCCGGCCACCCTCTCCACCAAGCACACCCTGGCCCTGACCAACCGCGGCGCGGCCACCGCCGAGGACCTGCTGGCGCTGGCCCGCGAGATCCGCGACGGCGTCCGGTCGGCGTTCGGCGTGGAGCTGGTCAACGAGCCGGTGATGGTGGGCGTCGAGCTCTAGCCGGCGGCGCGGCCCGGGTGCCGGTCGGCCGGGAAGCCCCGGGCGGCCGCCACCCCCGGGGTGGTGCCGTCCCCGAGCCAGCCGTCGATGTCCGCCAGCAGCTCCTTGCGGACGCTGTCCGGCGCGCGTGAGCCGCGCACCGACTGGCGGGCCAGCTCGGCGAGTTCGGCGTCGGAGAAGCCGAGCACGTCGCGGGCCAGCTCGTACTGGGCGGCCAGCCGGGTGCCGAACAGCAGCGGGTCGTCGGCGCCCAGCGCCAGTGGGACGCCCGCGTCGAACAGCCGCCGCAGCGGGACGTCCTCGGCCCGCTCGTAGACGCCCAGCGAGACGTTGGAGGACGGGCAGACCTCGCAGGTGACCTGCCGGTCGGCCAGCCGCTGCATCAGCCGGGGGTCCTCGGCGGCCCGGACGCCGTGGCCGATCCGGCCGGCGCCCAGGTCGTCCAGGCAGTCCCGGACCGACTCGGGCCCGGCCAGTTCGCCGCCGTGCGGGGCGGCCAGCAGCCCGCCCTTGCGGGCGATGTCGAAGGCCCGGTCGAAGTCCCGGGCGAGGCCGCGCCGTTCGTCGTTGGAGAGGCCGAAGCCGACCACGCCCCGGTCGGTGTAGCGGACGGCCAGCCGGGCCAGGGTCCGGGCGTCCATCGGGGACTTCATCCGGTTGGCCGCGACCAGCACCCGGATCCCGACGCCGGTCGCCCCGGCGGCCTGCTCCACCGCGTCCAGGATCAGTTCGAGGGCGGGGATCAGACCGCCCAGCCGGGGCGCGTACGAGGTCGGGTCGACCTGGATCTCCAGCCAGCGCGAGCCGTCCCGCCGCTCGTCCTCGGCGGTCTCCAGCACCAGGCGGCGGATGTCGGACTCGTCGCGGAGCACCGAGCGGGCGGTGTCGTAGAGGCGCTGGAAGCGGAACCAGCCGCGTTCGTCGGTGGCCCGCAGCCTGGGCGGCTCGGCGGAGCTGAGCGCCTCCGGCAGCCGGACGCCGTGCTTGTCGGCCAGCTCCAGCAGGGTGGCGGGGCGCATCGAGCCGGTGAAGTGCAGGTGCAGGTGGGCCTTGGGGAGGTCCCTGACGTCTCGCGGATTCAGCAGGCGTTCCATTCGCCGATACTGCCGTATCGGGCCCCGATACGGGAACCGCCCCCTTCCCGTCCCCCGAAGGGGTGAAAAGGGGGCGGTCCGCGGTGGAGCGGGACGGTCGGGACCGTCAGGCGGTGGCCTCGGCGAGCAGCTTCTGCATCCGGCCGACGCCCTCGACCAGGTCGGCGTCGCCGAGCGCGTAGGAGAGCCGCAGGTAGCCCGGGGTGCCGAAGGCCTCGCCGGGGACGACCGCGACCTCGACCTCGTCCAGGATCAGCGCGGCCAGCTCGGCGGAGCTCTGCGGACGGGTGCCGCGGATCTCCTTGCCCAGCAGGCCCTTGACCGACGGGTAGACGTAGAACGCGCCCTCGGGCTCGGGGCAGAGGACGCCCTCGATCTCGTTCAGCATCTTCACGATGGTCCTGCGGCGCCGGTCGAAGGCGGTGCGCATCTCGTGCACGGCGGCGAGGTCACCGCTGACGGCGGCGAGCGCGGCGCGCTGCGCGACGTTGGAGACGTTCGAGGTGGCGTGCGACTGCAGGTTGGTCGCGGCCTTGACGACGTCCTTGGGGGCGATCAGCCAGCCCACCCGCCAGCCGGTCATGGCGTAGGTCTTGGCCACGCCGTTGACCACGATGGTCTTGTCCGCGAGCTCGGGCAGCAGGGCCGGCAGCGAGGTGAACTTCGCGTCGCCGTAGACCAGGTGCTCGTAGATCTCGTCGGTCAGCACCCAGAGGCCGTGCTCCAGGGCCCACTCGCCGATGGCCCGGGCCTCGGCCTCGGTGTAGACCGCGCCGGTCGGGTTGGACGGCGAGACGAAGAGCACCACCTTGGTGTTCTCGGTGCGGGCGGCCTCCAGCTGCTCGACCGAGACCTTGTAGCCGGTGGTCTCGTCGGCCACGACCTCCACCGGCACACCGCCGGCCAGCTGCACCGACTCCGGGTAGGTGGTCCAGTACGGGGCCGGGACGATGACCTCGTCGCCCGGGTCGAGGATCGCGGCGAAGGCCTCGTAGATCGCCTGCTTGCCGCCGTTGGTCACCAGCACCTGGGAGGCGTCCACCTGGTAGCCGGAGTCGCGCAGCGTCTTGGCGGCGATCGCGGCCTTCAGCTCCGGCAGGCCGCCGGCCGGGGTGTAGCGGTGGTTCTTCGGGTCGCGGCAGGCCTCGACGGCGGCTTCGACGATGTAGTCCGGGGTGGGGAAGTCCGGCTCGCCGGCGCCGAAGCCGATGACCGGCCGGCCGGCCGCCTTGAGGGCCTTGGCCTTGGCGTCCACGGCGAGGGTCGCGGACTCGGCGATCGCGCCGATCCGGGCGGAGACCCGGCGGTCGGCGGGGCGGACGGAACTGTCGGGCTGCGGGGTGGAAGCGCTCATGCCTGCATGGTCGCAGAACCGGGACGGACCGGGCATGGGGGTTTCACCATATGTACGGGCTCGTCCGGATGGTGGCCCGGAGCGGGGCCGGTCCGTGGTCGTCAGGTGGCCGGTTCGGTGGTCGGACGTGAAAGAAGAGGTTCGACCAAACGCCTCTCGACCACGTACACTCACTCCTCGACGGCCACCGAGAAGCCACGCTTCCACCGCCTGTGCATGCAGCGGCGGGAGATGCGGTAGGTTGGTGGTCGCTACAGGGGCCGAGAGGCACCGTAGGGCAATAGCTCAATTGGTAGAGCACCGGTCTCCAAAACCGGCGGTTGGGGGTTCAAGTCCCTCTTGCCCTGCTGCTTGATCCGTATTCAGCCCGTTCGCTCCACAGAGCGAGCGGGCTTGATGCGGAGAGGGCTCCGAACAGCACCGCTTTAGCCGGCCGCTCGTGCCCTCTCGGGCACGCAGGTGATGCTCGGCAGGACCCGGATTCAGGTGAGGACGAGTGACGGAGACCACGGGCTCCACCGCAACGCCTGAGAGCGGCAACCCCGAGGGTGCCGACGGCGCTGACGAGACCACGCCTGCCGAGGGCGGGGACGAGGGGCAGTCGCGCCGCGACCGCAAGCGGGCAGGCCGCGCGGACAAGAAGTCCGGCAAGCGTGCCAAGAAGGGCGCCTTCGCCCGGCTCGCGCTGTTCTACCGCCAGATCATCGCGGAGCTGCGCAAGGTCGTCTGGCCCTCCCGCAACGAGCTGGTCAACTACACCACCGTGGTGGTCGTGTTCGTCGTGGTCGTGATGGCGTTCGTCGCCGGCCTCGACTACGGCTTCTCGAAGCTCAGCCTCTGGGTCTTCGGCTGACCGAGCGGTCCCACCTTCGAAACAGCTTCCCGACCCGGGCCGATTCTTCGGCCCGGGTCGAGCTGTCGGCGCCGGACGTACGAGGCCGCTACCGTTGACTCGGTACTGTTGAAGTCTCCGAGTCATCTCCTGGCGCCCGCGTGAAGCAGAGCGGCGCCGGAAAGGTCCCGGAGCGCGCCACCTTCACCATCTCCAGGAAAGAAGCAGCCACCGTGTCTGAGTCCCCCCTGTACGACGCCGACGAGACCGTCCGCGAGGCGGATGTCGCCGCCGAGCTGGACGCGGCCGAGCTGGCTGACGAAGCCGAGGCCGCCGAGCAGATCGTGGACGCCGCGGACAGCGACGAGGACGAGGTCGCGGCGGACGACGAGGCCGAGGCCGGCGAGCCCGCCGAGGAGGCCGCGCTGCACGCGGAGTCCGCCGAGGAGCTCGACGCCGAGGACACCGAGGCCGCCGAGGACCAGGACGAGGACGAGGCGGCGGACGAGGCCGGCGCCGAGGCGGAGGCCGAGGAGGAAGCCGCCGAGGAGGCCGTCGAGGTCGACCCGGTCGCCAAGTTCCGCGAGGACCTGCGCTTCATGCCCGGCGAGTGGTACGTGATCCACACCTACGCCGGCTACGAGAACCGGGTGAAGCAGAACCTGGAGCAGCGCGCGGTCTCCCTCAACGTCGAGGAGTACATCTTCCAGGCCGAGGTGCCGCAGGAGGAGGTCGTCCAGATCAAGAACGGCGACCGCAAGACCATCCGCCAGAACAAGCTCCCCGGCTACGTGCTGGTGCGCATGGACCTCACCCCGGAGTCCTGGGGCGTCGTGCGCAACACCCCCGGTGTCACCGGCTTCGTCGGCAACGCCTACGACCCGTACCCGCTGACGCTGGACGAGGTCGTCAAGATGCTCGCCCCCGACGTCGAGCGCCAGGCGGCCAAGGACGCCGGCAAGCCGTCGCCGGTCAAGCCCAGCGAGATCCAGGTCCTGGACTTCGAGGTCGGCGACTCGGTCACCGTCACCGACGGCCCCTTCGCCACCCTCCAGGCGACGATCAACGAGATCAACCCGGACTCGAAGAAGGTCAAGGGCCTGGTCGAGATCTTCGGCCGGGAGACCCCGGTCGAGCTCTCCTTCGACCAGATCCAGAAGAACTAGTACGGCCGCGGGGACTCGGACGAGTCCCCGGCGTCGGGGCGGGGCTTCGGCCCCGCCCCGAAGTCGTTTTGGTCCAGCGGCGCATCCGCGTTAGCCTGGTCCGATGTGTGTGCTGGCGGCTGGGTGTCGCCCCGGTTCCGCACGCACCAGCAATCACCTCTCGGAAGGACCCGGAGAGAAATGCCTCCCAAGAAGAAGAAGGTCACGGGGCTTATCAAGCTCCAGATCAACGCCGGTGCGGCCAACCCGGCGCCGCCGGTCGGCCCCGCGCTGGGTCAGCACGGCGTCAACATCATGGAGTTCTGCAAGGCCTACAACGCCGCGACCGAGTCGCAGCGCGGCATGATCGTGCCGGTGGAGATCACGGTCTACGACGACCGTTCCTTCACCTTCATCACGAAGACGCCGCCGGCCGCGCGCCTCATCCTGAAGGCCGCGGGCGTGGACAAGGGTTCGGCCGAGCCGCACAAGACCAAGGTCGCCAAGCTCACGGCCGCCCAGGTCCGCGAGATCGCCACGGTCAAGCTCCCCGACCTGAACGCCAACGACCTGGACGCCGCGTCCAAGATCATCGCCGGCACCGCCCGGTCGATGGGCATCACGGTCGAGGGCTGATCACCCTTCTCGTCCTTGTGGTAGGGCCTGCGCGGCCCGTCCATACCACGACTCCATTCCCCATTCAGGAGCAGCAGTGAAGCGCAGCAAGGCTCTGAAGGCCGCGGACGCACAGGTCGACCGCGAGCGCCTTTACGCCCCCCTCGAGGCCATCCGCCTCGCCAAGGCGACCAGCACCACCAAGTTCGACGGCACCGTCGAGGTCGCCATGCGTCTGGGCGTCGACCCGCGCAAGGCCGACCAGATGGTCCGCAGCACCGTGATCCTCCCGCACGGCACCGGTAAGACCGCTCGGGTCCTGGTCTTCGCGACCGGCGAGCGTGCCGAGGCCGCGCGTGCTGCGGGCGCCGACATCGTCGGCTCCGACGAGCTCATCGACGAGGTCGCCAAGGGCCGCCTCGACTTCGACGCCGTCGTCGCCACCCCGGACCTCATGGGCAAGGTCGGCCGCCTGGGCCGCGTGCTCGGTCCCCGTGGCCTGATGCCGAACCCGAAGACCGGCACCGTGACCCCGGACGTGGCCAAGGCCGTGAACGAGATCAAGGGCGGCAAGATCGAGTTCCGCGTCGACAAGCACTCGAACCTGCACTTCATCATCGGTAAGGCCTCCTTCACCGACGAGCAGCTGGTCGAGAACTACGCCGCCGCGCTGGACGAGGTGCTCCGCGCCAAGCCGTCCGCCGCCAAGGGTCGCTACATCAAGAAGACCGCGATCAGCACCACGATCGGCCCCGGCATCCTGGTGGACCCGAACCGCACCCGCAACCTCCTGGTCGAGGAGGACCCGGCCTCCGTCTGAGCCCTGAGCTCCGACCGGTAGCCGCGTCCTGGGCGCAGCAGTAGTCCGCACGGCGGGCCCGTACCCCCTCGGGGGTGCGGGCCCGTCGTCGTGTCCGGATCGAGATCCCGGCGGTGGGGAACTCCCGGTCGGCTCGTCGTACGCTCGGCCGGTCCGATCATCTGATCGATGCCCGACCGAAGCCGACCGCCGGAGTGTGCCGTGCCGCCCGCCCTTCGCCCCGCCGCCTGGGGGGCGGCCCTCCTGGTGCTCGCCAGCGGTCTGACGGCGTGCAGCCTGCTGGCGGTCTCGGGGGACCGCACGCCGCTGGGCACACCCGCGACGGTCCGCCCGCCCAAGCAGGTGCTGCTCTCGGCCACCCAGACGCTGGACGACACCGGCGGCGCGCGGGTGCGGACGGTCGAGGAGGGCCCGGCCGGGCGGCGCACCGCCGCCGGCACCGTGGTCTGGGGCCCCCGGGACGCGGCCGAGCTGACCGTCACCGACGAGCGGGGCACCGGCCGGCTGCGCAGCCAGGACGGCACGGTCGACCTCGGGTACGAGGGGGCGGCGCCGCTGCGGGCCGAGCGTGCCGAGGCCGAGTCGCTCGACCCGCGGGCCGCCCCGGGCGCCGGCGGCTACGCGGGCGGCTGGATGACCGGGCTGATATCCAACCCGGGCGACTCGGCGCACACCATGGCACTGGCCGGCCGGCTCACCTCGCTCGGCGGGGAGGAGCTCGCCGGCACCACCGTGGCGCACTACCAGGGGAGCGCGCCGGTGGCCGAGTACTTCGCCGCGGACCAGGGCCTCACCCCCGAGCGGCTCGCGGTCGTCCTCGGCTACTACCGGGAGCGCGGCGTGACCGCCATCGGGTACGACGTCTGGATCGCGCCCGGCGACCGCCTGCTGCGGCTGCGCGCCACCGCCGTGGGCAGCGCCGGAACCGTGGTCACCACGACGGACGTCTCCGAGCTCGGGACGGGCACCGAGAGCCCGGCCCCCGCGGGCTAGGCGGCGCCACCGCACGCGGTGGGGAAGGCGCCCGGTGATCCATTAGAGTCCGCTGGGTATTTTCTGATGATCAGGTCTTTGGGGGGCTCCTTATGCGCGTTCTGCGCCATGCGTGCGTCACGGTCGCGGCGACCGTCCTGGCCGCCGGGCTGGCGGCCTGCGGCAGCGACGGTACGACCGGCACCAAGGCGGCCGGTGACGCCGTCGCCGGCGCCGCGGCGGGACTCGACCCGCGCGCGGCGCTGGCCGCCTCGGCCGTGGTGATGCAGCGGGCCGGCAACGGCTCGCTCGCGCTGACCGCGGAGGCCGGCCCGATGGCCGGTACCGCCGAATGGCAGCAGCGGACCGTCGTCGACGTCGCGGCCAAGACCGAGTCGGGCACCAGGGCGAGGATCATCGGTGACGAGGTCTACCTCGGCGGCGGCCTGCAGACCACGGCCGTGCTGGGCGGGAAGCACTGGGCCAGGATCGAGCCGAAGGACCCGGTCGTCGGCTCGATGTCGGTGATGTTCCTGACCGTCGCGCAACTGACGAACCCGGTCCTCCAGTTGTCGGCGGCGGCCCAGGGCGGCAAGCTCACCAAGGTCGGCGCGGAGGCGGTCGGCGGGGTCCAGACCACCCACTACCGCGCCGTCGAGGAGGTCGCCAAGCTGGCCGACAGCCTGAGCGCGCTCGGCGGCGACCAGCGCGCGGCCGTCCGCCAGACGCTCGACACCGGCGGCAGCACGCTGACCGTGGACTTCTGGATCAACGACAAGCAGGAGCTCGTCCAGCTCCGGGAGTACGGCGACAAGGGCGGCGAGTCCTCGGCCGTCACCGTCACCTACTCGGGCCTCGGCGCCGCGCCCAAGATCGAGGCACCGGCCGCGGGCGACGTCGGCAAGGGGGCCGACTTCGCCAAGCTCTTCCGCAGCTGACCCCACCGGGCGCCGGCGACACCGCCCGGCGGGCCGAGGGGGTCGCCGCGGGTCGGTCCGGTCCCTGGTGGCAAGGTGGCTGGAACAGCACGGCCGGTCCACGGCGGCCGGGGACGGGGCGGCCCGCAGCGGGACCGCCGCAGTGGTGACCGGACGGAAGGAGAGGGGGCATGGCGGTGCGGCAGCGACTGGCGGCCATCACGGCCGCGGTGCTCCTGGCGAGCGGTCTCACCGCGTGCGGCAGCGGCGGGGGCGCCTCGCCGGTGCCGTCCGGCACCCCGTCGCCGAGCACCGTCGCCGCGACCGGGCCGGCCAAGCCCACCGACCGGTCGCCGCACGGCGTCCTGCTCTCCGCCCAGCTCACCATGCAGACCGCCCGCCGGGCCAAGGTCAGCTACCGGCTGGGGGCGGACGCCGGCTCCGGCCCGCTGTTCTGGCAGCCGAAGACCGCGCTCCAGGTCAAACGTTCCACTTCGGCCGAGGCCGAGCAGCTGATCGTCGTGGACACCGTGGCGTACCAGGGCGGTGACGCGGCCACCGCGGCCCGGCAGGCCGGCCGGCACTGGGAGCGGTTCTCCGTGGCGCCGACCGCGGACGGCCACCGGGAGATCCCCTACGCCGGGCTGATCGACCTGCTGAACCCGGTCGAGGCGCTGGCCGCCGCGACCGCCGACGGGATCGAGGCGCAGTACCTCGGCGAGGAGAGGTTCGAGGACTCGGCGGTCGAGCACTTCCGGGTCACCACCGACGCCGAGCGCTACGCGGCCGCCCAGGTCCAGCTGGGCCAGGCCCGCCGGGACGGCCTGCGGGCCGCGCTGGCCCCCGGCGGCTCGGTCTCGCTGACCCTGGACCTGTGGCTGAACGACAAGGACCAGCTGGTCCGGCTGCAGCGCACGGGCACCGGGGCGAGCGGCCGGGCGGACGACGCGGTGCTCTACAGCGACTTCGCCGGCACCCTCTCGGTGCAGGCCCCGGCCGAGGCGGACACCGTGGACGTGGGCACCCGAAGCATCTCCCCGCTGGCCCGCTGAGGGCCCCGGGTGGGCGATTTGCCCCGGACGGCCGAGTCCGGCTAGTGTTACCGAAGCCAAAGACCGCTGGTTGTCGCCGTGCACTCGCAAGGGGCGCGGGGACCGAAGGATCTGCGATTCGTCGCAGGCAGCCCGCGCAGGATTGTTTGGAGCTTGGACTTCCGGGACCCGCGTGCTCGCACGTGGACCCGTCGAGGTCGAACTGAGCCCCGTGCGCCTGCGCACCGGGGCTCATCTGCTTTTCCGCAGGAGCTTTCCTTCCGTCCGGTGGTCCGAGGTTCGAATGGTCGACTTTCGCGGTCGGCCTGACTTCGACATCACGGAAGGAGGCGTAAGCCTATGGCTAGGCCCGACAAGGCTGCCGCCGTCGCCGAGATCACGGAGCAGTTCCGTGCCTCCAGCGCGGCCGTGCTGACCGAGTACCGCGGTCTGACGGTGAAGCAGGTTAAGACCCTGCGTCGCTCGCTGGGTGACAACGCCCAGTACGCCGTGGTGAAGAACACGCTGACCAAGATTGCGGCCAATGAGGCCGGGATCACGGAGCTCGACGACCTGTTCGCCGGTCCGACGGCTGTCGCCTTCGTCACCGGTGACCCGGTGGAGTCGGCGAAGGCTCTGCGTGACTTCGCCAAGGAGAACCCCGCTCTCATCATCAAGGGCGGTGTCCTTGACGGTAAGGCGCTGACCGCCGATGAGATCAAGAAGCTCGCGGACCTCGAGTCCCGCGAGGTGCTGCTCGCCAAGCTGGCCGGCGCGCTGAAGGGCAAGCAGTCCCAGGCTGCCGCGCTCTTCCAGGCCCTGCCGTCGAAGCTCGTCCGCACGGTGGACGCGCTGCGCGACAAGGTCGAGCAGGGCGGTGCCGGTACGCCGGCTCCCGCCGCCGAGGACGAGGCCGCGGAGTAATTCCGCAGGCTCACGCCTCGCTGCGGGCCCGTACGCCCGCCAACCCGTACATACGGCACCACCTGCCGAATTAGTGGAAGGACGCCAATCATGGCGAAGCTGACCCAGGACGAGCTGCTCGCGCAGTTCGAGGAGCTCACCCTCATCGAGCTCGCCGCCTTCGTGAAGGCGTTCGAGGAGAAGTTCGACGTCACCGCTGCCGCTCCGGTCGCCGTTGCCGCCGCCGGTGGCGCTGCCCCGGTCGAGGCTGTTGAGGAGCAGGACGAGTTCGACGTCATCCTCGACGGTGCCGGCGACAAGAAGATCCAGGTCATCAAGGAGGTGCGCACCCTGACCTCCCTCGGCCTGAAGGAGGCCAAGGACCTCGTTGACACCGCTGGTGCCAAGGTCCTGGAGAAGGTTGCCAAGGACGTTGCCGAGAAGGCCAAGGCTGCCCTCGAGGCCGCTGGCGCCAAGGTCACCGTCAAGTGACTCCTCCCCGGCCCTGAGGGCCGGGAGGCAGCCGCACGCCCTCACTGAGGGCGGAGGATGCCACGGGCCGGGCCGATCACCCTCGCGGGTGGTCGGCCCGGCCTTTTTCGCGTTCCCGGGCCCCGGGAGGGTCCGGACCGGGCGCCGGCGCCGGGGGCCGGGCAGAGGCGTCCGGAGCGGGTCGCGGCTGCCCCGCGGCGGCCCCCGCGGCCCGGCGGCACCGGAGTGGCCGAGAGCGCACTCGGCACCGTCGGTGCGGGCGGGTATGGTGATCGCTGTCATCGAGAGTGGCCCCCACCACGGCTTCTGTAACGCCGGGCGGGTCCAGGGCGATGGACGGGTCGAGGTCCGTGCCGGAGGCGGGCCCTTGACGAACCGGGCGCGGCGCGCGATTCTCGTGGCGCGAGTCCGCCCCGGTTGGTTCGCTGGTGGATGCATAACCAGCGGCTCCGGAGGGAAGTGACTCCACGTGAGTCGAGGCGGCCCGGCGGTGTCCGGGCCAGTGCAGTACCCGGTGGGCGTTCGCGTCCGCCGGCTACCGGGAGGAGTCTCCGATTCGGTTTCCGAATCAGAGCTGGACAGCAGTGTGCCGTTTGGCTACACTGTCCCTTTGCGCTGCCTGTTAGCTGCTCCGTGACTCGTCGCCCGGAGTTTGCGTTGCCCTGAAGGGGTCTGGCACCGCCTCCGCAAAACGGCTCTGACCTCGGGTTTCACGACCCGGCAGAGGCCAGTGGCGAGGGAGGTGGGACCAAGCCTTTCCAGGCCCGGCCGGTACGCGCGCAGTGAGCTCCGAGCCCTCGGAAGGACCCCCCTCTTGGCCGCGCCGCGCAACGCCTCGAACAATTCCGCCGCATCCACCGCCCCGCTCCGCGTTTCGTTCGCGAAGATCAAGGAGCCCCTCGAGGTCCCGAACCTCCTGGCCCTGCAGACCGAGAGCTTTGACTGGCTGCTCGGCAACGCGGCCTGGAAGGCCCGGGTCGAGGCGGCCCTGGAGAGTGGTCAGGACGTCCCCACCAAGTCCGGTCTGGAGGAGATCTTCGAAGAGATCTCGCCGATCGAGGACTTCAGTGGGTCGATGTCGCTGACCTTCCGCGACCACCGTTTCGAGCCGCCGAAGAACTCCATTGACGAGTGCAAGGACCGCGACTTCACGTTCGCGGCCCCGCTCTTCGTCACGGCCGAGTTCACCAACAACGAGACCGGTGAGATCAAGTCTCAGACGGTCTTCATGGGCGACTTCCCGCTCATGACCCACAAGGGCACGTTCGTGATCAACGGCACCGAGCGTGTCGTCGTCTCGCAGCTCGTCCGCTCCCCGGGTGTGTACTTCGACTCCACCCTGGACAAGGTGTCCGACAAGGACATCTACTCCTGCAAGGTCATCCCCTCGCGTGGTGCCTGGCTGGAGATGGAGATCGACAAGCGCGACATGGTCGGCGTCCGCATCGACCGCAAGCGCAAGCAGTCCGTCACCGTGCTGCTCAAGGCCCTCGGCTGGACCAACGAGATGATTCTCGAGGAGTTCGGCGAGTACGAGTCGATGCGCGCCACCCTGGAGAAGGACCACACCCAGGGCCAGGACGACGCGCTGCTCGACATCTACCGCAAGCTGCGCCCGGGCGAGCCGCCCACCCGCGAGGCCGCGCAGACGCTTCTGGAGAACCTCTACTTCAACCCGAAGCGCTACGACCTCGCCAAGGTCGGCCGTTACAAGGTCAACCGCAAGCTGGGCAACGCCGAGTCGCTGGACTCCGGCGTGCTCACCGAGCCCGACATCATCGGTGCGATCAAGTACCTGGTGAAGCTGCACGCGGGCGAGACCGAGTGGCGTGACACCGAGGGCCGCGACATCGTGGTCGAGGTCGACGACATCGACCACTTCGGCAACCGTCGTCTGCGCAACGTCGGCGAGCTCATCCAGAACCAGGTCCGTACGGGTCTCGCCCGTATGGAGCGCGTCGTGCGCGAGCGCATGACCACCCAGGACGTCGAGGCGATCACGCCGCAGACCCTGATCAACATCCGGCCGGTCGTCGCCTCCATCAAGGAGTTCTTCGGCACCAGCCAGCTGTCGCAGTTCATGGACCAGACGAACCCGCTGTCGGGCCTGACCCACAAGCGCCGTCTGTCCGCCCTCGGCCCCGGTGGTCTCTCCCGTGAGCGCGCCGGCTTCGAGGTCCGTGACGTGCACCCCTCGCACTACGGGCGCATGTGTCCGATCGAGACCCCGGAAGGCCCGAACATCGGTCTGATCGGGTCGCTGGCCTCGTACGGCCGGGTCAACGCGTTCGGCTTCATCGAGACCCCGTACCGCAAGGTCATCGAGGGTGTCGTCACCGAGCAGGTCGACTACCTCACGGCCGACGAGGAGGACCGCTACGTCATCGCGCAGGCCAACGCCCCGCTGACGGCGGAGCTGACCTTCGCCGAGCCGCGTGTCCTGGTCCGCCGCCGTGGCGGCGAGATCGACTACATCCCGGGCACCGAGATCGACTACATGGACGTCTCGCCGCGCCAGATGGTGTCGGTCGCGACCGCCATGATCCCGTTCCTCGAGCACGACGACGCCAACCGCGCGCTCATGGGCTCGAACATGATGCGCCAGGCGGTGCCGCTGCTGAAGAGCGAGGCTCCGCTGGTCGGCACCGGCATGGAGTACCGCTGCGCCGTCGACGCCGCGGACGTCATCACCGCCGAGAAGGCCGGTGTCGTCCAGGAGGTCTCGGCCGACTACGTCACCGTGGCCAACGACGACGGCACGTACACCACGTACCGCGCCGCCAAGTTCACCCGCTCCAACCAGGGCACCGCCTTCAACCAGAAGGTGCTCGTGGACGAGGGCGCCCGGGTCGAGGTCAACCAGGTGCTGGCCGACGGCCCGTGCACCGACGAGGGCGAGATGGCCCTCGGCAAGAACCTGCTCGTGGCGTTCATGTCGTGGGAGGGTCACAACTACGAGGACGCGATCATCCTGTCGCAGCGCCTCGTGCAGGACGACGTCCTCTCCTCGATCCACATCGAGGAGCACGAGGTCGACGCCCGTGACACCAAGCTCGGCCCCGAGGAGATCACCCGGGACATCCCGAACGTCTCCGAGGAGGTCCTCGCCGACCTCGACGAGCGCGGCATCATCCGGATCGGCGCCGACGTCGTCACCGGTGACATCCTGGTCGGCAAGGTCACGCCCAAGGGCGAGACCGAGCTGACCCCGGAGGAGCGCCTGCTCCGCGCGATCTTCGGTGAGAAGGCCCGCGAGGTCCGCGACACCTCGCTGAAGGTGCCGCACGGTGAGTCCGGCAAGGTCATCGGCGTCCGCGTCTTCGACCGCGAGGAGGGCGACGAGCTGCCCCCGGGCGTCAACCAGCTGGTCCGCGTCTACGTGGCCCAGAAGCGCAAGATCACCAACGGTGACAAGCTCGCCGGCCGTCACGGCAACAAGGGCGTCATCTCGAAGATCCTGCCGGTCGAGGACATGCCGTTCCTGGAGGACGGCACCCCGGTCGACATCATCCTCAACCCGCTGGGTGTCCCGTCCCGAATGAACCCGGGACAGGTCCTGGAGATCCACCTCGGGTGGCTCGCCAAGCAGGGCTGGGACGTCTCCGGCCTCGCCGACGAGTGGGCCCAGCGCCTCCAGGCGATCGGCGCCGACACCGTCCAGGGCGGCACCAACCTCGCCACCCCGGTCTTCGACGGCGCCCGCGAGGACGAGATCACCGGCCTGCTGGACAACACCACCCTCACCCGTGACGGTGAGCGCCTGGTGAACTCCACCGGTAAGGCCCGGCTGTTCGACGGCCGCTCCGGCGAGCCGTTCCCGATGCCGGTCTCGGTCGGCTACATGTACATCCTCAAGCTGCACCACCTGGTCGACGACAAGCTGCACGCCCGTTCGACCGGCCCGTACTCGATGATCACCCAGCAGCCGCTGGGTGGTAAGGCGCAGTTCGGTGGTCAGCGCTTCGGTGAGATGGAGGTGTGGGCCCTTGAGGCGTACGGCGCCGCCTACGCGCTGCAGGAACTCCTCACCATCAAGTCCGACGACGTTCTCGGCCGTGTGAAGGTCTACGAGGCCATCGTCAAGGGCGAGAACATCCCCGAGCCCGGCATTCCCGAGTCCTTCAAGGTGCTCATCAAGGAAATGCAGTCGCTCTGCCTCAACGTGGAGGTGCTGTCCTCGGACGGCCAGTCCATCGAGATGCGGGACTCCGACGAGGACGTGTTCCGCGCCGCCGAGGAGCTCGGCATCGACCTGTCCCGGCGCGAGCCGAGCAGCGTCGAAGAGGTCTGACGGAGGCAGGGCCGGCTCTTCACCACTGGGAGCCGGCCCGCCCCCAGGCCCCCCTCAGACCACATGAACGACTCTCGACTTACGAAAGAGGGCTTGACGACCAGTGCTTGACGTCAACTTCTTCGACGAGCTCCGCATCGGCCTGGCCACCGCCGACGACATCCGCCAGTGGTCGCACGGCGAGGTCAAGAAGCCGGAGACCATCAACTACCGCACCCTGAAGCCCGAAAAGGACGGACTCTTCTGCGAGAAGATCTTCGGTCCGACCCGGGACTGGGAGTGCTACTGCGGTAAGTACAAGCGCGTCCGCTTCAAGGGCATCATCTGTGAGCGCTGCGGCGTCGAGGTGACCCGCGCCAAGGTGCGCCGTGAGCGGATGGGCCACATCGAGCTGGCCGCCCCGGTCACCCACATCTGGTACTTCAAGGGTGTCCCGTCCCGCCTGGGCTACCTGCTCGACCTGGCGCCGAAGGACCTCGAGAAGGTCATCTACTTCGCCGCCTACATGATCACCTGGGTGGACGACGAGCGTCGCCAGCGCGACCTCCCGTCCCTGGAGGCGCACGTCTCGGTCGAGCGCCAGCAGATCGAGAACCGCCGCGACTCCGACCTCGAAGCCCGCGCCAAGAAGGCCGAGACCGACCTGGCCGAGCTGGAGGCCGAGGGCGCCAAGGCCGACGTGCGCCGCAAGGTGCGCGAGGGTGCCGAGCGCGAGATGAAGCAGCTGCGCGACCGCGCGCAGCGCGAGCTCGACCGCCTCGACGAGGTGTGGGCCCGCTTCAAGAACCTCAAGGTCCAGGACCTGGAGGGCGACGAGCTGCTCTACCGCGAGCTGCGCGACCGCTTCGGCACCTACTTCTCCGGCTCGATGGGCGCGGCGGCCCTCAAGGACCGCCTCGAGACCTTCGACCTGGCGGAGGAGTCCGAGCGCCTGCGCGAGATCATCCGCACCGGCAAGGGCCAGAAGAAGACCCGTGCGCTGAAGCGCCTCAAGGTCGTCTCCGCGTTCCTGCAGACCACCAACAAGCCCAACGGCATGGTGCTGGACTGCGTCCCGGTCATCCCGCCGGACCTGCGTCCGATGGTGCAGCTGGACGGTGGCCGCTTCGCGACCTCCGACCTGAACGACCTGTACCGCCGCGTGATCAACCGCAACAACCGCCTGAAGCGCCTTCTCGACCTCGGTGCCCCCGAGATCATCGTGAACAACGAGAAGCGCATGCTCCAGGAGGCCGTCGACGCGCTGTTCGACAACGGCCGTCGTGGTCGCCCGGTCACGGGCCCCGGCAACCGCCCGCTGAAGTCCCTCAGCGACATGCTGAAGGGCAAGCAGGGTCGTTTCCGTCAGAACCTGCTCGGCAAGCGAGTCGACTACTCGGCCCGTTCGGTCATCGTCGTCGGCCCGCAGCTCAAGCTGCACCAGTGCGGTCTGCCCAAGGCCATGGCGCTGGAGCTCTTCAAGCCGTTCGTGATGAAGCGCCTGGTGGACCTGAACCACGCGCAGAACATCAAGTCGGCCAAGCGCATGGTCGAGCGTGCCCGCCCGGTCGTGTGGGACGTGCTCGAAGAGGTCATCGCCGAGCACCCGGTGCTGCTGAACCGCGCACCCACCCTGCACCGCCTCGGCATCCAGGCCTTCGAGCCCCAGCTGGTCGAGGGCAAGGCCATCCAGATCCACCCGCTCGTCTGCACCGCGTTCAACGCGGACTTCGACGGTGACCAGATGGCCGTCCACCTGCCGCTCTCCGCGGAGGCGCAGGCCGAGGCCCGCATCCTGATGCTGTCCTCGAACAACATCCTGAAGCCGGCCGACGGTCGCCCCGTCACCATGCCGACCCAGGACATGGTGCTGGGTCTGTTCTTCCTGACCTCGGACCGCGACAACGTCAAGGGCGCCGGCCGCTCCTTCTCCTCGACCGCCGAGGCCGTCATGGCCTTCGACGCCAAGGAGCTGGACGTCCAGGCCGTCATCGACATCCGCCTGCCGATCGGCACCGTCCCGCCCCGTGGCTGGACCCCGCCGGTCGACGAGGACGGTCAGTCGAACTGGTTCGAGGGCGAGTCCTTCCGCCTGAAGACCACCCTGGGCCGCGCGCTCTTCAACGAGCTGCTGCCCGAGGACTACCCGTTCGTCGACTACGAGGTGGGCAAGAAGCAGCTCTCCGCGATCGTCAACGACCTGGCGGAGCGCTACCCCAAGGTCGTCGTCGCGGCGACCCTGGACAACCTGAAGGCGGCCGGCTTCCACTGGGCCACCCGCTCGGGTGTCACGGTCTCGATCTCCGACGTCGTCGTCCCGCCGAGCAAGCCCCAGATCCTCGAGGGCTACGAGGCGAAGGCGGAGAAGGTCCAGCGTCAGTACGAGCGCGGCCTGATCACCAACGACGAGCGCAAGCAGGAGCTCATCGGCATCTGGACCCAGGCGACCAACGAGGTCGCCGAGGCCATGAACGCGAACTTCCCGAAGACGAACCCCATCTTCATGATGGTCGACTCGGGTGCTCGTGGAAACATGATGCAGATGCGTCAGATCGCCGGTATGCGTGGTCTGGTGTCCAACGCCAAGAACGAGACGATCCCGCGTCCCATCAAGGCGTCGTTCCGTGAGGGCCTCACCGTTCTCGAGTACTTCATCTCGACCCACGGTGCCCGTAAGGGTCTGGCCGACACCGCGCTGCGTACCGCCGACTCCGGCTACCTCACCCGTCGTCTGGTCGACGTCTCCCAGGACGTCATCATCCGCGAGGAGGACTGCGGCACCGAGCGCGGCCTCAAGCTGGCGATCGGCACGGTCGAGAACGGCGTCCTGCGCAAGACGGACGACGTCGAGACCAGCGTCTACGCCCGCATGCTGGCCGAGGACATCACGGTGGACGGCAAGCTCCTCGCCACCGCCAACACCGACCTCGGTGACGTGCTGATCGACGAGCTGATCCGCCACGGCATCAGCGAGGTCAAGACCCGCTCGATCCTGACCTGTGAGTCGGCCGTCGGCACCTGTGCCTTCTGCTACGGCCGCTCGCTGGCCACCGGCAAGCTGGTCGACATCGGTGAGGCGGTCGGCATCATCGCCGCCCAGTCCATCGGTGAGCCCGGTACCCAGCTGACCATGCGTACCTTCCACACCGGTGGTGTGGCCGGTGACGACATCACGCAGGGTCTGCCCCGTGTCGTCGAGCTCTTCGAGGCCCGTACCCCCAAGGGTGTGGCCCCGATCTCGGAGGCGCAGGGCCGGGTCCGCATCGAGGACACCGAGAAGACCCGCAAGCTGGTCGTCACGCCGGACGACGGCACCGACGAGATCGCCTACCCGGTCTCGAAGCGTGTGAAGCTGCTCGTCAGCGAGGGCGAGGCGGTCGAGGTCGGCCAGAAGCTGACCATGGGTGCCACCAACCCGCACGACGTGCTGCGGATCATGGGCCAGCGTGCCGTCCAGATCCACCTGGTCGCCGAGGTCCAGAAGGTCTACAACTCGCAGGGCGTGTCGATCCACGACAAGCACATCGAGATCATCATCCGGCAGATGCTGCGCCGCGTGACGATCATCGAGTCGGGCGACGCCGAGCTGCTCCCGGGCGAGCTCGTCGAGCGCGGCCGCTTCGAGACCGAGAACCGTCGTGTGGTCTCCGAGGGCGGTCACCCCGCCTCCGGCCGTCCGCAGCTGATGGGTATCACCAAGGCCTCGCTGGCCACCGAGTCCTGGCTGTCGGCCGCCTCCTTCCAGGAGACGACCCGGGTCCTCACCGACGCGGCGATCCACGCCAAGTCGGACCCGCTGCTGGGCCTCAAGGAGAACGTCATCCTCGGTAAGCTCATCCCGGCCGGTACGGGTCTGCCCCGCTACCGCAACATCCGGGTCGAGCCGACCGAGGAGGCCAAGGCCGCGATGTACTCGGCCGTCGGCTACGACGACTACGACCTGTCGCCCTTCGGCGCCGGCTCCGGCCAGGCGGTCCCGCTGGACGACTACGACTACGGCCCCTACACCGGCTGAGTCGACGGTCCCTGAACCGCCGGGCGGTCACCCCTCACGGGGGTGGCCGCCCGGCGGCGTTCCCGGGGCCTTCCGGGGGCCGCTCCGCGGGCCGGGCGCGGGCCGGCGAGGACTCGGCGGGGGGCTTCGCACCGGCTCCGCGCGGGGCCGGTGGCGGGGGCGAATATCAAACCGATTAGGTTCCCCGGACGAAGTCGCGTAGAGTCGTGTTTACCGACGCGGGGTGGAGCAGCTCGGTAGCTCGCTGGGCTCATAACCCAGAGGTCGCAGGTTCAAATCCTGTCCCCGCTACACAGTGAAGGGCCCGGAGGCATTCAGCCTCCGGGCCCTTCGGCGTTCCCGGGTCGCCCGCCTCCCTCGCGCGGGGGAGCCGGGGGAACCGCTCGGGAGGGCGAGGCGCCGGCCGGGGGCGGCGGGGGAGGCTGGGCGGCGTCGGAACGACGGACGTGGAGGGGAGCCGGCGATGAAGCGGGTGCTGGGTGCGATGGCGGTCACCGGGGCGGTGCTGGCCGGGGTGTCGGGCTGTCTGCCGGGCGACGAGCGGCGACGGGACGTCGGCTACGGCGTGGACGGGCCGGTGCGGGAGCTGGTGGTCGAGGGGCGCACCGGCGGGGTCACGATCCGCGGCGGCGGGGAGGCGGTGCGGGTCACCGAGCACCAGAACTACCGGGGCGCGGCGCCGACGAGCAGCCACGAGGTCCGGGACGGCACCCTGACGCTGCGCTACGACTGCGACGACTGCGGGGTCGGCTACGAGGTGGACGTGCCGGCCGGCACCCGGGTGCGGGTCGGCACGGAGACCGGCGGGGTGCGGCTGACCGGGCTGGCCGCCGAGGTGGAGGTGAAGGCCGGCACCGGTGGTGTGGAGGCGAGCGGGCTGACCTCGCCGGTGGTGCGGCTGAGCACCGGGACGGGCGGGATCGAGGCCTCCTTCGCGGGGATCCCGACCACCGTGGAGGCCCGGGCGCGGACGGGCGGGGTCCGGGTCCGGGTGCCGGCGGGGCAGGCGTACGCGGTGGACGCGAGCGCCGGGACGGGCGACGTCTCGGTGGAGGTGCCCCGCGCGGCGGGGGCGGCGCGCAGCATCACGGCGCGGGCCGAGACCGGCGGCGTGACGGTCGGCGGTGCCTGACGGGCCGGTGCCCACGGTGCTGCCGGTAGGGCATGATCTTCTCCGCGGGGGCGGGGTCCCCGGGTACGGGGGGTACGTGGACGAGGACCGGTTCGCGCCGGGGCGGGCCTGGCGGGCGCGGTTCGCCGGGGTGAGTCCCTACGTGCTGGACACCCTGCTGGCCGTCGGATCGGCCGGGGTCTCGTTCTGGGCGGTGTACCACGACGACGTCACCCGCCCCTGGTGGGTCTATCTGCTGGCGCTCGGCACCGCGCTTCCGCTGCCCTGGCGGCGGCGGGCCCCGCTCGCCGTGATGGCCGTCAGCGGCGGGGTGTCGGCGGTGCTCTCGGTGGTGGCGCACCCGGTGATGCCGCAGCTGCCGCTGTACGCGGTGATCACCGTGTACACGGTGGCCGAGCGCGCGCCGGACCGGCAGCGCTGGGCGGTGCTGGCCGTGGTGGTGGCGGCCAACGTGGTGGGGACCCACTCGCTCAACGGCATGCTGTTCTCGCTGCTGACCTCGGTCGGTGCCTTCGTCTTCGGCTCGCTGGTGCGCGAACTGCGCCGGCTGGCGCAGGTGGAGGCGGAGCGGGCCCGGGAGGCCGGCCGGCGGGCGGCCAGCGACGCGGCGCGCGCGGTGGCGCAGGAGCGCGGCCGGATCGCCCGGGAGATGCACGACATCCTGGCGCACGCCGTGTCGCTGATGGTGATCCAGGCCGAGGCCGGCCCGCTGGTGGTGCACAAGGACCCGGAGCGGGCGATCAGGACCTTCGACACCATCGCCGACTCCGGCCGGGACGCCATGGTGCAGCTGCGGCGGGTGCTCGGGGTGCTGAAGGAGGACGGCGCGGCTCCGGAGCTGGCGCCGCAGCCGCGGCTGGCCGAGCTCGCGGGCCTGGTCGAGCGCGTCCGCGGGGCGGGACTGCGGGTGGAGCTGGAGCTGGACCCGGAGGGCACGCCGGGCCCGCTGCCCGCGGACGTGGAGGCGGCCGCCTACCGGATCGTGCAGGAGGCGCTGACCAACACGGTCAAGCACGCCGGGGCGGACCGGGCGGCCGTGCGGGTGGTCCGCTCGGGCGGGGTGCTGGAGGTCGTGGTGTCCGACAACGGGCGCGGGGTGCGCCGGCCGGCGGACCGCGCGGCGGACTGGTCCGGCGGTCGCGGGCTGGTCGGCATCCGGGAGCGGGCCGCGGCCTGCGGCGGGCGGGCCGAGGCCGGGCCGGGACCGGAGGGGAACGGCTTCCTGGTGAGTGCCAGGCTGCCGCTGGGCGAGGGCGCGTCGAGGGAGGGGGTGGGCCGGTGAAGCCGATCCGGGTGGTCGTCGCGGACGACCAGGAGCTGGTGCGGGCCGGGTTCGGGATGATCCTGGACGCACAGCCGGACATCGAGGTGGTCGCGGAGGCGCGCGACGGCGCCGAGGCGGTCGAGGCGGTGCGCGAGCACGGCCCGGACGTCCTGCTGCTGGACGTCCGGATGCCGGTGATGGACGGCCTGGAGGCGGCCCGCCGGGTCTGCGCGGACCACCCGGAGACCAAGGTGATCATGCTGACCACCTTCGACATCGACGACTACGTCTTCGACGCGCTCTACGCCGGGGCGAGCGGGTTCCTGCTCAAGGACGTCCGCCGGGACGACCTGGCGCACGGTGTGCGGATGGTGGCCTCGGGCGAGGCGCTGCTGGCGCCGTCGGTGACCCGCCGGCTGATCGGCGAGTTCGCCGCCCGCCGGCCGGGCGGGGCCAGGCCGCCCGCGCAGGGCGTCCGGGCGCCGTCCCGGCTGCTGGAGCAGCTGACCCTGCGGGAGCGGGAGACGCTGCGGCTGCTGGCCCGGGGGCTCTCCAACGCGGAGATCGCCGCCGAGCTGGTGGTCAGCGAGCACACCGTGAAGACGCACGTCAGCAATGTGCTGGGCAAGCTGGGGCTGCGGGACCGGGTGCACGCGGTGGTGTTCGCGTACGAGGCGGGGGCGGTCGTCGCGGGGGAGGGCTGACCGCGGCCCGGCCCGGGGGAGTCCCCCGCGCGGGGGAGCCGGCGGGATCGCCGGGGCGGGTGATCCGCGACGAGGGGCCCGGCGGACAGCATCCGGAGTGTCGGAAACGCACTCGCGGAGCGGAGAACTCCCATGACCGTCACCAGGCTCGACCGCCTCACCCCGGTCGCCGCCGTCGGCGCCCCCGTCCTGATGGCCCTGTACGGCGGTGTCCGGCTGCTGGAGGGCTCACGGGAGCCCGGCCCCGGCTGGACGGTGGGCCACGCCCTGATGCTGGCGGGGCTGCTGCTGTTCGGTCCGCTGCTCGCCGCGCTGCGCGGGCTGCTCGCGCCGCGCCGTCCGGCCGGCCGGATCGCCGCGAACGCGGCCACGGCGGTGGCCTTCGCGGGACTGGCGGCCTCGGTGGTCCAGATCGGGATCGACCTGTACGTGGGGGCGGTCGCCGTGGACAAGGCCGACCAGCACCGGCTGTTCGACGGCATCCAGAGCCGGCCGGGCGTGCTGCCGGCCTTCTACTCGGTCGGTCCGCTGCTGTTCTACGTCGGCCTGCTGGCGCTGCTGGTCGCCGCCTCGGCCGGGGCGACCCGGGCGCTGCGGTGGTGGAGCCCGGTGCTGGTGCTGGTCGGGACGGCGATGACGGCCGCCGACCTGGCGCTGATCCCGCCGGCCGCCGCGCTCTACCTGGCGGCGCTGGCACCGCTGGCGGGGTTCGGCGGGGTGCGTCGCCCGGTCGCGGCCTGAGCGGGCGGGCCGTTCGCACGGGGGTGGGGCGGCCGGCCCGTCGTGCCCGGGGAATTCCGGTGGCGGCGCGCGGCGGCGGGCCCGTAACGTCCCGGGCATGACCGCCAAGCGACCGCTGATCGCCGTTCTCACCGGCGCCGGCGTCTCCACCGACTCCGGCATCCCCGACTACCGCGGCCCGAACGGCCTCTGGCAGCGCGATCCGCGGGCCCAGGAACTCGTCACCATCGGCCCCTACCTGGCCGATCCGGACGTCCGCCGCCGGGCCTGGCTGCTGCGCCGGGACACCGGCGCGCTGGCCGCCGAGCCGAACGCCGGCCACCTCGCGCTGGTCGAGCTGGAGCGCAGCGGCCTGCCGGTGCGGGTGCTCACCCAGAACGTGGACGGCCTGCACCAGCGGGCCGGGCTGCCCGCCCGCAAGGTGCTCGAACTGCACGGCACCGCACGGGAGGTGGAGTGCGTGCGCTGCCACGTCGTCGGCCCGACGGCCGAGGCGCTGGAACGCGTCGCCGCCGGTGAGCCGGACCCGGCCTGCCGGGCGTGCGGCGGGGTGCTCAAGCCCCGCACGGTGATGTTCGGCGAGGCCCTGGACCCGGTGGTGCTCCAGCGGGCCGACGCGGTGGCCCGGGCCTGCGACCTGTTCGTCGCCGTCGGGACCAGCCTCCAGGTGTACCCGGTGGCCGCCCTCCCGCAGATCGCGCTGGAGTCCGGTGCCCGGCTGGTCGTCGTCAACGGCGAGCCCACGCCGTTCGACGAGGCGGCGGACGAGGTGATCCGGGACCCGATCTCCACCGCGCTCCCGGCCCTGGTCCGCCGGCTGGTGGCCGAGCAGGCCTAGTGGACCGGACCGGCCGCCTGCGTACGATGATCACCCCGGCTCCCCCTCACGGCCAGGAGTGATCGACCGATGACGACGACGGCGAAGTTCGACCCCTGGTCGGCGGCGTTCGTGGCCCACCCCTACGACGCGTACAGCGAGCTGCGCGAGCACGCCCCGGTGACGTACTACGAGCCGACCGGCCAGTGGCTGGTGTCCCGCCACGAGGACGTCAGCGCGCTGCTGCGGGACCGGCGGCTGGGGCGGACGTACACCCACCGCTTCACCCACGAGGAGTTCGGCCGGCCCGCGCCCGACCCGGCGCACGAGCCGTTCCACACCCTCAACGACCACGGGCTGCTCGACCTGGAGGCGCCGGACCACACCCGGATCCGGCGGCTGGTCTCCAAGGCCTTCACCCCGCGCATGGTCGAGGGGCTGCGCCCGACCGTCCGGCGGCTCGCCGCGGAGCTCGTGGACGGGCTGCTCGCGGCCGGCGGCGGCGACCTGGTCGCCGCCGTCGCCGAGCCGCTGCCGGTCGCGGTGATCGCCGAGATGCTGGGCGTACCGGAGGGCGACCGGCACCTGCTGCGGCCGTGGTCCGCCGACATCACCGGCATGTTCGAACTCAACCCGACCGAGGAGGCCGCCCGCCGGGCCGTCACCGCGAGCACCGAGTTCTCGGACTACCTGCGCGCCCTGATCCGCGAGCGCCGGACCGAGCCCGGCGGCGACCTGATCAGCGCGCTGATCCAGGCCCAGGAGGGCGCCGACGCGCTCAGCGAGCAGGAGATGGTCTCCACCTGCGTGCTGCTGCTGAACGCCGGCCACGAGGCGACCGTCAACACCACCGGCAACGGCTGGTGGGCGCTGTTCCGCAACCCCGGTGAACTCGCCCGGCTGCGCGGCTCGGTGGACGAGCTGCTCCCCACCGCGGTCGAGGAACTGATGCGCTGGGACACCCCGCTCCAGATGTTCGAACGCTGGGTGCTGGAGGACATCGAGGTCCGCGGCGTCACCGTCCCGCGCGGCTCCGAGGTCGCGCTGCTCTTCGGCTCCGCGAACCGGGACCCGGCCCGGTTCGCCGACCCGGACCGGCTCGACCTCGGCCGTGCCGACAACCCGCACGTCACCTTCGGCGCCGGAATCCACTTCTGTCTCGGCGCCCCGCTCGCCAGACTGGAGCTCACCGAGTCCTACGGCGCACTGCTGCGCCGGGCGCCCGGCCTGCGGCTGGTCCGCGAGCCGCGGTGGCGCCCGGGCTACGTGATCCGGGGGCTGGAGGAACTGCTGGTCGAGATCTGAGGGGGAGCCGTGGACAAGGCGACCGGAACACTGCTGGGCCTGGCGCTCGGCGACGCCCTGGGGCGGATGACCGAATTCCGCACGATCGAGCTGATCGCCGCCCACGACCCCGACTGGCGCCGACTGCCGCTGCCGAAGAAGGCCCTGGTCACCGACGACACCCAGATGACGCTCGCCCTGGGACGCGCCCTGCGCACCGCCCTGGAGGGCGGCCCGCTCGGCCCACCGCGGCTGGAGCGGCCGCTGCGCGAGGAGTTCGTCGACTGGTGGCGCTCGCCCGAGAACAACCGCGCGCCGGGGATGACCTGCCTGCGCTCCTGCCAGCGGCTCAGCGACGGCCGCCGCTGGCAGGAGGCGAGCGACCTCGGCTCCAAGGGCTGCGGCGCCAACATGCGGGTCGCGCCGATCGGCCTGGTCAGGGAGCTGACGCCGCGCCAGCTCTCCGGCGCCGCCCAGCTGCAGTCCGCGCTGACCCACGGCCACCCGACCGCGCTCGCGGCCAGTGACCTCACCGCCTACGCGGTCCGCAGGCTCGCCGACGGCCTGGCGCCGGCCGCCCTGACCGCCGAGCTGCGCGCGTACGCGCGGGCCGCCCGCACCCGGTACGACGAGTGCTGGCTCGGCGACCTCGCGGCGCACGCCCAGGACCCCTCCCCCGAGCACTTCGCCGCCCGCGGCTGGGACGAGTGCCTCGGCGTCCTCGACCGGCTGGACGCGGCGCTCGCCGAGCCCGACGTCGAGGCGGACCCGTGCCTGGCCACCGGCGAGGGCTGGATCGCCGAGGAGGCGCTCGCCACCGGCCTGCTCTGCTTCCTGCTGCTGCCCGACGACCCGGTGGCCGCCGTGCGCCGAGCCGCCTACTCCTCCGGCGACTCCGACTCCCTCGCCTGCCTGACCGGCGCCTTCGCCGGCGCGCACCTGGGCGCGTCGGCCTGGCCGGCGGACTGGGTCGAGCGGATCGAGCACCGGGACGAGCTGCTCGCGCTCGGCGCGCTCTGGGACTGACCCCGGCCCCGGGGGCGAGGGCGCCGGTCGGGCGGGGGAACCGGTCCGGCGGGCGCCGCGTCGAACCGCCATGACGAGTCGCACGCGCAGCACCCGCAGTCGCACCCGCCGCCGCCCGGCGGCCCCGCTCCTCGCCCCGGTCCTCGTCGCCGCGCTCGCCGCACCGCTGCTCACCGGCTGCGGCAGCACCGGCGTCGCGGACCAGGTCGTCCGGGCCCCCGCACCCACCTCCGCCCCGCCGGCCGACCCGGCCCACGTCGCGGCGACCGCCGCCGCCACCAACGCCTTCGGCCTGGACCTGCTGCGCACCCTCACCGCCACGCCCGACGGGGCCGGCCGCAACCTCGTGCTCTCGCCGTCCGGCCTGGCCACCGTGCTCGCCATGGTGCTGCCCGGTGCCCGCGGCGCCACCGCGGACGAGCTCGCCAAGGCCCTGCACACCGGGCTCACCCCGCAGCAGTACGCCCTCGCCACCGGCGCCCTGAACCGGACCGGCCCGCCCACCGACGGCCTGACCCTGCGCCAGGCGGACGACCTCTGGGTCCAGCAGGGCTTCCCGCTCGACCAGGGCTACCTGGCCACCCTCGCCGCCGCCTTCGGCACCGGCGTGCACACCGCCGACTTCCGCAAGGACCCGGAGAGCGCCCGCAGGACCGTCAACGCGACGGTGGAGAAGGCGACCGAGGGCCGGATCAAGGACCTCTTCGCCGAGCGGACGATCAACCAGGACACCCGCCTGGCGCTCACCGACGCGCTCTACCTGAAGGCGAGGTGGGCCACCCCGTTCAAGGCCTCGCAGACCTCCGACCGGCCGTTCCACCGGCCGGACGGCTCGACCCCGTCCGTCGCCACGATGGCCCGGACCGGCACCCTGCGCTACGCCGACGGCTCCGGCGGGATCCTCGGCCAGCCCTGGCAGGCCGTCGAACTGCCCTACGCGGACGGCGGGATGGCGATGGACCTGCTGGTGCCCGCCCAGGGCGGGTTCGAGGCCTTCCGCAAGGGCCTGGACCAGGCCCAGCTCACGATGATCCTCGACTCGCTCACCGAGCGCTCGGTCGACCTCACCCTGCCGCGCTTCCACTTCGAGACCGCCAACGAGCTGACGCCGACCCTGCGGGCGCTCGGGGTCGCCGCGGCCTTCGACGCCGCGGACCTCGGCGGCATCCCCGGACCTGGGACGGACGAGCGGCTGAAGGTCGGCACGGTGGTGCAGAAGGCCACCGTGCAGGTGGACGAGGACGGCACGGTGGCCGCCGCCGGGAGCGGCGTCGGGATCGAGGCGGCGGCCGGGGCGGCCCCCAAGAGGGCCGAGGAACTGCACATCGACCGGCCGTTCCTGTTCCTGATCAGGGACACCACGACCGGCCGCCCGCTCTTCCTCGGCCAGGTCACCGACCCGCAGGCCGGGTGACCGGCGCCGCCGGGGCCGTGCGGCGGCCCGCCCCGGCGGCCCGCCCCGGCGGCCCGCCCGGTCACCAGGCCGGGTAGCGCCCGTCCAGGGCCGGGTGGGTCGGCTCGCGGCTGCCGAACAGCACCAGCAGGTCGTCCGCCACCCGCAGCAGCGTCTCCGTGCCCTCGACCGCCTCGGTCCAGGCCGTCGGCAGGGCCGCCGCGCCGTACGCCGCGCCCACCAGGTTGCCGCAGACCGCGCCGGTGGAGTCGCTGTCCCCGGAGTGGTTCACCGACAGCAGCAGCGCCGTCCGGGCCGGGTCCGGCCCGGACGCGGCCGCCAGCAGGCAGTACACCGCGATCGCCAGGCACTCCTCGGCGATCCAGCCGAGCCCGACCCGCTCCACCGCCTCCGCCGAGGGCTCGGCCTCCTCGGCCACCCGCACCGCCCGGTGCAGCGCCAGGACGGTCTCCTTGGAGCCCGGCCAGTCCCGGGTCTGCTCGACGACCTGCCCGACCGCCGTCCACGGCTCGACCCCGTCCACCAGCCGCTCGACCAGCGACGCGAACGCGCCCGCCGCCAGGTAGCCGGTCGGGTGCCCGTGGGTGAGCTGCGCGCACTGCGCGGCCAGCCCGAAGGACTGCTCGACGCCCAGCCGGGCCAGCCCGAACGGCGCCGAGCGCATCACCGTGCCGCACCCCTTGGAGTGCGCGTTGATCGGCCCCGGCTGCCCGAACGGCGCCGGTGCCCGGAACTCCGGGTGGTACGACACCCCGCTCAGACAGGCGTTGCCCGGCGCCCGCCGCGCGTACAGGAACGGCTGCCGCAGCAGCCAGCCGTCGTACGGGCGGGGGAGCGGGCCCTGGTCCGGGGCGCCCTGCTGCTGCGTCAGCAGCCAGCGCCGGTAGGCGCCGTGGACGGCCTCCGGCACCGATCCGCCGCCGCCCGACCAGCCCCGGACGAAGCCGCGGATCAGCCCCTCGGCGGTGAACAGCGTCATCTGGGTGTCGTCGGTGACCTCGGCGATCCGGCCGCCACCGGGCAGCCCGGTCACCCCGGCCCGGCCGTACTGCTCCCGGATCTGCTGCAGCTGCCGGAACTCCACCGGCCAGCCCAGGGCGTCGCCGACGCCCCCGCCGAGCAGCGCCCCGCGTACCCGGTCGGCATACCCCGACTCCGTCACCGCCACCGTCGCTCCCCCTCGCTCCCGGGGCCCGCCCGGCCGGTCGGGCCGAGGCCGGACCGGCCGGACCGGCCCTGCCGACGTCCGTTCTATCAGGCCCGACCGCTACCGCCGGATCTCCCCGGCCCGGCCGTGCAGGGCGGCCCGGTCGGCCGCCGCCCGGCCCGCCACCCAGCCCTCGCCGTCGCTCACCCGGACCCGCTGCGAGACCAGCTTCGGGAACATCCGCCCGACCTGCTGGTCGACCGCCTCGGTCCGGGCCGCCAGCGCCGGCAGCAGCCGCTCGTCCGGCACCAGCTGCTCCTCGGTGCCGTCCTCGCGCAGGTGCCGCCCGGCCGCCGCGTCGCTGGTGGCCTGCTCGGTCGCGGCGGTCAGCCGCTCACGGATCCGCGCCGCGTACGCGACCAGGAAGGAGTGCCGGAACGCCTTGGTGCGCGAGGCGCCGTCCAGGTGCTGGCGCGAACCGGCCTTGTTCATCGCGTGCGTCGCCTGCACCAGCAGCGAGGTGTAGAGCAGCTCGACGCCGTCCAGGTCGCCGTCGAAGCCGATGATGGTGCAGAAGCCGAACTCCTTCGCCCAGACCACCCGGCACCGGTTCGCCGCCGCCACCGCGTCCAGCAGCATCGTCTTCGGGACCTCGTAGGGGTTGTCCACGCCGATCCGCAGCGCCGCCGGGGCGTCGCGGTCCTCGCCGCCGACCGCCAGCAGCGCGTCGTCGATGCTGTGCTGGGCCATCAGCTGCTGGGCCTTGGCGGTCAGCGCCTCGGCCTCCTCCGGGTACTCGGTGGACTCAGCCTTCGCCAGCAACGCCCGGATCCGGGACAGCATCCGCGGCTCGCCCGGTACCGGGCCCGCGGCCCGCCGCTCCGTCCGGGGGGCCTGCCCGCCCGGCCCGGGAGCCGGGCCGACCGGGGCGATCGGGGGCAGCCGGCCCCAGCTGCGCAACAGCTCCAGCACGTGGGTGGCCAGCGCGAACCGGTCCAGCCGGTGGCGGTCGGCGAAGGCGCCCAGGTACGCCTCGTCGCCCGGCCACCACACCGCGGTCTCCAGCTCGCGCAGCTGCTCCTGCCAGCGCCGGTCGGTGGCGGCCGCCGGGTGGCGGCGGTTCTCGGCGGCGATGAGGTCCACCGCGAGGGCCAGGTGCACCGGCTTCAGCTCCCGCCGCACCACCCTGGCCAGGTCGGCCGGCCGCCAGCCCGCCGACCAGCAGCGCCCGACCGCCGTGTCCGCGTACCCGAGCAGTGCCCGGCTCACCGCCGGCCACTGGGCGGGGGAGGCGGCCAGCAGCGAGGCGCCGGTGTCCAGGGCGAGGTCCAGCCCCTCGTCCGGTGCGGTCAGCACCGCTCGCACCGCCTGCTCCAGTAGCGGTCCGGCGCTCCCGTCCGCCCCGGTCCCGCCCTGCTGCCTGCGCTTGCCCACGGTGTCGCCTGCTCTCGTCGTGCCGGTCCCGCGGTCGGGGCGGCCTCCGCCCATGATGCCGGAGCGCCCGGCCCCGACGACGGGGACCGGGCGCTCGCGGGGTGCCCGACGGGGCGGCCGTCAGCGTTCGACGGCCTTGGCCAGGATCTCCGGGGCGCGCTCCAGCAGGCGGCCGGCGGCCAGCCGGATGCCGAGGAAGGCGACCAGCGCGCCGTACAGCGGGCCGAGCGCCAGCACCGGCCAGGCCGGGCCGTCGGAGAGCAGCGCCCAGCCGAGGTAGCCGGAGACCGGCAGGCTGAGCAGCGCGGCGCCGAACATCGAGCCGAAGCTGTTGAGCATCACCAGCCCGCCCTGGCCGGGGGCGGCGTTGCGCATCGGGTTGTTGTCGGACGGCATGGTGTACGGGGCCAGCACGCTGAGCACCGCGCCGATCGCGATGCCGCAGCCGAGCAGGCCGAGCGCCAGGCCGAAGGCCGGCGCCAGACCGGCCCAGTCACCGGTGACGGCGGCCAGCAGCAGCGCCAGCACCAGGGTGACCGGCACCGCGTAGGAGAGGATCGCGAACGCCCGCCCGCGCAGCTCCTCGCGGGCGTCGGCGGGGGTCAGCAGGGTCGCGGCGACCATCCAGAACGCCGAGCCGTCCATGCCGAACAGGTTGAGCATCTGCAGACCGAGGAACATCCCGGTGGCGGCCACCAGGTAGACGGTCGACCAGCCCTGGACCACCGAGAGCACGCAGATCACCACCGTCATCCCGATGCTGGTGAAGACGGCGGCCTTGGCGCGCGGCTCCCGCCAGGCGTAGCGCAGGTGGCGCTGCATCACCGCGCCGGTCCGGCCGGCGGGCAGGAAGCCCCAGCCGCGCGAGGCCTGCACGCCGCGCGCCACCTCCAGGGTGGAGGCGTCGGCGGTGACCATCAGTTGCTGGAGGCTGGCCCGCCACCAGCGCAGCAGCAGGGCCAGCACGACGGCCGTGGAGGCCAGCTGGAGCAGCGCCAGCCCGTACCGCCCCTCACCGGCGGTGCGTCCGGCGTCCGCCGCGCCGACCGGCGGCACCCAGCGCAGCACCGAGGCGATCGGTGCCAGCGGGCTGAGGTCGAGGCCGTCCTTCCCCGGCTTGCCGAAGACGCTCTGCGAACCGACGTTGGCGACCTGGATCAGCAGCGCGAAGAGCAGACCGCCGAAGATCGCGAAGTCCTTGCCGCGCCGGCTGGAGAGCAGCCGGGCGTTGCCCGCCGCGACCGCGCGGGAGAGCGTCACCAGGGTGAGCACCGTCAGCGGGACGCCGACCACCGCGGCCGCCGCCGAGGCGGCGCCGTCCGCGCCGGACAGCGCCGCGCCGGTGACCAGCACCAGGGCGACCAGCGGGCCGGGCCCGAGCAGCGCGGCCAGCGCCGAGCCGCGCAGCAGCGGGCCGGGGCGCAGCGGCAGCATGGTGAGCCGGGTCGGGTCGGCGCTCTCGTCGCTGGCGAAGAGGAACAGCGGCAGCGCGGCCCAGCTGATGGTGAGGGCGCCGACCAGCATCACGCCCGCGTCGCCGGCGCCGGCGTGCCCGTTCAGCAGGGCCAGCAGGAACGCGATCAGCGAGGCGAACAGCAGGCCGGCCACCGTGCCGACGACGTAGAGCACGGCGCGTCCGCGGCTGCGCCGCAGGCCGTTGCGGAGCAGTCGCAGCTTGAGCGACACCAGGGTGCGGACGACCACGCGCCCGTCGGGCACGGTCGCGCGGGCGGTGCGGACCCCGGTCTCGGCGCGGGTGGAGCTCACCGCTCGCCCCCGAGCCAGCCGAGGGCCTGGCCGTCGTCCTCGCGGACGCCGATCAGGTCCAGGAACGCCTCGTGCAGGCTGCGGTCGCCGCGCACGGTGTCCAGCGGGCCCTGGGCGATCACCCGGCCGGCGTTGACCACGGCGACCCAGTCGCAGAGCTGCTCGACGAGTTCCATGACGTGGCTGGAGAAGATGACGGTGGAGCCGGCCGCGGCGTAGCGCTTGAGCACGCCGCGGATGGTCTGGGCGGAGACCGGGTCGACGCCCTCGAAGGGCTCGTCCAGGAAGAGCACGTCGGGGTTGTGCAGCAGCGCGGCGGCCAGGCCGATCTTCTTGCGCATCCCGGTGGAGTAGTCGGCGACCAGCTTGTCGGCGTCACCGGCGAGGTCCAGGACGGCCAGCAGCTCCTCGGCGCGGCGGTCCACCTCGGCCCCGGGCAGGCCGCGCAGCCGGCCGTTGTACTGCAGCAGTTCGCGGCCGCTGAGCCGTTCGAACATCCGCAGGCCCTCGGGCAGGATGCCGATCCGGGCCTTGGCGGCGACCGGGTCGGCCCAGACGTCGGCGCCGTGCACCAGGACGGTGCCCTGGTCGGGCCGGAGCAGGCCGGTGACCATGGAGAGCGTGGTGGTCTTGCCGGCGCCGTTCGGGCCGACCAGGCCGATGAACGCGCCGGCCGGCAGCTCCAGGCTCAGTCCGGCGACCGCCGCCTGGCTGCCGAAGTGCTTCCAGAGCCCCTGGATGCTGACGGCGGCGGGGACCGGGGACGCGGGGACCGGGGACGGCGGTGCTGACGCCTGCATGGCGGCCTTCTCTGCTGGGAAACGGGTGAATGTCCAGGCCAGCCTGCCATCGCCCGGGGCGGGCTGTCGTCCGGATTGATGATCTTGGCCTGGGCTGGGCCGAACGGGTGAGTGTGAGGCACTCCTCGGGGGCCGCCGAGGCAGGTCGCGGAAAGTGGCAACTACTCAGGCCCCCTGTTCGTCCTGCACTATGAAGGCCAGTGAGCGCGCACGGCGCGCCGGGGTGTCGGAGGTGGCGGATGGCCGTTCAACCGTGGGGCGAGCAGGGCCCCGGGTACGGAGGACGGCCGCCCCAGGTACCGGCCAAGCCGTACGCGCAGCCGCAGCCGTACGCCCAGTCCTACGCGCAGCCGGCGCCGATGCCGCAGTCGGCGATGCGGGCGGCCCACACCGACCGGGACCGCACCGTCGACGTGCTGAAGGCCGCGTACGCCGAGGGCCGGCTCTCCGCCGACGAGTACGGCCAGCGCTTCGACGCGGCCAGCGCCGCGCAGACGTACGGCGAGCTGGCCCGGCTGGTGGCCGATCTGCCCTCCGGTCCGATGGTGACGCCGATGCCGCCGATGACGGCGGTCGGCCAGCCGGTGCCGCAGACCTTCCTGCTGCCGCCCCCGCCGGTGCCGTCCCGCCCGACCAACAGCACGGCCGTGGCGTCGATGGTGCTCGGCCTGATGGGGCTCGGGCTGCCGGCCGTGATCACCGGGCACATCGCCAAGGCCCAGATCCGGGAGCGCAACGAGGAGGGCGACACCATGGCCACGGTCGGCCTGGTCTTCGGCTACCTGGCCAGCGCCGTCTACACCCTGCTGATGCTGGCCCTGATCGCCTGATCGCCTGATCGCCTGAGCGCCTGAGCGCCTGAGCGGCCGATCGCCCTCGCCCGCCCGGCCCCCCGCGGGCGCCCGCCCCGGTGGCGGCGCCCGCCGGGGTGTGGTAGAGCGGCAGAAGAGCGGTTCGTCACCGGGAAGTCGTGCGCGCGACACCCCGGCGCCGCCCGGCCACCGCCGCGACCTGCGGCGTTGCATTTGTTTTGACCGAGCCCGATGCGCTAGGTACGCTCTGACCTTGTGCCTGGGGTGTCCCCGGGTCCTTGTGCGTGCATGCACACCGGCCGCCGCGCCGAGCCGGAGCGCCTCCCAGCGCTCCGCGCGTTGAGCGCCGTCGCTGTACATCAGCTCATGGGATTCCGTGTCGGAATAAGCCCAACACACCCGACCGCGTGGGTCGACCACGGGGTCGTGTGCGATGGAGACACCGCAGGTTAGTTTTACCAAGCCTTGGCACACAGAAAACGGAGAAACGGTGCCTACGATCCAGCAGCTGGTCCGAAAGGGCCGGCAGGACAAGGTCGAGAAGAACAAGACTCCCGCGCTGAAGGGCTCGCCCCAGCGCCGCGGGGTCTGCACGCGTGTGTACACGACCACCCCGAAGAAGCCGAACTCGGCGCTTCGTAAGGTCGCCCGTGTGCGCCTCACCAGCGGGATCGAGGTCACCGCTTACATCCCGGGCGAGGGCCACAACCTGCAGGAGCACTCCATCGTGCTGGTGCGCGGTGGTCGTGTGAAGGACCTTCCTGGTGTCCGCTACAAGATCATCCGCGGTTCGCTCGACACCCAGGGTGTCAAGAACCGCAAGCAGGCTCGCAGCCGCTACGGCGCCAAGAAGGAGAAGTAAGAATGCCTCGTAAGGGCCCCGCCCCGAAGCGCCCGGTCATCATCGACCCGGTTTACGGCTCCCCGGTCGTCACCCAGCTGGTCAACAAGATCCTGCTGCACGGCAAGCGCTCCACCGCCGAGCGGATCGTCTACGGCGCCCTCGAGGGCGTCCGCGAGAAGACCGGCTCCGACCCTGTCGTGGCGCTGAAGCGCGCGCTGGAGAACGTCAAGCCGGCTCTTGAGGTCAAGTCCCGCCGTGTCGGTGGCGCGACCTACCAGGTTCCGGTCGAGGTCCGTCCGGGCCGCGCCAGCACCCTGGCGCTGCGCTGGATGGTCGGTTACTCCCGCGCCCGTCGCGAGAAGACCATGACCGAGCGCCTGATGAACGAGATCCTCGACGCCAGCAACGGCCTGGGCGCTTCCGTGAAGCGTCGCGAGGACACCCACAAGATGGCCGAGTCCAACAAGGCCTTCGCGCACTACCGCTGGTAGTCCGAACCCCGTCACTAGACAGAGAGAGAACGAGCCACCATGGCTGCAACCTCCCTTGACCTCGCCAGGGTCCGCAACATCGGGATCATGGCGCACATCGACGCGGGCAAGACCACCACCACCGAGCGGATCCTGTTCTACACCGGTGTCTCGTACAAGATCGGTGAGGTCCACGATGGCGCTGCCACCATGGACTGGATGGAGCAGGAGCAGGAGCGCGGCATCACGATCACGTCGGCCGCGACGACCTGTCACTGGACGCTCGACGGCGTCGACAACACCATCAACATCATCGACACCCCGGGTCACGTCGACTTCACCGTCGAGGTGGAGCGTTCGCTGCGCGTCCTCGACGGTGCCGTCACGGTGTTCGACGGTGTCGCCGGCGTGGAGCCCCAGTCCGAGACCGTGTGGCGGCAGGCTGACCGCTACGGCGTCCCGCGCATCTGCTTCATCAACAAGCTGGACCGCACGGGCGCGAACTTCTTCTTCTGCGTCGACACCATCGTGGAGCGCCTCGGCGCCACCCCGCTGGTGATGCAGCTCCCGATCGGTGCCGAGGCGGACTTCCAGGGCGTTGTCGACCTGGTCCGCATGAAGGCGCTGGTCTGGACGGCCGAGGCCGCCAAGGGCGAGATGTACGACATCGTCGACATCCCGGCCGACCTGGTGGACCAGGCCGAGGAGTACCGCGAGCAGCTGCTGGACACCGTGTCGACCGTCAGCGACGAGGTGATGGAGCTCGCCATGGAGGGCGAGGCCGTCCCCGAGGAGCTCCTGATCGCCGCGATCCGCAAGGGCACGCTGAACTCGGACTTCACGCCGATCTTCTGCGGCACCGCCTTCAAGAACAAGGGCGTTCAGCCCCTGCTCGACGCGGTCGTCAACTACCTGCCGTCGCCGCTGGACATCGAGTCCATCGAGGGCACCAAGCCCGGCGACGACACGGTCAAGATCTCCCGCAAGGCGTCGGACGACGAGCCGCTCGCGGCTCTGGCGTTCAAGATCATGTCCGACCCGCACCTGGGCAAGCTCACCTTCGTCCGGATCTACTCCGGGCGCCTTGAGGCCGGCACCGCCGTCCTCAACGCGGTGAAGGGCCGCAAGGAGCGCATCGGCAAGATCTACCGCATGCACGCGAACAAGCGTGAGGAGATCGAGTCGGTGGGCGCCGGCGACATCGTCGCCGTCATGGGTCTCAAGCAGACCACCACCGGTGAGACCCTGTCCGACGAGAAGCACCCGGTCATCCTGGAGTCCATGGACTTCCCGGCCCCGGTCATCCGCGTCGCGATCGAGCCGAAGTCCAAGGGCGACCAGGAGCGGCTCGGTACCGCCATCCAGCGCCTGGCCGAGGAGGACCCGTCCTTCCAGGTCAACACGGACGAGGAGACCGGCCAGACCATCATCGCGGGTATGGGCGAGCTGCACCTCGAGGTGCTGGTCGACCGTATGAAGCGTGAGTTCAAGGTCGAGGCCAACGTCGGCAAGCCGCAGGTCGCGTACCGCGAGACGATCCGCAAGGCCGTCGAGCGCATCGACTTCACGCACAAGAAGCAGACCGGTGGCTCCGGCCAGTTCGCGAAGATCCAGATCGCGATCGAGCCGATCGAGTCCGGCGAGGGCTACGAGTTCGTCAACAAGGTCACCGGTGGCCGCGTGCCGAAGGAGTACATCCCTTCGGTCGACGCCGGTTGCCAGGAGGCCATGGAGTTCGGCGTGCTCGCCGGCTACCCGCTCCAGGGTGTCCGCGTGACGCTGCTCGACGGTGCCTCGCACGACGTCGACTCCTCCGAGCTCGCGTTCAAGATCGCCGGCTCGATGGCATTCAAGGAGGGCGCCCGCAAGGCCTCTCCGACCCTGCTGGAGCCGATGATGGCCGTCGAGGTCACCACGCCCGAGGACTACATGGGCGATGTGATCGGCGACATCAACTCTCGCCGTGGCCAGATCCGGTCCATGGACGAGCGTTACGGTGCCCGCGTCGTTTCGGCGCTGGTGCCCCTCTCCGAGATGTTCGGCTACGTCGGTGACCTGCGCAGCAAGACCTCTGGTCGCGCAAGCTACTCGATGCAGTTCGACTCGTACGCCGAGGTTCCGCGGAACGTGGCGGACGACATCATCGCCAAGGCCAAGGGCGAGTAAGGACCGGCGCGAGCCGAGTCCTTGCCCGAGCTCGCAGGACATCCCGACATTCGGGACGATTGCGAACCCTTAGGCTATTAGGAGGCGAACCCGGGGGAACCCACTCGGATTCCCCCGGGGGCCTCCGCCCCCACCCGCGGGACGGCATGGGGCGCACTCCAGCGCCGCATACCCAACCCGATCAAAGACCAACTGACGTCAGCACGGCGTACAGAACTGTCCTCAGGAGGACTGCAGTGGCGAAGGCGAAGTTCGAGCGGACGAAGCCCCACGTCAACATCGGCACCATCGGTCACATCGACCACGGTAAGACGACCCTTACCGCGGCCATCACCAAGGTGCTGCACGACGCGTACCCGGAGATCAACCCCTTCACGCCGTTCGACCAGATCGACAAGGCGCCGGAGGAGCGGCAGCGCGGTATCACCATCTCGATCGCGCACGTCGAGTACCAGACCGAGGCGCGTCACTACGCCCACGTCGACTGCCCGGGTCACGCGGACTACATCAAGAACATGATCACCGGTGCGGCCCAGATGGACGGTGCGATCCTCGTCGTCGCCGCCACCGACGGCCCGATGCCGCAGACCAAGGAGCACGTCCTCCTGGCCCGCCAGGTCGGCGTCCCCTACATCGTCGTCGCCCTGAACAAGGCCGACATGGTGGACGACGAGGAGATCCTGGAGCTCGTCGAGCTCGAGGTCCGCGAGCTCCTCTCCGAGTACGAGTTCCCGGGCGACGACCTGCCGGTCGTCCGCGTCTCCGCGCTGAAGGCGCTGGAGGGCGACAAGGAGTGGGGCGAGAAGCTCCTCGGCCTGATGCACGCGGTCGACGAGGCCATCCCGACCCCGGCCCGCGCCGTGGACCAGCCGTTCCTGATGCCGATCGAGGACGTCTTCACGATCACCGGTCGTGGCACCGTCGTCACCGGTCGTATCGAGCGTGGCATCCTCAAGGTCAACGAGACTGTCGACATCATCGGCATCAAGGAGACCAAGACCACCACCACGGTCACCGGTATCGAGATGTTCCGCAAGCTGCTCGACGAGGGCCAGGCCGGTGAGAACGTCGGTCTGCTCCTCCGTGGCATCAAGCGCGAGGATGTCGAGCGCGGCCAGGTCATCATCAAGCCCGGTTCGGTCACCCCGCACACCGAGTTCGAGGCCCAGTCCTACATCCTGTCGAAGGACGAGGGTGGCCGTCACACCCCCTTCTTCAACAACTACCGCCCGCAGTTCTACTTCCGTACCACGGACGTGACCGGCGTGGTGACCCTCCCCGAGGGCACCGAGATGGTCATGCCGGGCGACAACACCGCCATGACGGTCGTGCTGATCCAGCCGATCGCCATGGAGGAGGGCCTGAAGTTCGCCATCCGTGAGGGTGGCCGCACCGTCGGCGCCGGCCAGGTCACCAAGATCCTCAAGTAATCGAGGCTCTGGACCTGCCTGTGTCACACAGGTGAAGTCCGAAGGGCCCCGCACACCTCGGTGTGCGGGGCCCTTCGGCGTGTCGCGCGGAGCGCGCGGGGGTCCTGTGCGTAGGGCGATCGCGCTGCGGATAGACTGAGCCACCCGCAGCCGTCGCCAGGGCGAGGCTGACCGAGGCTCTCCGCCCCACTCGCTGAAAGCGCTCCGGAATGACCTCTGCCCCCCTTCTCACGAAGCCCTCGCTTCTCCGGCGCCGTTCGGCCGCGCGCGCGGGCCAGTCGCCTGACGGTCGCGCCAAGCGCCCCCGGCTGTACGCGCTCGACGGGATGCGTCTCTTCGCGGCCCTGAGCGTGCTCTCCTTCCACTGGACCGCCTACGTCGGCATCTCCGGGGTGTGGCAGGGCGTCACTCCGAAGGACGTACTGCCGACGGTGAACCGGATGGCGGCCTACGGCTGGCTCGGGGTGGAGCTGTTCTTCGTCATCAGCGGCTTCGTGATCTGCATGAGCTGCTGGGGGAAGCGGCCGGGGGAGTTCTTCGTCTCCCGGGTGGTCCGGCTGTACCCCGGCTACTGGGCGGGCATAGCGCTCACCAGCCTGGTGGTGCTGAACCTCAAGCAGTTCGCCCGCTCGGGGGCCGGTGACGGGCTCAACGCCGGCACCATCCTCGGCAACCTGACCATGCTTCAGACCCCGCTCGGGATGCGGCACGTCGACGGCGTCTACTGGACGCTCTGGGTGGAGATGCGGTTCTACCTGCTCTTCGCGATCGTCGTGGCGACGGGCCTCACCTACCGCAAGGTGGTGGCGTTCTGCGGGATCTGGACGATCCTCGCGGTGCTCGCGCCGCAGGCGGACCTCCCGCTGCTGACCACCCTCGCCATGCCTAACGAGTCGCCGTTCTTCATCGCCGGCGTCGGCATGTTCCTGATGTACCGCTTCGGTCAGAACCTGCTGCTCTGGGGGATCGTCGGATTCTCCTGGATCCTCGCGCTGACCCGCCTGACCTCCATCCAGGAGGTGTACGTCAACGTTCTCGGCCACCCCCTTTCGTGGAACGTCATGGCCGGTGTGGTGACGGCCGCGTTCGCCCTGGTGCTGGGTGCCGCGCTGGGCGTGTTCGACTGGGTGCAGTGGACGTGGCTGACGGTCGCCGGTGCGCTGACCTACCCGCTCTACCTGATCCACCAGGAGATCGGCTGGACGCTGATCCACTGGCTGCTCACCAAGGACTTCGGTGTCCGGGCGGCCCTGGGGACGACCCTGCTCGCGGTGATGGTGGCGGCCTGGCTGATCCACCGGTTGGTCGAGCGGCCGGTGTCGAAGATGATGAAGAACGCGTTGGACCGTTCGATGGCGACCCTGCGCCGGGCCTCCGACGAACCCGCTCCGGTGAAGCACTGACAATGCAGGGGGACGCGTGAATTCGGCGTCCCAAGAATCATTCATGCAATCGCAAAATCCTGCTGCTAGCCTGGCCGCCATCACGGGGTGGACCCAGGCCGCGCACCCCTCCTTCGCAACCATCAGCTCGGTCGTCCGGGCCACCCGGCCGCACTCCGGGATCGATCGATCGTTCTCAAAGACATAAGGGACAGGCGACAACTGATGTACAACGCAGCAGTATCGGCAGAGCAGGCCGTCCCGCCGGCGCCGCTGTTGTCGGTCGTGATGCCGATCTACAACGAGCAGGAGGCCCTGCCGTTGACGGTCCAGCGCCTGCGCCCGATCCTGGACGAGCTGGGGATCGACTACGAGGTCGTCGGTATCGACGACGGCAGCACCGACGCCACCCCGGCGATCATGCAGAAGATCCACCAGGACTGGCCGGAGTTCCGGATCGTCCGCTTCGCGCGCAACTCCGGTCACCAGGCGGCGCTGACCGCGGGCATCCACCGCGCCTACGGCGACTACGTGGTGTCCATCGACGCCGACCTGCAGGACCCGCCGGAGAAGATCCCCGAGATGCTCGCGCTCGCCCGCGAGAAGAACCTCGACATCGTCTACGGCGTGCGCGGCGACCGCGGCACCGACACCTTCTTCAAGCGGCGTACGGCCGGCGCCTACTACTGGCTGATGCGCAAGCTGGTCGGCAAGAACATGCCGAACCAGGCCGGTGACTTCCGCCTGCTCAGCCGCGCCGCGGTGGACGCGCTCAAGGCGATGCCCGAGCACCAGCCGGTCTACCGCCTGCTGGTCCCGTGGCTGGGCTTCCCCAGCGGCGAGGTCGTCTACGTCCGCGAGGAGCGGGTCGCGGGCAGCACGCACTACCCGCTGTCCAAGATGGTCCGTCTCGCCATCGACAGCATCACCAACTTCTCCGCCAGCCCGCTGCGGCTCGCCACCTGGCTCGGCCTGCTGAGCTTCGTGCTCTGCTTCTGCCTGGGGATCTACACCACGGTCGAGTACGCGCTCGGCAAGACCGTGCCCGGCTGGTCCTCGCTGTTCGTCGGCATGCTCTTCCTCGGCGCCGTCCAGCTGGTCTGCATCGGTCTGCTGGGCGAGTACGTCGGCCGGATCTACTCGGCGGCGCAGGCCCGCCCGGCCTACTTCGTCGGGTACGACTCGGCCGAGGACCGCGCGAAGGCGGCGAAGGTCTCCGAGTACGCGGTGTGACCCCCTGGTCCGTCCCGCGGCGCCGGCCGCCGCGGGACGGACCGGCCGCCGACCGCCAGGAAGCCGACGCACAGCCCGCAGGAGAAGAAGAGCGATGGGCACTACCGACAGCACCGCGCCCGCCCTGGGCACGCCGACCCCGCCCGCGGGGCGGACCGGCAGTTCCGCGCCGGACGCCGGCGGTGCCCCGCTGAGCCCGCGCGACCGGGTGGTGGCGTTCCTGCCCGCGGTCGCGGCCTACCTCTTCCTGGTCGTCCTGCTGCTGGCCGCCGACACCTCGGTCAGTGACATCGCGCGGTACACCTTCTACGTGCTGTGGGGCGTCATGCTCCCGGGCACGCTGGTCTTCCGCCTGCTGCGGCGCCGTCCGCACACGCTGGTCGAGGACCTGGCCTTCGGCGCCGTGGTCGGCCTGGTGCTGGAGCTGGCCGCCTGGGCCGTCCTGGTCGGGCTCGGCCTGCAGTCGGTGGCCACGGCCTGGCCGCTGGCGGTGGTGATCCCGTTCGCCGCCGTGCCGGGGCTGCGGCGGCACTGGCGGCCGCGCGGCTACCGCCGCACCTCGCCGGGCTGGTCCTGGTCGGTCGCCGGCACCGTCGCGTTCACCAGCGCCTACATGTACGGGGCGGTGCTCAGCCGGAACCCGGTCGTGCCGGACAGCGAGACCACCCGGCAGTACATCGACCTGCCCTATCTGCTGTCGCTGGCCGGGAACGCCAAGCACAACTTCCCGCTGACCTTCCCGCAGGCCGCCGGGGAGCCGCTGCACTACCACTGGTTCACCTTCGTCCACATGGCGATGACGGACCTGGTCGGGCACATCGACCTGACCGTGGTCCAGATGCGCCTGATGGTCCCGGCGCTCGCCGCCCTGGCCATGGTGATCACCGCCGTGGTGGCGCACCGGCTGACCGGGCGGCCGTGGGCCGGCCCGGTCGCCGCCCTGCTGATCTTCGCGGTCGGCGAGTTCAACGCGATCTACCCCAACAACGTCGGCCACTGGACCTTCGGGGCTCCGGCGGTACCGCTGATGTCCTGGGCGAGCCTCTCGCTGACGTACAGCCAGCCGCTGCTGATGGCCCTGATCGGGGTGGTCGGTGACGCCCTGCGCGGGCGCGGCGGCGAGGCGCGCGCCGAGGAGGACGGGCCCGCCCGGATCCCGGCGCTCGGCCGGGGCGCGTTCGTCCTCACCGCGCTGTTCGCGGTGGCCTCCAGCGCGGCGAAGGCGAGCTCCCTGCCGGTGACGCTGGCCGCGCTGGCCTTCGCCGGTCTGATGGTGCTGATCGGCACGCGGCGCGTCCCGTGGACCATCGTCGGCCTCGGCGCGGTCATCGCCGGCGCCCAGGTGTTCGCCACCGCGGTGCTGTTCCGCTTCGAGAGCTACGGCCTCGAAGTGGTGCCCTTCGGCAACATCGAGAAGTACTGGGCCGATCCGCAGCAGACCCGGACGGCGGTGACCCAGAGCGTGGTCGTCGCCGCCACGCTGATCGCGTTCCTGCTCAACCACCAGCTGCGGATGGTCGGCATGATCCCGCTCCTGTGGCGCCGCCGGCTCCGCCTGGAGCAGACCCAGTGGTTCCTGCTCGGCGGGGCCATCGCCGGCCCGGCCGTCTACCTGGTGGTCAACGGCTTCAACGCCAGCTACTTCACCCTCGCCGGCCTCTCCTTCGGCGTGCTGCTCTCGGCCTGGGGCTACTGCGAGGTCTTCGAGCGGGCCGCGCTGCCCACCCCGGGCAAGTTCGCGCTCGGCGCCGGCACGGTGGCCTTCGTCCTCCTGCTCACCCTCGGCATCTACCACTACGCGGACGACTGGGCGGCCTTCGCGCTCAAGGCGGTCGGCGACGCCGACGGCACCGAGTCCTACACGGCGCTGGTGCCGGCGCTGGCCGCGGCGGCGGCGCTGGCCGGGGCCGCGGCGGTCTGCGGCCTGCTCTGGTGGGCGGCCGGCCGGGCGCTGCCGGCGCTGCGCGGCCGCGGCGCCGTGGTGCTGCTCACCGCGGCGCTGGCGGCCGGCGCCCCCTCGCTGCTGCTCGACGTCCAGCAGTCCCGGCAGGTCCCGTGGGACGGCGCGTGGCCGCTCCCGGCCAGTCAGGTGGAGGCCGCGCGCTGGGTCCGCGCGCACAGCGACCCGACCGACGTCCTGGTGACCAACGGCCACTGCCGGTCGGAGAGCGACTACACCGTCCCCGGGGAGAACTGCTGGAACTCCCTGTCCTTCTACCTGAGCGCCTACTCCGAGCGCTCGGTGCTGGTGGAGGGCTGGGCCTACTCGCCGCGGCTGATGTCGGCGAAGTCCGCGTCCTTCTGGGACCAGGAGCTGCTCAAGCTCAACGAGGACTCCGTCTACCGGCCGACGGCCGCTATCCTCGACCGGCTGAGCGAGCGGCACCACGTCCGCTACGTGGTGGTGAACCGCAAGGTGGCGCCGGAGTCGCCGGACCTGAAGACCCTCGCCAAGCCGGTCTTCGACAACGGCCGGATGGCCGTGTACGAGATTTCCTGAACCGCCGAACCGATCGCATGGGTGCTCACATGGTTTCCACCGACCAGCCGACCGAAGCGGCCGAGGTGCCGCCGGCCGGCCAGGGCCCGCGGCCCTCCGACACCGGGACGGCCAAGCGCCAGGTCCCGTCCTTCCTAGTGATCGGGGTCCTGAGCACCCTCTTCTACCTGCTCCTCTACGTGGTGGCCCGGCGCTTCGTCGACCCCCAGGCGGCCAACCTCATCGCGCTCGCGGTCAGCGCGGTCGCCAACACCGCGGCCAACCGCCGGTTCACCTTCGGGATCACCGGCAGTGAGGGCGCGCTGCGTCACCAGCTCCAGGGCGCGGTGGCCTTCCTGATCGGCCTGGGGCTGAGCTCCGGGGCGCTGGCGCTGCTCGACCTGGCCGCGCCGAACGCCTCGAAGGCGGTCGAGGTGGCCGGGCTGATCGCCGCGAACGGTCTGGCGACGGTGGTCCGGTTCCTGCTGATGAAGATCTGGGTCTTCAGGGAGAAGTGACCCCGGGCGGCTTCGGCGGCGGCTGGGACGGCGTCCGGGGCTGCCGCGGCGGTGCCGGGGGCCGGGGCCCGCGCCCGGCGGCCCGCCGCCGCTGCCCCGGGGTCCAGGACCGCAGCCGCAGCGCGGGCGCCTCGACGAGGTGCCACGAGAGCGCCGCCAGCAGACCGGTCACGGCCAGCGCGCCGGCCAGGAAGCCGAGCGGACCGAAGCGGGCCGCGCCGGTCAGTGCCAGCGCCTGCTCGACCGGGAAGCCGAACACGTACACGCCGTACGAGTAGTCGCCGCGCACGCCGATCGCCCGCCAGCGGCGGGGGAGCGCCGACGCGGCCCAGAACAGCAGATAGACCAGCGCGGGGACGCCGAGCACCGCGAAGCCGCCCCAGCGGGCGGAGCCGGTCAGGACGAGCGCGGCGGTCAGCGCCAGGGCGTCGTGGAGCGGGATCCGCTCGGCGTAGAGCCGCAGCACGCCGCCGAGCAGGAAGGCCAGGCCGAGGGTGGCGGCGAGGTGGAAGGTGACCAGTCCCAGCAGCGGGAGCGCCACCCCGGGCCCGCCCGCCGGGGGCACCTCGGCCGGGAGGTCCACCGCACCGCTCGCGACCAGGAGCCAGAGCGCGAGCGCCGCCGAGGCGACGGACGCCCGCCGGCGCAGCAGCCCCAGGGCGGCCAGCAGCCCCGCCGCCAGGTAGCAGAGCAGCTCGTACTTGAGCGACCAGAGGGCGCCGTTGAGGCTCCGGTCGAAGTTGGTCCCGCTGCGGACGCCCTCGGCGATCACGCCCGAGACGTCCCAGCCGGTGGTCGGCGCGGCACTGCCGAGGCTGGTCAGATAGCTCAGCGGACCGTCCGGGCGGGTCCAGAAGCCGCCCAGGGTGCCGTGCTGCCACCAGTACAGGGCGGGCATCAGGACGGCGGCCGAGAACAGCAGCGAGCCGCCGAGGCCGGGCCCGATGCGCAGGGCCCGGTGCCAGAGGTAGCGGCCGGGCGGGAGCCGCCGGGCGCTCTCGGTGATCACGAATCCGGAGAGTGCGAAGAACCCGAGGACGGCGGCCTTGCCGAGGTCGGTCTGCCGGCCGCTCCAGAGCCAGAGCGGATCGGGGTGTCCCCAGCCGAGCGGGAAGACGTGCGAGACGACGACGGTGGCGGCCAGCAGGAGGCGGAGCGCGCCGAGCCCGTTCGCCCGGTCGTCGAGGAGCCGCGCGAGGGTGCCGCGCGGGCGGAGCACTGCTGGTCGGCTGATGGCTCCTCCCGGCGGATCGGCCGGGCGGCGCCCGCGGTCGTCGCGGACGCCGCCCCGTTGTGGCGTGCGGTGCTCGTCGGACGAGGGCCGGGGCCCTACGCCTGCGGAGCGGCGATCTGGGCCTCCCAGAGGTCGCGGACGGCCTCGCGCAGGGTGCGCCGGGGCTCCCAGCCGAGCCGCTCGCGGGCGACGGTGATGTCGAGCTGCTGCCACTCCGTCTCCGGGCCGGTGCCGTCCGGCGCGGGGACCTCGGTGATCTCGGTGGGCACCCCGCTCTCCTCGATCAGCAGCTCGACCAGCAGCCGGGCGGAGGACGCGGTGCCGGTGCCGATGTTGACCACCGGCGGCACGTCCGGGTGGACGGCGGCGAGCAGCACGGCGTCCAGGGTGTCGCTGAGGTCGACGAAGTCGCGCTGGGCGGTGAGCGGCTGCAGCGACAGCCGCGCGGTCTCACCGGCCCGGCGGGCGGCGTCCAGCTTGGCGGCCATCACCCCGAGCAGGCTGTGACCGGGCTGGCCGGCGCCGACCACGTTGCCGAGCCGCAGCGACACCGCGTCCAGCCGGCCGGCCTCGACGGCGCGGACGACGGCCTCGGTGGCGGTGAGCTTGAGCTTGCCGTACTCCATCACCGGCGCGGCGGGGTCGCTCTCGCGCTGGCTGGTGCCGACCGGCGCCATGCCGTACTCGTGCACGGTGCCGAGGTGGACCAGGCGGGCGGGGGAGGCCATCGCGCAGACGGCCTCGATCAGCCGGTCCACCAGGACCACGTTGGCCTGGTACATCTGCTCGTCGTTCAGGCCCCACATGCCGCCGGCCGCGTTGACCACGGTGTCGATCCGCTCGCGGTCGAGCAGCGCGGTGAGGTCGGCGGCGGCGTCGGAGGAGATGTCGAAGGCGACGAACCGGCCGGGCGCCGGCACGGCCGGGGCCTTGCGGGCGAGGCTGACGACCTCGGCGCCCTGCTCCAGCAGGCGGGCGCCGACCACGCGGCCGATGAAGCCGGTGCCGCCGAGGACGGCGACCCGGGAGGGGGCCGGGTGCGGTGCGGTCATGTGCGGTGACTCCCTGGGACGGTGATGGGCCCGGGACGGTGGACGGCCCGGGACGGTGGCGGCTGGGTCAGCGGGGGCGGGCGGCGGTGCTGGTGGCGTTGCGCAGCAGGGCCTTCGCCCCGTCCCACTGGCCGGCGCGCATCGCGCCCGGGACCAGGGTGAGGGCGTGGATCCGGGCCGAGAGGTGCATCCGGGAGGCCTTGGCGGCCCGCGGCCAGCCGTGCGCGTCCAGGCGGTCGGCGGCGTCCAGGAAGTACCGGCGGGCCTCGGTGAACCGGGTGCCGCTGTAGGCGGACTTCGAGGAGATGCTGACGGTGTGCCGGCGGTACTGGAACGCCCGGACGTCGTCGACGACCATGTGCTCGCCGGCCTGGAGCAGGTCGATGACGAGCGCGAGGTCCTGGATGATCTCCAGGTTGTCGCGGAAACCGGTGGTCCGCACGGCCTCGGTGCGCCAGCAGATCGACGGGAAGTACAGCCAGTTGCCCTTGAGCAGGCTGACCGCGAGCTCCTCGCCGCCCCGCAGGGTGCGGCCCTGCTGCTTGGGCGCGTAGATCCGGCGCTTGGCCTCGTCGGCCAGCGAGCTGGTCGGCTTCCCGTCGCCGTCGATCACCTGGACGCCCGGCTGGATCATCGCGACGCCGGGGTACTGGGCCAGGATCGAGCGGATGGTGGCGACGTAGTTGGGCAGCATGATGTCGTCGGTGCCCATGAACATCATGTACTCGTACTCGGCCATGCCCAGGCACTTGCGGTAGTTGCCGGTGACGCCGAGGTTCCGCTCGTTCCGGAAGTACCGCACCCGCGGGTCGCCGAGTTCGGCGAACCACTCCGGGACGCCGGGCTCCTGACCGTCGTCGACGACGGTCAGCCGCCAGTCGGGATCGCTCTGCGCCAGCACGCTGCGGACCGCGGCCTGCATCAGCGCGACGTCGCCGTAGTACGGAAGCAGGATTTCCAGAGTGGTCATGGTGGAGGGCACATCCGCTGGTCTGAGTCGGGGCCGGGTGCGGGGCGAGGACCCCGCGGCGGGCCCATCATACTGAGCCGGTCGGCGGCTCCCGCCGGGGCGGACGACGATGCCCGGGCCCGCGCCGGAGGGCGGCGGGCCCGGGCATCGGGCGGTTCAGCGGGTGCGCAGGCTCTCGGTGAAGGCGAGGCACTTCTCGTAGTCCGGCAGCAGGCCGGTGGCGAGCGCCTCGGCCAGCGAGGGCGCGGCGTCGTCCCGGGCGGACAGCTGCGGGGCGTCGGTGGGCCACTCGATCCCGAGGTCCGGGTCCAGCGGGTGCACCGCGTGCTCACCGGTCGGGTTGTAGGTCTCGGAGCAGACGTAGGACAGCGTGGCGTCGTCGGTCAGCGCGCAGAAACCGTGGCCGAGGCCCTCGGGGATGTAGACCGACTTGCGCTCGGCGTCGTCCAGCCGGACGAACTCCCAGCGGCCGAAGGCGGGGGAGCCCACCCGCAGGTCCACGATCACGTCGAGCACGGCGCCGCGCACGCAGCTGACGTACTTGGCCTGGCCGGGCGGGACGTCGGCGAAGTGGATGCCGCGCACGACGTCCTTGGCGGACACCGACAGGTTGCCCTGGGCGAACTTCAGCGGGTGGCCGACCACCTCTTCGAGCCGGTCGAAGCGGTACCACTCCATGAACAGGCCGCGCGGGTCGCCGTGCTGCTGCGGGGTGACCTCGAAGGCGCCGGGGATCGAGAGCTCACGGAACTTCACCGGGCCGCCTCCTCTTCGAGCAGCGCGATCAGGTAGTCGCCGTAGCCGCTCTTGCACAGCGGCTCGGCCAGCTCGCGCAGCTGCGCGTCGTCGATCAGGCCGGCCCGCCAGGCCGCCTCCTCGATGCAGCCGATCTTGAAGCCCTGGCGCTCCTCGATGACCCGGACGAACTCGGAGGCCTGCACCATCGACACGAACGTGCCGGTGTCGAGCCAGGCGGTACCGCGGTCGAGGATGGTGACGTGCAGCTCACCGGTCTTGAGGTACTCCTCGTTGACCGCGGTGATCTCCAGCTCGCCGCGCGCGCTCGGGCGCAGGCCGGCCGCGATCTTGACCACGCGGTTGTCGTAGAAGTACAGGCCGGGCACCGCGTAGCGGGACTTGGGCTGGGCGGGCTTCTCCTCGATGGAGATGACCTGGCCGTTGTCGTCGAACTCCACCACGCCGTACGCGGTCGGGTCGGCGACCGGGTAGGCGAACACCATGCCGCCCTGGGGCGCGGTGCGCTGCGCGAGCCGGGTGCCGAGGCCGCTGCCGTGGAAGATGTTGTCGCCGAGGATCAGCGCGACCGGCTCGTCACCGATGAAGTCGGCGCCGAGCACGAAGGCCTGGGCGATGCCCTCCGGCTTCTCCTGGACGGCGTACTCCAGCTTGAGGCCGAACTGGGAGCCGTCGCCGAGCAGCCGCTGGAACTGCTCCTGGTCCTGCGGGGTGGTAATGATCAGGATCTCGCTGATGCCCGCCATGACCAGGGTCGACAGCGGGTAGTAGATCATCGGCTTGTCGAAGACGGGGAGGAGCTGCTTCGAGACTGCTCGGGTCAGCGGCCACAGTCGTGACCCGGTGCCGCCCGCCAAGAGGATTCCACGCATGCGCGCAGCTTATGTGAGGTTCGGAGCCCGCCGCTGACCCGGGGCGAGGGCCCCGGGGCACACCGGTAGACTGCCCGCACTATGCGCATCCTCGTCACCGGCGGCGCCGGCTTCATCGGTTCAGAGTTCGTCCGCCAGCTGCTCGGCGCCGACGCAACGGATCAGATCACCGTCTTCGACAAGCTCACCTACTCGGGCGTCGAGGCCAACCTGGCGCCCGTCGCCGGTCACAGCGGCTACTCCTTCGTGCGTGGCGACATCTGTGACGCGGAGGCCGTCGACCAGGTCATGCCCGGCCACGACGTGGTCGTCCACTTCGCGGCCGAGTCGCACGTGGACCGCTCCATCGAGGGCGCCGGCCCGTTCGTGGTCACCAACGTCCTGGGCACCCAGGTGCTGCTGGACTCGGCCAAGAAGCACGGCGTCGGCCGCTTCGTCCACGTCTCCACCGACGAGGTCTACGGCTCCATCTCCGAGGGCTCGTGGACCGAGGAGTGGCCGCTGGCGCCGAACTCCCCGTACTCGGCCTCGAAGGCCGGCTCGGACCTGCTGGCGCTCGCCTACCACCGCACCCACGCCATGGACGTGGTGGTCACCCGCTGCTCCAACAACTACGGGCACTACCAGTTCCCGGAGAAGGTCATCCCGCTGTTCACCACCAACCTGCTGGACGGCAGGAAGGTGCCGCTCTACGGCACCGGCGGCAACATCCGGGACTGGCTGCACGTCTCCGACCACTGCCGCGGCATCGAGCTGGCCATGCGCAAGGGCCGCTCCGGCGAGGTCTACAACATCGGCGGCGGCACCGAGATCACCAACAAGGAGCTCACCGAGCTGCTGCTCCAGGCCGCCGGCGCCGACTGGTCGATGGTCGAGCCGGTCGCCGACCGCAAGGGCCACGACCTGCGCTACTCGCTGGACATCACCAAGATCAGCGAAGAGCTCGGCTACGCCCCGCAGGTCCGCTTCGAGGACGGCCTCGCCGCCACCATCGCCTGGTACCGCGAGAACCGCGCCTGGTGGGAGCCGCTGAAGGCCAAGGCCACCCTGCGATGACGAACCCGGTGGCCAAGCTGCTGGGGGCGCTGCCCCCCGGTGTGCGGCTCGTCGCGGGGGGCACCGTGGTCCTCGGTGTCTCCTCGTACATCTTCCTGGCCCTGGCCGGGCACAGCTTGGACACCACCCAGGTCGCCGGCGTCTCGATGCTCTGGACCGTGGTCATGTCCGTCGGGTACGGGCTGTTCTCGCCGGTCGAGCTGGAGCTGACCCGCCTGGTGGCCGCCCGTGACGTGGCGGGACAGGGCCCCGGACCGGCGATCCGGCGGGTCCTGCTGGTCACCGCCGGGGTCCTGGTGGCGGTGCTGGCCGTGATCGCGGCCGCCGCCCGGCCGATCGCGGACCGCTTCTTCTCCGGCGACCTCGGCCTGGTGGCCGGCCTGGGCGGCGCCCTGGTCGGCCTGGCCGTGAGCTCGGTGGCCCGCGGGGCGCTGGCCGGCCTGGGCAACTTCGGCGCGTACGGCATGCAGCTCGCCGTCGACGGCGGGCTGCGGATCGGGCTCGCCGCGCTGATCCCGGTGTTCGGCGCGCACTCGGCGTTCGCGTTCGCGCTGATCCTGGTCGCCGCACCGCTCGCCGCCTCGGCGATCGGGATGCGTTCGGTCCTGGCGGACCGGCGCGGCGGCCCGGCCCCGGTCTGGCGCGACGTCGTCACCGGGCTCGGCCTGCTGACCGGTTCGACGCTGCTGGCCCAGCTGATGGTCAACGCGGCCGTGGTCAGCGTCGGCGTGCTCTCGCCGTCCTCCAAGGCGCTGATCGCCGCCCTGCTGAACGCCGTGGTGCTGGCCCGGGTGCCGCTCTTCGCCTACGCGGCGATCCAGGCCTCCCTGGTCTCCTCGCTCTCCGGCGCCGCCGCGGCCGGCAACCACGGGGAGTTCCGCAAGGTCCTGCTGCGCACCGGCGGCATCGTGGTGCTGATGAGCGCCGCCGCCGGCCTGCCGACGGTGGTCCTCGGCCCCTGGGCGATCCGGCTCTTCTTCAAGGCACAGGACGTGCTGGGTTCGGTGGACTTCCTCTGGCTGGCCCTCGGCACGCTCTGCTACATGCTGGCGACCGTCTTCGGCCAGGCCCTGCTCGCGCTCGGGCGCCACCAGCGCCAGCTGCTCTCCTGGCTGGCCGGTTCCGTGGTGCTGGTAGCCGTCACCCTGGTGCCCGGCGACATCGCGACGAGGGTCGAACTCGCCTACCTGGCTGGTGCGGCGGTCAGCGCTGCTGCCATGCTGTGGGCGCTGGCCCGCTCGCTGTCCGCCCCGGCCCGGCCCGTGGCGGAACACCGGGCGCCACTGGCGGCACACCAGTCGTCGGAGGTATGACGCCCGTTCGCCGGGCCCACAGCCGGCGGCGGCGGGACGTTCACGCCGCGCCTTTAATATGTGATTACCCTTGGCCACGCCACTGCCGCTGAAAGGCGCCTCCAGTCGTGCATCTCACCGTCATCACTTCGATCACCGGCGTGCTGGTGCTCGTCTACATCCTGGAGTTGCTGCGCCGACAGCAGCTCCGGGAGAAGTACGCGGCTATCTGGCTCGCGATCGGCGTCGTCGTGGCGCCGCTCGGGTTCTTCCCGACGATCCTCGACTCGACCGCCCGCCGGCTCGGCATCGCCTCCGGCGTGAGCCTCGTGCTCTTCGCGGGCTTCGTCCTGGTCCTGATGGTCTCGCTGCACCTGAGCTGGGAGGCCTCCCGGCTGGAGGCGGAGACCCGGACCCTGGCCGAGGACGTCGCCATGATGCGGGCCCACCTGGCCGAGCACCACGGGTACCCGATCGCACGCAGCAGCAACGACGCCGGCAAGGCGACGGACTCCGGGGTGACGGCATGATCGACGGCAAGCGGGTTCTGATCATCCTCCCCGCCTGGAACGAGGCGGAGGGTCTGCCCAAGATCCTCCACGAGATCCAGCAGAAGCTCCCCGGCGTGGACACCCTGGTGGTCGACGACGGCTCCGTGGACAACACCGCCGCCGTGGCCGCCGCGGCCGGCTCCCGGGTCGCGCAGCTGCCGTACAACCTCGGTGTCGGCGGCGCCATGCGGTTCGGCTACCGCTACGCGCACCTGCACGGCTACGACGTCGCCATCCAGTGCGACGCCGACGGCCAGCACGACCCCGCGTACGTGCCGGCGCTGCTGGAGAAGCTCCAGGAGGCCGACCTGGTCATCGGCGCCCGGTTCGCCGGCCAGGGCAGCTACAAGGTGCGCGGCCCGCGCAGCTGGGCGATGAAGCTGCTCTCGGTGGTGCTGTCGAGGGTCACCCGGACCCGCCTCACCGACACCACCTCGGGCTTCAAGGCCTGCAACAAGCCGATGATCGAGTTCTTCTCGCAGTGGTACCCGGTCGAGTACCTGGGCGACACCATCGAGAGCATGGTCGGCGCCGCCCGCTGCGGCTTCGTCATCCGGCAGGTCCCGGTGGCGATGCGCGAGCGGACCACCGGTACGCCCAGCGCCTCCCCGATCAAGGCGACGATCTACCTGGCCCGCGCCGGCCTGGTGCTCCTGCTCGCGATGATCCGCCGGATGCCCAAGCACCTGAAGACCATCGAGCCCGCCACCCGCACGGCGGCGGCGAACCGGCGAGAGCTGGTCGGCAAGGCCTAGCGGTACCGCGATCGACACGACTCCGGCGGTCGGCCCCACGGGCCGGCCGCCGGAGGTCGTCGGGGCACCTCCGCCGCGTGCCGCTAGGCTGAGCGCTGCGCGGAGTGTGCTATGGGTGCCGGGTCCACCGCAGCGGTGAGGTCCCGGCACGTGCCGCGGGCCGGGGCGCCCGGGCACGGGCCCTCCGCGAGTTGTTAGCGTGACCTCCACCATCGAACGGGCCGGGCGGCCTGCCGGATCCACCTCAGAGCCGGGCTACCAGGGGAAGAGTCGGAGTTCAGTGCAGACTTCAGCAGAGACCGTCGACGAGCAGCTGGACGGTGTCCAGGGGACGAGACGGGTCGGCGCCTCGCGGTCGGCGGGTCTGGCGGCCCGGGCGGTGCGGCGGTTCGAGGAGGCCCGCGGGCGGCGGTGGTTCTGGCCGGCCGCGCTGGTGGCCGGGTACGCCGCGGAGGTGCTCTTCCGGCTCGTCCTCGTCCGGCACATGAGCTACCCCTCCGTCCACGCGGACGAGGACGGGTACCTGGTGCTGGCCCGCGTGCTGGCCGGCCGGCCGACCACCGAGATGCCGGTCGGCGTGGTGATCCCGGGCGGCTACCCGCTGCTGATCTCCCCGGCGTTCCGGATCGCCGACGACCCGGTCATGGCCTACCACCTGATCATGGGGATCAACGCGCTGCTGAACGCGCTGGTCTTCCCGCTGGCCTACCTGGCGCTGCGCCGGCTCGGTCTGCGCCGGCTGCTGGCGTACGTCTTCGCCGGGGTCACCGCGCTGCTGCCTCCGGTGATCTTCTACTCCGAGTTCGTCATGTCGGACACCGTGCTGCCGGTGCTGATCCTGGCCTGGCTGCTCTGCATGCACGGCTGGCTGAGCGAGGGCCCGGTCAAGCACCGCTACTGGTACGCGGCCGGCACCGGCGCGGCCGCCGCGTACACGATGGCCACGCACGACCGCGGCGGTGTCGTGGTGGCGCTCACCGGAGTGGTCCTCGTCGGCGTCCTGGTGCTGCGCTGGGCCCCGTGGCGCACCACGCTGGTCGGCCTGGGCGCGCTCGCCGTCGGTTCGGTCGGCGCCAAGGCGCTGTCCTGGTGGCTCGACCGCCAGTTCACCGTCGAGCCGAGCAAGGTCGGCAGCTACCTGATCGACGGCCTGAAGAACCCCGACATCCTGCAGCGCACGCTGACCAGGACCACCGGGCAGATCTGGTACTTCATCGTCTCCACCTGGGGGATCGGCGGCCTGGCGGTCGTGGTCTGCCTGGTCGCGCTGTTCAGCGGCCGCTTCCCGCGCCCGCACCGGATCGTCGGCGGCGTGATGGTGGCCCTGCTGGTCGGCACCGCGCTCGCCTCGGCCGCCGCCCTGCCGGACGACGCCCGCATCGACAACTGGGTCTACGCCCGCTACGTGGCCTACCTCGTGCCGGTGGCCTTCGTGGCCGGGGTCGCGGTGCTCGCCCGGTTCAGCCTGCGCAACGTCGTCCTGACGGTGGCGGGCTCGGTGGTGCTCACCCTCGTCCTCGCCAAGCTGGTGATCTGGTCCGCCGGCAAGCTGCTCCACACCCAGGTCTTCATCGGCTGGGGCATGCCGGACGTGACCTTCCTGGCCGCCGACTGGTCCAGGCTGAACATGATGCGCTCGACCGCCGCGGCGTTCATCATCCTCGGCGCCGTCGCCCTGATGCTGGTGGCCGGCGGGCGCCGGGTGCTCTGGGCGGTCGGCCTCTCGCTCGCGCTGTTCGCCGGGTTCGCCACCGCGACCATCACCGAGCAGGTCGCCTACCCGCACTCGGACTGGCGCAAGCCGCTCGCGACGGGCTTCACCAAGGCCGCCGGGATCAAGCCCAAGGACAACCTGGTGCTCGCCTGGGACCTCGACGGCAGCCTGCGGATGGCCCAGGCCTTCGAGGTCTACGACGGCCGGGTCTGGTACCTGGACCCGCGCTGGCAGCCCGTCCCGGCCGCGGCGACCGCGATCGTCACCCCGCTCGCCGAGGAGGGGAAGGCGCCGGAGTCCTACTGGAAGGAACATCCGGACGAGTGGTACGTGGAGCGGACCAACAAGCAGCAGGGCTGGATGATCTGGCGCAAGCGCTGAGCGACCGGACGCGCAGGTTGACCGGGCGGACCGGGTGACCGGACGCGCCGGTTGACCGGGACGGACCCCATCGGGGCCGGCGGGGGAGATCCCCGCCGGCCCCGATTGGCTTTGTCGCTGCTCCATGTGGCAGTATGTCCAAGTTGCTCGGTTGAGTGCCGATGCTACGCGCCTCCCGCCGGGAGGACTGGAAGCGAGTCCCATGTACTCGTCGTTCCCGTGATGGCCGTTCATGTGTTCACGTGAAGTATGTGGACGCAGTGGTGTGAAGGCGACACCGCGGCAGCTGCGGGGCGGACGTACGGGAATCTTCCGGGAAGCGTGGGCGGGGCCTCGATCCGGCGCCTGGTGGATGCAAGACCTCACCGATCCGTGGGAAATCCGCAGAGGGAAACCTCTTCGCGGACTTTTTGCAAGCGACAGGGCGACACGCCCGACCGCGTGGGTCGGAGGAAACCATCCACAGGCACCACCGGACACAGTCCACCTGGATGAATCCGGCCGTAGAAGCAGCAGACGACACAAAGGACTACTGAGTAGCCATGGCGGGACAGAAGATCCGCATCCGGCTCAAGGCCTACGACCACGAGGTGATTGACTCCTCGGCGAAGAAGATCGTCGAGACCGTCATTCGCACTGGTGCGCAGGTCGCGGGCCCGGTGCCGCTGCCCACTGAGAAGAACGTGTACTGCGTCATCCGCTCGCCGCACAAGTACAAGGACTCGCGCGAGCACTTCGAGATGCGCACTCACAAGCGTCTGATCGACATCCTCGACCCCACGCCGAAGACGGTTGACTCGCTGATGCGTCTCGACCTGCCGGCTGGTGTCGACATCGAGATCAAGCTCTGAGAGGCACACCGAAGATGGCTAAGCAGATTAAGGGCATCCTGGGCGAGAAGCTCGGCATGACCCAGGTCTGGGACGAGAACAACCGGATCGTTCCGGTGACCGTCGTCAAGGCTGGGCCCAATGTCGTGACCCAGGTCCACACCGCCGACAGCCCGGCCGGCTACGACGCCGTCCAGATCGGCTTCGGCGAGATCGACCCCCGCAAGGTGAACAAGCCCCTCGCGGGTCACTTCGCCAAGGCCGGTGTCACCCCGCGCCGGCACCTGGTCGAGCTGCGTACCACGGACGCGTCCGAGTACACGCTGGGCCAGGAGATCACCGCCGAGCTGTTCGAGGCGGGTGTCAAGGTCGACGTGACCGGCACCTCCAAGGGCAAGGGCTTCGCCGGTGTCATGAAGCGCCACAACTTCCGGGGCCTCGGCGCCGGTCACGGTGTGCAGCGCAAGCACCGCTCGCCCGGCTCGATCGGTGGCTGCGCCACCCCGGGTCGTGTGTTCAAGGGCGTACGGATGGCCGGCCGGATGGGCCACGAGCGCGTGACCACCCAGAACCTGACCATCCATGCCGTTGACGCGGAGAAGGGGCTGCTCCTGATCAAGGGCGCAATCCCGGGCCCGAACGGCGGCCTCGTCCTCGTCCGCACCGCGGCGAAGGGGCTGTGAGGATATGAGCACCATTGACATCCTGTCGCCCTCGGGCGACAAGACCGGCAGCCTTGAGCTGCCGGCCGAGATCTTCGACGCGAAGGTCAGCGTTCCGCTGATGCACCAGGTCGTCGTGGCGCAGCTCGCTGCGGCCCGTCAGGGCACCCACAAGACCAAGACGCGTGGCGAGGTCCGCGGTGGCGGCAAGAAGCCGTACCGCCAGAAGGGCACCGGCCGCGCCCGTCAGGGCTCGACCCGCGCGCCGCAGTTCGCCGGCGGTGGCGTCGTGCACGGTCCCGTGCCGCGCGACTACTCGCAGCGGACCCCGAAGAAGATGATCGCCGCCGCCCTGCGCGGTGCGCTCACCGACCGGGCCCGCCACAACCGCATCCACGTCATCACCGACGTGACCGCGACCGAGGCGCCGTCGACCAAGGCCGCCAAGAGCCTGTTCGGCAAGATCACCGAGCGCAAGAACGTCCTTCTGGTCGTCGAGCGCGCGGACGAGCTGGGCCTCAAGTCCGCTCGTAACCTGCCGCACGTGCACATCCTGGACGCCGGCCAGCTGAACACCTACGACGTGCTCGTCTCCGACGATGTGGTCTTCACCCAGGCCGCCTTCGAGCGTTTCGTGGCGGGTCCCGCCGCGTCCGCCAAGGCCGTGGCTGCTGAGGGCGAGCTCGAAGGGAGCGCCGCCTGATGGCTGCAGAGATCACGAGCAAGACGTTCACGGACCCCCGTGACGTCCTGGTGAAGCCGGTCATCTCGGAGAAGAGCTACTCGCTCCTCGACGAGAACAAGTACACGTTCGTCGTGTCGCCCGGTGCCAACAAGACCCAGATCAAGCAGGCCGTCGAGACGGTCTTCTCGGTCAAGGTCGAGTCCGTCAACACGCTCAACCGTCAGGGCAAGCGCAAGCGCTCCAAGACGGGCTTTGGCAAGCGCAAGGACACCAAGCGCGCCATCGTGACGCTGGCTGAGGGCAACCGCATCGACATCTTCGGTGGTCCGGTCTCCTAACGGAGATCGTGATCGTCGATAAGGACGAGGACGAGAGAGCCAAATGGGCATCCGCAAGTACAAGCCGACTACGCCGGGCCGTCGTGGCTCCAGCGTGGCCGACTTCGTAGAGATCACGCGGTCCACGCCGGAGAAGTCGCTGGTTCGCCCCCTGCACAGCAAGGGCGGCCGTAACAACGCCGGTCGGATCACCGTTCGCCACCAGGGTGGCGGTCACAAGCGCGCCTACCGCGTGATCGACTTCCGTCGTCACGACAAGGACGGCGTGCCGGCCAAGGTCGCGCACATCGAGTACGACCCGAACCGCACCGCGCGCATCGCGCTCCTGCACTACGCGGACGGCGAGAAGCGCTACATCATCGCGCCGCGCGGCATCGCGCAGGGCGACCGGGTCGAGAACGGCCCTGGCGCCGACATCAAGCCCGGCAACAACCTGCCGCTTCGCAACATCCCGGTCGGTACCACCATCCACGCGGTGGAGCTGCGTCCCGGCGGCGGTGCCAAGATGGCCCGCTCCGCCGGTGCCGGCATCCAGCTGCTGGCGCGTGAGGGCAAGATGGCGCACCTGCGCATGCCCTCCGGTGAGATCCGCCTGGTCGACGCGCGCTGCCGCGCGACGGTCGGCGAGGTCGGCAACGCCGAGCAGTCGAACATCAACTGGGGCAAGGCCGGCCGTATGCGCTGGAAGGGCGTTCGCCCGACCGTGCGTGGTGTGGCCATGAACCCGATCGACCACCCGCACGGTGGTGGTGAGGGTAAGACCTCCGGTGGTCGCCACCCGGTCTCGCCGTGGGGCCAGAAGGAGGGTCGTACCCGTCGCCCGAAGAAGGCGTCGGACGCTCTCATCGTGCGCCGCCGCAAGACCAACAAGAAGCGCTAGGAGCAGGTCAGATGCCGCGCAGTCTCAAGAAGGGCCCCTTCATTGACGGCCACCTTCTCAAGAAGGTGGACGCTCAGAACGAGGCGGGTACCCAGAACGTCATCAAGACCTGGTCCCGTCGCTCCGTGATCTTCCCGGCCATGCTCGGCCACACGATCGCGGTGCACGATGGCCGCAAGCACGTCCCGGTGTTCGTCACCGAGTCGATGGTCGGCCACAAGCTCGGCGAGTTCGCGCCGACGCGTACCTTCCGCGGTCACGTCAAGGACGACCGCAAGTCGAAGCGTCGCTAGTCGCCAGCGAGATTACCGACTCAATGACTTACACCAGCAAGGGGACAACCATGGAAGCCAGGGCCCAGGCGCGGTACATCCGCGTCACGCCCATGAAGGCCCGCCGCGTGGTGGACCTCATCCGTGGCCTGAACGCCACGGAGGCCCAGGCGGTCCTGCGTTTCGCTCCGCAGGCCGCTACCGTGCCGGTCAGCAAGGTGCTCAACAGCGCCATTGCCAACGCCGCGCACAACTACAACCACTCCAACGTGGACGACCTCGTCATCAGCGAGGCGTACGTTGACGAGGGCCCGACCCTGAAGCGGTTCCGTCCGCGCGCCCAGGGCCGTGCCTACCGGATCCGCAAGCGGACCAGCCACATCACCGTGGTCGTCAGCAGCAAGGAAGGGACCCGGTAATGGGCCAGAAGGTTAACCCGCACGGGTTCCGCCTCGGCATCAGCACGGACTTCAAGTCCCGCTGGTACGCCGACAAGCTGTACAAGGACTACGTCAAGGAAGACGTCGCCATTCGTCGCATGATGACGAAGGGCATGGAGCGCGCCGGCATCTCGAAGGTTGAGATCGAGCGCACCCGCGACCGCGTCCGCGTCGACATCCACACCGCGCGCCCCGGCATCGTCATCGGTCGCCGTGGCACCGAGGCCGACCGCATCCGCGGCGACCTGGAGAAGCTGACCGGCAAGCAGGTCCAGCTGAACATCCTCGAGGTCAAGAACCCCGAGCTGGACGCCCAGCTCGTGGCTCAGGGCGTCGCGGAGCAGCTGTCCTCCCGCGTCTCCTTCCGCCGTGCCATGCGCAAGTCGATGCAGGGCACCATGAAGTCCGGCGCCAAGGGCATCAAGGTCCAGTGCTCCGGTCGTCTCGGCGGCGCCGAGATGAGCCGTTCGGAGTTCTACCGCGAGGGCCGTGTGCCGCTGCACACCCTGCGCGCGAACGTCGACTACGGCTTCTTCGAGGCCAAGACGACCTTCGGCCGTATCGGTGTGAAGGTCTGGATCTACAAGGGCGACGTCAAGAACATCGCCGAGGTCCGCGCTGAGAACGCCGCTGCCCGCTCGGGCAACCGTCCGGCCCGTCCCGAGGGTGGTCGTCCCGCCCGCGGTGGCGAGCGCCGTGGTGGCGAGCGCGGTGGCCGTGGCCGTCGTCCCGCCGGCACCGAGGCTCAGGCCCCGGTCGCCGCCGAGACCCCGGCTGCCGAGAACACCGGAACGGAGGCCTGACCCAAATGCTGATCCCCCGTCGGGTCAAGCACCGCAAGCAGCACCACCCGAAGCGCCGCGGCGCCTCCAAGGGTGGCACCGAGCTCGCCTTCGGCGAGTACGGCATCCAGGCCGTTACCCCGGCCTACGTGACGAACCGGCAGATCGAGTCCGCTCGTATCGCCGTCACCCGTCACATCAAGCGTGGCGGCAAGGTCTGGATCAACATCTACCCGGACCGTCCGCTCACCAAGAAGCCGGCCGAGACCCGCATGGGTTCCGGTAAGGGTTCGCCCGAGTGGTGGATCGCGAACGTGCACCCGGGTCGGGTCATGTTCGAGCTGTCGTACCCCAACGAGAAGGTGGCTCGTGAGGCGCTGACCCGCGCAGCTCACAAGCTCCCGATGAAGTGCCGGATCATCCGGCGCGAGGCAGGTGAGAGCTGATGTCGGCCGGCACCAAGGCTGCTGACCTCCGCGAGCTGGACAACGAGGGTCTCGTTGCCAAGCTCCGTGAGGCCAAGGAGGAGCTGTTCAACCTCCGCTTCCAGGCGGCGACCGGGCAGCTCGACAACCACGGACGGCTCAAGCTCGTCCGTAAGGACATCGCGCGGATCTACACCCTGATGCGCGAGCGCGAGCTGGGCATCGAGACGGTGGAGAACGCCTGATGACTGAGAACACCAACGAGACGCGCGGTTTCCGCAAGACCCGTGAGGGCCTCGTCGTCAGCGACAAGATGGACAAGACCGTCGTCGTCGCCGTCGAGGACCGCGTCAAGCACGCTCTGTACGGCAAGGTCATCCGCCGTACGAACAAGCTGAAGGCGCACGACGAGGCGAACGCCTGCGGCATCGGCGACCGGGTCCTCCTCGCGGAGACCCGCCCGCTGTCCGCGACGAAGCGCTGGCGCGTCGTCGAGATCCTCGAGAAGGCCAAGTAACGAAGTCGATGTGGTACGGCCGTATGTGCAACGGGTCCCTCGCGGGCGCCGGTGTGAGCAGCGGCCGGCCCGTCAGCTCTCGTTGACGATCAGGAGAAAGCTGTGATCCAGCAGGAGTCGCGACTGCGTGTCGCCGACAACACGGGCGCGAAGGAAATCCTTTGCATCCGCGTTCTCGGTGGTTCCGGTCGCCGCTACGCCGGTATCGGGGACGTCATCGTCGCGACCGTCAAGGACGCGATCCCCGGCGGTTCGGTCAAGAAGGGTGACGTCGTCAAGTGCGTCGTCGTCCGCACCGTGAAGTCGCGCCGCCGTCCCGACGGTTCGTACATCCGGTTCGACGAGAACGCCGCCGTGGTTCTCAAGAACACCGATGGTGACCCCCGCGGTACCCGCATCTTCGGCCCGGTGGGCCGCGAGCTGCGCGACAAGAAGTTCATGAAGATCATCTCGCTGGCGCCGGAGGTGCTCTAACCCATGGCGAACAGCATGAAGATCAAGAAGGGTGACCTGGTCCAGGTCATCACCGGCAAGGACCGCGGCAAGCAGGGCAAGGTCATCCAGGCCATGCCCGCCGAGAACAAGGTCCTGGTCGAGGGTGTCAACCGGGTCAAGAAGCACACCAAGCCGGGCCCGGGTACTCAGGGTGGCATTGTCACCGTCGAGGCCCCGGTGCACGTCTCCAACGTCCAGCTGGTCGTGGAGAAGGACGGCAAGAAGGTCGTCACCCGCGTTGGCTACCGCTTCGACGACGAGGGCAACAAGATCCGCGTTGCCAAGCGAACCGGTGAGGACATCTGATGTCTGAGACGTCTGTTGAGAAGGTGACCCCCCGTCTCAAGGAGCGTTACAACTCCGAGATCAAGGGTCAGCTGCAGGAGCAGTTCTCGTACGAGAACGTCATGCTGACGCCCGGCCTGGTCAAGGTCGTCGTCAACATGGGTGTCGGCGAGGCCGCCCGTGACAGCAAGCTGATCGAGGGCGCGATCCGCGACCTGACCGCGATCACCGGTCAGAAGCCGGCCGTGACCAAGGCTCGTAAGTCCATCGCGCAGTTCAAGCTGCGCGAGGGCCAGCCGATCGGCACCCACGTCACCCTCCGTGGTGACCGCATGTGGGAGTTCCTGGACCGTCTGGTGTCGCTGGCTCTGCCGCGTATCCGTGACTTCCGCGGTCTCTCCCCCAAGCAGTTCGACGGCCGTGGCAACTACACCTTCGGTCTGACCGAGCAGGTTATGTTCCACGAGATCGACCAGGACAAGGTCGACCGTCAGCGCGGTATGGACATCACCGTCGTGACCACCGCTCAGACCGACGACGAGGGCCGGGCGCTCCTGCGCGCTCTGGGCTTCCCGTTCAAGGAGGCGTGAGCCAATGGCGAAGAAGTCCCTCATCGCAAAGGCCGAGCGGAAGCCGAAGTTCGGCGTCCGGGCCTACACCCGGTGCCAGCGCTGCGGTCGCCCGCACTCGGTGTACCGCAAGTTCGGCCTCTGCCGTGTGTGCCTCCGTGAGATGGCGCACCGCGGCGAGCTGCCGGGCGTGACCAAGAGCTCCTGGTAGTCCTCTTCCCTTAGAGGGCAACCGCTCTAGTCGCATCACGCGAAGCAGGGTGCCCGATCCCACATCGCCCGTTTTTGGGCTCCCGTACGGAATCCCGTAAGGTAGTGGGGTCGGGCCCCCTGTCACGGTCGCTCCGTAGCGGCCGCTGACCCTCTTCGAGGGCTCGCACCCAGACTTACTACGTCGCAGGTCCCCTGCGCCTGTGCCCCGTGTTCCTCAGGAACACGGGGGACCTGGTGCGGAGAAACCACGGCGAGAGAGGCCTGAGGCCATCATGACCATGACCGACCCCATCGCAGACATGCTCACGCGTCTGCGTAACGCTAACTCGGCGTACCACGACTCCGTGGCGATGCCGGCCAGCAAGATCAAGGCGCACGTCGCCCAGATCCTGCAGCAGGAGGGGTACATCTCCTCCTACAAGGTTGAGGAGCCCGTCGAGGGCGAGGTCGGCAAGAAGCTGACCATCGAGCTCAAGTTCGGTCCCAACCGTGAGCGCTCGATCGCTGGCATCAAGCGGATCAGCAAGCCGGGCCTGCGGGTCTACGCAAAGTCCACCAACCTGCCGAAGGTGCTCGGCGGCCTGGGCGTGGCGATCATCTCCACGTCCTCCGGTCTCCTCACCGACAAGCAGGCAGCCAAGAAGGGCGTAGGCGGAGAAGTTCTCGCCTACGTCTGGTAATTCGGGAAACGGAGGTACAGCAATGTCGCGCATTGGACGGCTGCCCATCCCGGTTCCCGCCGGCGTGGACGTCACCATCGATGGCCAGGCGGTCTCGGTGAAGGGCCCCAAGGGCTCCCTCACCCACCATGTCGCCGCGCCGATCGAGATCGGCAAGGGCGAGGACGGCACGCTGCTCGTCACCCGCCCCAACGACGAGCGTCTGTCGAAGGCCCTGCACGGCCTTTCCCGCACGCTGGTGGCGAACATGATCACCGGCGTGACCGCGGGCTACCGCAAGTCGCTGGAGATCAGCGGTGTTGGCTATCGAGTCCTGGCGAAGGGCTCCAACATGGAGTTCCAGCTCGGCTACAGCCACCCGATCCTGGTCGAGGCCCCGGAGGGCATCACCTTCGTCGTCGAGTCGGCCACCAAGTTCCACGTGGACGGCATCGACAAGCAGAAGGTCGGCGAGGTCGCCGCGAAGATCCGCAAGCTGCGCAAGCCCGACCCGTACAAGGCCAAGGGCGTCAAGTACGCGGGCGAGGTCATCCGCCGCAAGGTCGGAAAGAGTGGTAAGTAAGCGATGAGCGTCTCTGTCAAGATCGGCAAGGGCAACGCCTACAAGAGCGCCGCTCGCAAGCGCCGCGCGATCCGCGTTCGCAAGCGCGTCGTCGGCACCGAGGTGCGTCCGCGCCTCGTTGTGACGCGCTCGAACCGTCACATGGTCGCCCAGGTCATCGACGACGCCAAGGGTCACACCCTGGCGTCGGCGTCCACCCTCGACGTGTCCATCAAGGGCGTCGAGGGCGACAAGACCGAGCTGGCCAAGAAGGTCGGGAGCCTGGTCGCCGAGCGCGCCAAGGCCGCCGGCATCGAGTCGGTCGTCTTCGACCGCGCGGGCAACCGGTACGCAGGCCGCATCGCCGCTCTGGCCGATGCTGCCCGTGAGGCCGGGCTCGACTTCTAAGCCGCTCGTCGGCTCAGTCGACGGACGTAATCGAGAGAGGTAATTCCAATGGCTGGACCCCAGCGCCGCGGTAGCGGCGCCGGCGGCGGCACCGGCGGTGGCGAGCGGCGTGACCGTAAGCGTGACGACCGGGGCAATGCCCCCGCCGTCGAGAAGACCGCTTACGTCGAGCGCGTCGTTGCGATCAACCGTGTCGCCAAGGTTGTCAAGGGTGGTCGTCGTTTCAGCTTCACCGCGCTGGTCGTGGTGGGCGACGGTGACGGCACCGTAGGTGTCGGTTACGGGAAGGCGAAGGAGGTTCCGGCCGCCATCGCCAAGGGTGTTGAGGAGGCCAAGAAGAACTTCTTCAAGGTCCCCCGTATCCAGGGCACCATCCCTCACCCGATCCAGGGCGAGAAGGCTGCCGGCGTCGTGCTCCTGAAGCCGGCTGCCCCCGGTACCGGTGTTATCGCCGGTGGCCCGGTGCGTGCCGTGCTCGAGTGCGCCGGTATCCACGACATCCTGTCGAAGTCGCTCGGCTCCGACAACGCGATCAACATCGTGCACGCCACGGTGGCCGCTCTGAAGGGCCTCGTGCGCCCCGAGGAGATCGCCGCCCGTCGTGGCCTGCCGCTGGAGGACGTGGCTCCCGCCGCTCTGCTGCGGGCTCGTGCTGCAGGGGTGAGTGCCTGATGGCTCGCCTGAAGATCACGCAGACCAAGTCCTACATCGGCAGCAAGCAGAACCACCGCGAGACGCTGCGCTCGCTGGGTCTGAAGCGCATGCACGATGTGGTCGTCAAGGAGGACCGTCCCGAGATCCGCGGGATGGCCCAGACCGTGCGTCACCTCGTCACGGTCGAGGAGGTGGACTGATTATGGGCGACTCGCCGATCAAGGTTCACAACCTGCGTCCCGCCCCGGGTGCCAAGACCGCCAAGACCCGTGTCGGTCGTGGTGAGGGCTCCAAGGGTAAGACCGCCGGTCGTGGTACCAAGGGCACCAAGGCCCGCTACCAGGTTCCGCAGCGCTTCGAGGGTGGCCAGATGCCGCTCCACATGCGCCTGCCGAAGCTGAAGGGCTTCAAGAACCCGTTCAAGATCACGTTCCAGGTTGTCAACCTCGACAAGCTGGCCGAGCTCTACCCGCAGGGTGGCGAGGTCACTGTCGAGGACCTGATCGCCAAGGGCGCGGTTCGCAAGAACTCCCTCGTCAAGGTGCTCGGCACCGGCGAGATCTCGGTCGCGCTGCAGGTGACGGTCGACGCCGTCTCCGGCTCCGCCGCCGAGAAGATCACCGCCGCCGGCGGTACCGTCACCGAGCTCGTCTGAGCCCGCTGACTCCCCACGAGCCCCGCACCTCCTTCACGGAGGTGCGGGGCTCGTGCGTTGTCCCGGTGGTCCGTAGCCGCACTCAAGCGGGTACGGGCCTCGTTCTTTTGTGTGGCAAACCCGGGCATCCCGTACCCCGTGAGTGGGGGAGGGGCCGTACGCGCTTCTTTCGAGCGGCCGCGCACTGTTAGAGTCCGTGGAGTTCCCTTGTAGGCTGCGCGTAGGCTCGCCTGTGCCGTCTGTACGGGGGCCCGAACCGCAAACTCCCCATTCAGGACCGACCCTCCCGCCGACGACGCGCGGGAGGCGCAGGAGGCACCGTGCTCAGTGCGTTCGCGCGGGCGTTCCAGACGCCCGACCTGCGCAAGAAGCTGCTGTTCACGCTGGGCATCATGGTGCTGTTCCGGCTGGGCTCCCACGTCCCGGTACCCGGGGTCAGCTTCCAAGCTGTCAACGAATGTGTGAAGGACACCAAGAGCAGCGGATTGTTCGGGCTCGTCAACCTGTTCAGTGGTGGCGCGCTCCTCCAGCTCACGATCTTCGCGCTCGGCATCATGCCGTACATCACGGCCAGCATCATCCTCCAGCTCCTCACCGTCGTGATCCCGCGGCTCGAGGCGCTGAAGAAGGAGGGGCAGGCCGGTACCGCGAAGATCACCCAGTACACGCGCTACCTGACCATCGCGCTCGCCGTGCTCCAGGGCACCGGCATCGTGGCGACGGCCTCCAGCGGCGCGCTGTTCTCGGGCTGCGTCTACGCCAACCAGATCGTGCCGGACCAGTCGGTGTTCCGGATCGCCGTCATGGTGATCACGATGACCGCCGGCACCACGTTCATCATGTGGCTGGGTGAGCTGATCACCGACCGCGGCATCGGCAACGGCATGTCGATCCTCATCTTCACCTCGATCGCCTCGGGCTTCCCGGGCTCGATGTGGGCGATCAAGACCTCCGGCACCATCGGCGGCGGCTGGGTCGAGTTCCTCTCCGTGGTCGCGGTCGGCGTCATCGTTGTGATGCTGGTCATCTTCGTGGAGCAGGCGCAGCGCCGGATCCCGGTGCAGTACGCGAAGCGGATGATCGGGCGCCGCGCCTTCGGCGGCACCTCGACCTACATCCCCCTCAAGGTGAACCAGGCCGGTGTCATCCCGGTCATCTTCGCCTCGTCGCTGCTGTACATCCCCGCCCTGGTGGTCCAGCTGACCAGCAGCCAGGCCGGCTGGGCGACGTGGATCAGGACCAACTTCGTCAAGGGTGACCACCCGGTCTACATGGCCACCTACTTCCTGCTGATCGTCTTCTTCGCCTTCTTCTACGTCGCCATCTCCTTCAACCCCGAAGAAGTTGCCGACAATATGAAGAAGTATGGTGGGTTCATCCCGGGCATCCGGGCCGGCCGGCCGACGGCCGAGTACCTGAACTACGTGCTCACCCGCATCACGTGGCCGGGTTCGCTCTACCTGGGCCTGATCGCGTTGATCCCGATGATCGCCCTGGTGGCCTTCGGGCAGCAGACCAACTTCCCGTTCGGCGGCACCAGCGTTCTCATCGTCGTCGGCGTCGGACTCGAAACTGTGAAGCAGATCGAGAGCCAGCTCCAGCAGCGCAATTACGAAGGGTTCCTCCGCTGATGCGTATCGTCCTCGTCGGACCTCCCGGGGCCGGGAAGGGTACTCAGGCGCACCTGCTCGCCAAGACCCTGTCCATTCCCCACATCTCCACCGGCGACCTGTTCCGCGCCAACATCGGTCAGGGCACCCCGCTGGGGCTCGAGGCCAAGAGCTTCATGGACGCGGGTCGCCTGGTACCGGATGAGGTCACCATCGGGATGGCCAAGGACCGCATGCTCCAGCCCGACGCCGGCAACGGCTTCCTGCTCGACGGCTTCCCGCGCAACCTTGGCCAGGCCAAGGCGCTGGACGAGTTCCTGGCCGAGCAGGGCATCGCGCTGGACGGCGTGCTGGACCTGGAGGTTCCCGAGGACGAGGTCGTCCGCCGGATCGCCGGCCGTCGCCTGTGCCGCAACGACGGGGGCCACGTGTTCCACGTGGACTACAACCCGCCGAAGGCCGAGGGCGTCTGCGACGAGTGCGGCGGCGAGCTGTACCAGCGCTCGGACGACACCGAGGAGAAGGTGCGGACGCGGCTGGAGGTCTACCACACCGAGACCGAGCCGATCATCGACTACTACGCCCAGCAGGGCCTGGTGGCGACGATCCCCGCGCTCGGCAAGGTGGACGAGGTGACCCAGCGCGCGATCGAGGCGCTGAAGCAGGACAACTGACATTACCGAGCGACGCCGTACGGCCGCGCCGCCCCTCGCCGGGGCAGCGCGGCCGTACGGCGTCGTACGGTGGAACGAGTGCACGGCCGTCCGGCAAGGACCGGGCGGGAACCCTAGGAAGGCGTGACCAGATGGTGGAGATCAAGACCCCCGAGCAGATCGCGAAGATGCGAGTGGCCGGGCTGGTCGTCGCCGAGGCGCTCAAGGCCTGCCGGGAGGCGGTCGCTCCGGGGGTGACCACCCAGGAGCTCAACGACATCGCGGACAAGGTCATCACCGACCACGGCGCCACCTCGAACTTCCGCGCCGACCACGGCGGGCTCTGGTTCCCCGGGGTGATCTGCGCCTCGGTGAACAACGAGGTCGTGCACGGCATCCCCGGCGACCGGGTGCTCCAGGAGGGCGACGTCATCTCGATCGACTGCGGCGCCATCGTGGACGGCTGGCACGGCGACGCGGCGATCACCGTGGCGGTCGGCGAGGTGCGCCCCGAGGTGGAGATGCTCAGCCGGGTCACCGAGGGCTCGATGTGGGCCGGCATCGCCCAGATGAAGAAGGGCAACCGCCTGGCGGACGTCTCCAAGGCGATCGAGGGCTTCATCCGGCGCCAGCCGCTCCCGCCGAAGGGCAAGTGGGGCATCACCGAGGGCTACGGCGGCCACGGCATCGGCACCGCGATGCACATGGAGCCGCACGTGCTGAACTACGTCGAGCGGGGGCGCGGCAAGGGCCCCAAGCTGATCCCCGGCACCGTGCTGGCGATCGAGCCGATGGTCTCGCTGGGCACCCCGCACACCACCGTGCTGGAGGACGACTGGACCGTCGTGACCACCGACGGCACCTGGGCCTCGCACTGGGAGCACTCGGTTGCCGTCACCGAGCAGGGCCCGCTGGTCCTGACGGCCTTCGACGGCGGCCGCGCCGAACTCGCGAAGCTGGGCATCACCGCAGCTCCGGACCCCCTCGGGTAGTCGCGGAGGCGGTCAACTACCGCGTCCGACAACGGATCAGAGCCCTGGGGGTTTGGACCTCCAGGGCTTTTGTCCTATTTTTATCGGCTGGCAGTGGCTTCACTGGCTTCAGCGGCTTCGATCAAGCAGGAGAGTGCAGTGCTCAAGGGATTCCGCGACTTCATGATGCGCGGCAACGTGGTCGACATGGCCGTCGGTGTCGTCATCGGTGCGGCCTTCACCGGCGTGGTGACCGGCTTCGTGTCGGCCTTCCTCACCCCGCTGGTCGGCGTGGTGGTCGGTGCCGCGGGCGACTTCAGCTCCTACAAGGCCAACCTGGGCGGGGTCATCTTCCCGTGGGGGCAGTTCCTCAACGTGCTGATCGCGTTCCTCATGACCGCCGCGGTGCTGTACTTCTGCGTCGTGCTGCCGGTGACCAAGGCCACCGCCCGCTACCTGCCGAAGAAGCCGAAGTCCCCGAAGCGCCCCTGCCCCGAGTGCCTGACCGAGATACCGCAGGCCGCGCGCCGCTGCAGCGCCTGCACCGCCCACGTCGAGCCGCTGGTGGTCAGCCCCGGCCTGTGACGGCCGGACGGGCGGCGCCGGCCGCGCCCGGCGGCCTCGTTTTGGCCCATCGGGCGCACTGGCGTAGGATGGACCGTCGGCTCACTCGTAGCGTGCTCCAGCACGCCCTCTTCCCTCTCGGGGGACGGGGTGGACCCAGGTTCGCACGAGCGTGCCGCATACGGTAGCCGGTCCCGGAAGGTGGATCTCGCAGTTCATGGCTAAGAAGCAAGGCGCCATTGAGATCGAGGGCACCGTGATCGAGTCTCTTCCGAACGCGATGTTCAAGGTCGAGCTGCAGAACGGTCACAAGGTCCTCGCGCACATCAGCGGCAAGATGCGCATGCACTACATCCGCATCCTGCCGGACGACCGGGTCGTGGTGGAGCTCAGCCCCTACGACCTCACGCGCGGCCGGATCGTCTACCGCTACAAGTAAGAACGTCAGATCTAGACCCGGAGAACCTGAAGCATGAAGGTCAAGCCGAGCGTCAAGAAGATCTGCGACAAGTGCAAGGTGATCCGCCGTCACGGCCGGGTCATGGTGATCTGCGACAACCTGCGCCACAAGCAGCGCCAGGGCTGATCAGTTCTCCCCAGCATTTCTCGTAGTACTTCGCGCGACGCGAAAACGTCATAAGCGGGCTACCCGATCCGCCCTTCGCAGGGCGGACTGCCACCCCCGGTCAGAGGCCGGGGCTCCCACACCGTGAGGTGTCGGAGTAGGTAGCACGCAAGACCTCTGAAGAAACACAGGAGCCTTGAATGGCACGCCTCGCCGGCGTTGATCTCCCCCGTGAGAAGCGGATCGAGATCGCCCTTACCTACGTGTACGGCATCGGTCGTACCCGCGCCCAGCAGACCCTGGCCGAGACCGGTGTCAGCCCGGATGTCCGCGTTCGCGACATCTCCGAGGAAGACCTCGTCAAGCTGGGTCAGTACATCGACGCCAACTACACGGTCGAGGGTGACCTCCGCCGTGAGGTGGCCGCCGACATCCGCCGCAAGGTCGAGATCGGCTGCTACGAGGGTCTGCGTCACCGCCGCGGCCTGCCGGTCCGCGGTCAGCGCACCCACACCAACGCGCGTACCCGCAAGGGCCCGCGTCGCGCGATCGCCGGCAAGAAGAAGCCGGGCAAGAAGTAGTCCGTCCCGTCACCGGACATCCCTCCGGCCCGCGGGTCAGCGGACCGACCACCTCAGTAGGAGAACAGACTTATGCCCCCCAAGGGTCGTCAGGCTGCCGGCGCGAAGAAGATCCGCCGCAAGGAAAAGAAGAACGTCGCTCACGGCCACGCGCACATCAAGAGCACGTTCAACAACACCATCGTTTCGATCACCGACCCCGCGGGCAACGTGATCTCCTGGGCCTCCGCCGGCCACGTCGGCTTCAAGGGCTCGCGCAAGTCCACCCCGTTCGCCGCGCAGATGGCCGCCGAGGCCGCTGCCCGTCGCGCGCAGGAGCACGGCATGCGCAAGGTCGACGTCTTCGTCAAGGGTCCGGGCTCCGGCCGTGAGACCGCGATCCGCTCGCTCCAGGCCACCGGCCTGGAGGTGGGCTCGATCCAGGACGTCACCCCCACCCCGCACAACGGCTGCCGTCCGCCGAAGCGCCGCCGCGTCTGACGCAGCGCCTTCGGGCACTGGTGTTCGCTTGACACCGCGTACGGGGTCCCGGTTCGTCCGGGACCCCGTACGCTGGTTCTGTTCGGCATCAAATAGTGGGTGCCGAAGACAACTGGAGGATCTGAAAACATGCTGATCGCTCAGCGTCCCTCGCTGACCGAAGAGGTCGTCGACGAATTCCGCTCGCGGTTCGTGATCGAGCCGCTGGAGCCGGGCTTCGGCTACACCCTCGGCAACTCCCTTCGCCGCACGCTCCTCTCCTCGATCCCCGGTGCCGCTGTCACCAGCATCCGGGTCGACGGCGTCCTGCACGAGTTCACCACCGTGCCGGGCGTCAAGGAGGACGTCACCGACCTCATCCTCAACATCAAGCAGCTGGTCGTCTCCTCGGAGCACGACGAGCCGGTCGTGATGTACCTGCGCAAGCAGGGCCCGGGTGTGGTCACCGCCGCCGACATCGCGCCGCCGGCCGGTGTCGAGGTGCACAACCCCGAGCTGGTCCTCGCCACGCTGAACGGCAAGGGCAAGCTGGAGATGGAGCTGACCGTCGAGCGCGGTCGCGGCTACGTCTCCGCCGTGCAGAACAAGGCTTCCGGCCAGGAGATCGGCCGCATCCCGGTGGACTCGATCTACAGCCCCGTGCTGAAGGTCACCTACAAGGTCGAGGCGACCCGTGTCGAGCAGCGGACCGACTTCGACAAGCTGATCGTCGACGTCGAGACCAAGCCCGCCATGCGCCCGCGTGACGCCATGGCCTCGGCCGGCAAGACCCTGGTGGAGCTGTTCGGTCTCGCCCGCGAGCTGAACATCGACGCCGAGGGCATCGACATGGGCCCGTCCCCCACGGACGCCGCCCTGGCCGCCGACCTGGCGCTGCCGATCGAGGAGCTCGAGCTCACCGTTCGGTCGTACAACTGCCTCAAGCGCGAGGGCATCCACACCGTGGGTGAGCTCGTCGCCCGCTCCGAGGCCGACCTGCTCGACATCCGCAACTTCGGTGCGAAGTCGATCGACGAGGTCAAGGCGAAGCTGGCCGGCATGGGCCTGGCCCTCAAGGACAGCCCGCCCGGGTTCGACCCGACCGCCGCCGCCGACGCCTTCGGCGCCGACGACCTGGACGACGCGGGTTACGCGGAGACCGAGCAGTACTAAGAGTTTGCTGGTGGGGGCGGTTCCCCGGAGCCGCCCCCGTCATCATGAAAGCCGTACGGGCACCGTGCCCGTACGCCCGCTGCGGTACCTGGTACGGCCGCAGTCGGAGATTCAAGGAGTAATTCCATGCCGCGTCCCACCAAGGGTGCCCGCCTCGGCGGCGGCCCCCACCACGAGCCGCTGCTGCTGGCCGGCCTGTGCCGGGAGCTGTTCCAGTACGGCCGCATCACCACGACCGAGGCCAAGGCCCGTCGGATGCGCCCGCTGGCGGAGAAGCTGATCACCAAGGCGAAGAAGGGCGACATCCACAACCGTCGCCTGGTTCGCAAGACGATCACCGACATCTCCGTGCTGCACACCCTCTTCACCGAGATCGCGCCGCGCTACGAGAACCGCCCGGGTGGCTACACCCGTATCACCAAGATCGGTCCCCGTCGTGGCGACAACGCCCCGATGGCCGTGATCGAGCTGGTCGAGGCGCTGACCGTCGCGCAGACCGCCGTCGGCGAGGCCGAGGGTGCCACCAAGCGCGCCGTCAAGGAGGCCGAGGCCAAGGTCGAGGAGACCAAGGCCGAGGACACCAAGGCCGACGAGGCCGAGGCCGAGCAGGCCTGACGCCTTTGGGTGCAGTGCGGGCCCGCTCTCCCATTCCGTGGGGGAGCGGGCCCGTTCCTTCTGTCTGGAGTGAAGCAGTGATCGACGATTGCGCCGAGCGTCCGCCGGTGAAGGACGGCCCGGCCGACGGGTACGTCCGGGTCCGGCTCGACCTCGCCTACCAGGGCGCGGAGTTCTCCGGCTGGGCCCGCCAGCGCGGTGGCCGCCGCACGGTGCAGGAGGAGATCGAGAGCGCGCTGCAGATCGTCACCCGCAGCACCGAGCTGTACCCGCTGACGGTCGCCGGACGGACCGACGCCGGTGTGCACGCGCGCGGCCAGGTCGCGCACGTCGACCTGCCGGCCGAGCTGTGGGCCGCGCACCGCGAGAAGCTGCTGCGCAGGCTGGCCGGGCGGCTGCCCGGGGACGTCCGGATCTACCGGATCGGCGAGGCGCCGGCCGGCTTCGACGCCCGCTTCTCGGCGATCTGGCGCCGCTACGCCTACCGCGTCGCCGATCACCCCGGCGGGGTGGACCCGCTGCTGCGCGGCCATGTGCTCTGGCACGACCGGCCGCTGGACGTCGAGCGGATGAACGCGGCCGCGGCGCTGCTGCTGGGGGAGCACGACTTCGCCGCGTACTGCAAGAAGCGCGAGGGCGCGACGACCATCCGCACGCTGCTGGAACTGCGCTGGGACCGCGTCCCGGTCGACTCCTACGCCTCGCAGGAGGGCTCGCTGGCGGTCGCCACCGTCCGCGCCGACGCCTTCTGCCACAACATGGTGCGGGCCCTGGTCGGCGCGATGCTGCTGGTCGGCGACGGGCACAGGCCGGTGGAGTTCCCCGGCGAGGTGCTGGCCGGCGGGGTGCGCAACTCCGCGGTCAACGTGATCCGGCCGTACGGGCTGACGCTGGAGGAGGTCGGCTACCCGGCCGACGACCAGCTCGCCGAGCGCAGCCGGCTGGCCCGCCGGATCAGGACGCTGCCGGGGCAGCCGGTGGTCGGCTAATCCGTTTTGGTCCTGGGCCGCGGCTTGGGAGAATCGTCCGCATGGGACACGTCGAGATTTCGCACCTTGAGTACTACCTGCCGGACGGGCGGGTGCTGTTCGACGACGCGTCCTTCCGGGTCGGCGAGGGCTCCGCGGTCGCCCTGGTGGGCGCCAACGGCGCCGGCAAGACCACCCTGCTGCGCATGATCGCGGGCGACCTCCAGCCGCACGGCGGCTCGGTCACGATCAGCGGCGGCCTCGGCGTGATGCGCCAGTTCGTCGGCACCACCGGGCGCGAGGCGAAGCAGGACGACGAGGACCGGCAGGGCCCGGCCCCGCTGGCCGCCGACGCCTCCGTCCGCGACCTGCTGGTCTCGGTGGCCCCCGAGCGGATCGCCGTCGCGGCCCGCGCGGTCGACGCCGCCGAGCTGGCGATGATCGCCCAGGACGACGAGAAGACGCAGATGGCCTACGCCCAGGCGCTCTCCGACTGGGCCGACGTCGGCGGCTACGACTACGAGACCGACTGGGACGTCTGCACCACGGCGGCCCTCGGGATGCCCTTCGACAAGGCCCAGTGGCGCGGGCTGAACACGCTCTCCGGAGGGGAGCAGAAGCGCCTCGTCCTGGAGGCCCTGCTGCGCGGCCCCGACGAGGTGCTGCTGCTGGACGAGCCGGACAACTACCTGGACGTCCCCGGCAAGCGCTGGCTGGAGGAGGCGATCAAGGCCACCTCCAAGACCGTGCTCTACATCTCGCACGACCGCGAACTGCTCTCCCGTACCGCCGAGAAGATCATCAGCGTCGAGTCCGGCGCGGCCGGCAGCAGCGTCTGGGTGCACGGCGGCGGCTTCGACTCCTTCCACGAGGCCCGCAAGGACCGCTTCGCCCGCTTCGAGGAACTCGGCCGGCGCTGGGACGAGGAGCACGCCAAGCTCAAGAAGCTGGTGGTCACCCTGCGCCAGGCCGCCTCGGTCAGCCACGCGCTGGCCACCCGCTACGCCGCGGCGCAGACCAGGCTGAAGAAGTTCGAGGAGGCGGGCCGCCCGGAGGAGCCGCCCCGCGAGCAGAACATCACCATGCGGCTCAAGGGCGGCCGGACGGGCGTCCGGGCCTTCACCATGGAGCAGCTGGAGCTCACCGGCCTGATGAAGCCGTTCGACCTGGAGGTCTTCTACGGCGAGCGGATCGGCGTGCTGGGCTCCAACGGCTCGGGCAAGTCGCACTTCCTGCGGCTGCTCGCCGGCGACGGGACGGTCGCCCACACCGGTCAGTGGAAGCTCGGCGCCCGTGTCGTGCCGGGCCACTTCCGGCAGACCCACGCCCACCCGGAGCTCTTCGGCCGCACGGTGCGCTCGATCGTCGAGGAGGAGCACGCGCTCAGCCGCGGCGCCGCGATGGGGGCGCTGCGGCGCTACGAGCTGGACCGCCAGGAGGAGCAGAAGTTCGAGTCGCTGTCCGGCGGCCAGCAGGCCCGGTTGATGATCCTCAAGCTCGAACTGGACGGCGTGACGGCGCTGTTGCTGGACGAGCCGACCGACAACCTGGACCTGGAGAGCGCCGAGGCGCTGCAGGCCGGCCTGGAGGCCTTCGACGGCACCGTGTTGTGCGTCACGCACGACCGGTGGTTCGCCAAGACCTTCGACCGCTTCCTGGTCTTCGGCGCGGACGGCCGTGTGTACGAGTCCGCGGACCCGGTCTGGGACGTCACCCGGGTCGAGCGCGAGCGCTGACCGGAGCCCCGCCCGGGCGGTGCGGGAGCACCGATCGGGGGCCGTCCGGGCCGCTTTCCGGCCCGGCCGCCGAGGGGGGATTTTGACCGACCCCGGCGCGCCCGGTAGCCTGGGGGCTTGTTGTGCGTATTGGCTCGCTCTATCTCACGTGAGAGGTCGGTACGCCGGAGATATCAGGTCGACGACCCAGCGGCTCCCCTTGAATTGCGTCCAAGGCGGCCAGGCTGATGCCCTCGACCGGGTGCTCCTGTCAGGACTCACTCACTGAAAAGCAGAGGCTACGACCGTGCGTACGTACAGCCCCAAGCCCGGCGACGTCCAGCGTCAGTGGCACGTCATCGACGCGACCGACGTCGTGCTCGGCCGCCTGGCCTCCCAGGCCGCCAACATCCTCCGGGGTAAGCACAAGGCGATCTACGCGCCGCACGTTGACACCGGTGACTTCGTCATCATCATCAACGCGGACAAGGTGCACCTGTCGGGTAACAAGAAGACCCAGAAGCTGGCGTACCGCCACAGCGGCTTCCCGGGCGGTCTCCGCTCGGTCCGCTACGACGACCTCCTGGCGAACAACCCGGAGAAGGCCGTCGAGAAGGCCATCAAGGGCATGATCCCCAAGAACACCCTGGGTCGCCAGATGCTCTCGAAGCTGAAGGTCTACTCGGGCGACCAGCACCCCCACGCTGCGCAGCAGCCGGTGCCGTTCGAGATCACCCAGGTCGCGCAGTAACTCCGGCCACCTAGCCCCCCAACACTGAAAAGAGCTGAGGAACACCGTGGCCGAGACCACTGAAACCCTTGAGGTCGACTTCGACGAGACCGTCGTCGAGGGCGAGTTCACCTCCGAGGAGAGCTACACCTCCGAGTCGCTGGCCGGCCGCTTCGGCGAGGCCGTCCCCGGCGCCGGCCTTGGCCGCCGCAAGGAGGCGATCGCCCGCGTGCGCATCGTCCCGGGCACCGGCGTCTGGAAGATCAACGGTCGCACCCTGGAGAACTACTTCCCCAACAAGGTGCACCAGCAGACCGTGAACGAGCCCTTCAAGCTGCTGGAGCTGGACGGTCGTTACGACGTCGTCGCCCGCATCTCGGGTGGCGGCACCTCCGGTCAGGCCTACGCGCTGCGCCTCGGCGTGGCCCGCGCCCTGAACGAGGCCGACGTGGACAACAACCGCGCCGCCCTCAAGAAGGCCGGCTTCCTGATGCGTGACGCGCGTGCCGTCGAGCGCAAGAAGGCCGGTCTCAAGAAGGCCCGCAAGGCCCCGCAGTACAGCAAGCGCTAGTCGCGCCCGAGGGGGTGTGTGCCGCCCTGGTGGTGCACACCCCCGGTTGCGCTCTCACGCCCCGGAGTACCCCGTGTACTCCGGGGCGTCGTGCTCCCCGCGCATGGTGCGAAGGCCGGGGATTCGATCGAATGGACTGCCGGGTTTACCTGCCAGCAGCGGTGATGGAGGACGGGACAGTGGGACGACTCTTCGGTACGGACGGCGTACGCGGTGTGGCCAACGTGGGGCTGACGGCGGAGCTCGCGCTCGGGCTGTCCGTCGCGTCGGCGCACGTCCTCGGTGAGGCGGGGGCCTTCGACGGCCACCGGCCGGTCGCGGTGGTCGGCCGCGACCCGCGCGCCTCGGGCGAGTTCCTGGAGGCCGCGGTCATCGCCGGCCTGGCGAGCGCGGGCGTCGACGTGCTGCGGGTCGGCGTGCTGCCCACCCCGGCGGTGGCCTACCTCACCGGCGCCCTCGGCGCCGACTTCGGCGTGATGCTCTCCGCCAGCCACAACGCCATGCCGGACAACGGCATCAAGTTCCTCGCCCGGGGCGGCCACAAGCTGGACGACCGGATCGAGGACGCCATCGAGGCGCACTACCGCGCCCACGCCGTCGGCGGCGAGGAGTGGAAGCGCCCGACCGGCGAGGCCGTCGGCCGGGTCCGCGAGTACACCGAGGGCTTCGACAAGTACGTCGCCCACCTGATCGGCGTGCTGCCCAACCGCCTGGACGGCATCCGGGTCGTCATCGACGGCGCGCACGGCGCGGCCGCCTACGTCGCCCCCGAGGCGTTCGCCCGGGCCGGCGCCGAGGTCGTCCACACCCTGGGGGCGGAGCCCACCGGTCTCAACATCAACGACGGCGTCGGCTCCACCCACCTGGACCGGCTGCAGGCCGCGATGAAGGAGTACCGGGCCGACCTCGGCATCGCGCTCGACGGCGACGCCGACCGCTGCCTGGCCGCCGACGCGGAGGGCAACGAGGTCGACGGCGACCAGATCATCGCGATCCTGGCCGTCGCCATGAAGGAGGCCGGCACCCTGCGCGGCAACACCGCCGTCGCCACCGTGATGTCCAACCTGGGCTTCAAGCTGGCGATGGAGCGCGAGGGCGTCGAGCTGGTGCAGACCGCGGTCGGCGACCGCTACGTGCTGGAGGCGATGAAGGAGCACGGCTTCGCGCTCGGCGGCGAGCAGTCCGGCCACGTCATCCTGCTGGACCACGCCACCACCGGTGACGGCACCCTGACCGGTCTGATGCTGGGCGCCCGGCTGGCCGCCACCAAGCAGCCGCTGGCCGACCTGGCCGCCGTGATGACCCGGCTTCCGCAGCTGCTGATCAACGTCAAGGGCGTGGACAAGAGCCGGGTGAACTCCTGCGTCGAGCTGTCCGCGGCGGTCGCCGAGGCCGAGGCCGAGCTGGGCTCCACCGGCCGGGTGCTGCTGCGCCCCTCGGGCACCGAGCCGCTGGTCCGGGTGATGGTCGAGGCCGCCGACCAGGTGCAGGCCAAGGCCGTCGCCGAGCGGCTGGCCGAGGCCGTCCGCACGTACCTGGGCTGACGCCCGCTCAGCGTGCGAGCAGGGCCCCCGCCGTGACGAACGGCGGGGGCCCTGCGGCGTTCTGTCGGGGCGGCCCGGGTCAGAGCTTGCGCAGCAGCGCGCGGCGGACCTTGTGGTCCTGGCCCTTCTGCAGGACGAGGGTCGCGCGGCCGCGGGTGGGCAGCACGTTCTCCAGCAGGTTCGGCTTGTTGATGGTGCGCCAGACCTGGCGGCCGTACTCCATCGCCTCCTCCTCCGGCACCTCGGTGAAGCGGCGGAAGTAGGAGTTCGGGTCCTGGAAGGCGGTCTGCCGCAGCTTGCGGAAGCGGTCCAGGTACCAGTTCTCGATGTCGTCGGTGCGGGCGTCGACGTAGATGGAGAAGTCGAAGTAGTCGGTGACCGCGAGCCTGGTCCGGCCGTCCGTCCCGGGCAGGGCCGGCTGGAGCACATTCAGGCCCTCGACGATGAGGATGTCCGGACGCTCCACGGTCAGCCGCTCGCCGGGCACGATGTCGTACACCAGGTGCGAGTACACCGGCGCGGTGACCAGCTCCTTGCCGGCCTTCACGTCCGCCACGAAGCGCATCAGCGCACGGCGGTCGTAGGACTCCGGGAAGCCCTTGCGGGCCATCAGGCCGCGCCTGCGCAGCTCGGCGTTGGGCAGCAGGAACCCGTCGGTGGTGACCAGCTCGACCCGGGGGTGCTCGGGCCAGCGGGCCAGCAGCGCCTGGAGCAGCCGGGCGGTGGTGGACTTGCCGACCGCGACGGAGCCGGCCACGCCGATGATGAACGGCGTGCGGGTGCGTTCGGTGTCCGGCGTGTCCAGGAAGGTGCCCAGCGCGCCCCGCAGGTCGTGGGTGGCGTGGATGTAGAGGTTCAGCAGGCGGGACAGCGGCAGGTAGACGTCACGGACCTCGTCGAGGTCGAGGGCGGTACCGAGACCGCGCAGCCGTTCCACCTCCTCGGCGGTCAGCGGCAGCGGCGTACGCTCGCGCAGCGCGCTCCACTCGGCCCGGCTGAGGTCCACGTAGGGGGACGGCGACGGGCCGGGCGTGGCGGCGCCCCGCGTACAGAGTTCGGTCAGCACATGCTCCATTGTGGGCCGTAGCGGCGTTCACGGTGGCTGTGGTGTCGGTCACGCACGGTGGGGGAAGGGTGCGAATGGGGCGTCCCGGGCGCCCTTATGCTGGCACGCATGTGCGGAATCGTTGGATACGTGGGCTCTCAGCCCGCCCTTGATGTAGTAATCGCAGGCCTGCAGCGACTGGAGTACCGGGGCTACGACTCGGCCGGTGTCGCGGTGCAGGTGCAGGGCTCCGACGGGCAGTGGAGCCTCGCCACCGACAAGCGGGCGGGCAAGCTCGCCAACCTGGAGAAGTCGCTCGCCGAGACCCCTCTTCCCGGCGGCACCACCGGCATCGGCCACACCCGATGGGCCACCCACGGCGGCCCGACGGACGCCAATGCCCACCCCCACCTGGACGACGCCGTCCGGGTGGCCGTGGTCCACAACGGCATCATCGAGAACTTCGCCCAGCTGCGGGCGGAGCTGACCGAGCGCGGCCGCACGCTGCGCTCCGAGACCGACACCGAGGTCGTCGCGCACCTGCTGGCCGAGGTGTACGAGGGCGACCTCGCGGAGGCCATGCGGATCGTCTGCCGCCGGCTGGACGGCGCGTTCACCCTCGTCGCCGTGCACGCCGACGCGCCGGACGTCGTGGTCGGCGCGCGCCGCAACTCGCCGCTGGTGGTCGGGCGCGGCGAGGGCGAGAACTTCCTCGCCTCGGACGTGGCCGCGTTCATCGCCCACACCCGTGAGGCGATCGAGCTCGGTCAGGACCAGGTCGTCGAGCTGCGCCGGGACGGCGTCACGGTGACCGACTTCGACGGCAACCCGGCCGAGGTGCGCGAGTACCACGTCGACTGGGACGCCTCGGCCGCCGAGAAGGGCGGCTACGACTACTTCATGCTCAAGGAGATCGCCGAGCAGCCGAAGGCCGTCGCCGACACCCTCCTCGGCCGGATCGGCACCGACGGCCGGCTCACCCTCGACGAGCTGCGGATCTCCGACGCGGACCTGCGCTCGGTGGACAAGGTCGTCATCGTCGCCTGTGGCACGGCCTTCCACGCCGGCATGATCGCCAAGTACGCGATCGAGCACTGGACCCGCATCCCCTGCGAGGTCGAGGTCGCCTCGGAGTTCCGCTACCGCGACCCGATCATGGGCCCGGGCACGCTGGTCATCGCGATCTCGCAGTCCGGCGAGACCATGGACACCCTGATGGCGCTGCGGCACGCGCGCGAGCAGGGCGCCAAGGTGCTGGCGATCTGCAACACCAACGGCTCGACCATCCCGCGCGAGTCGGACGCGGTGCTCTACACGCACGCCGGCCCGGAGGTGGCGGTCGCCTCCACCAAGGCGTTCCTGACCCAGCTGGTCGCCTGCTACCTGGTCGCGCTCTACCTGGGCCAGGTGCGCGGCACCAAGTGGGGCGACGAGATCTCCGCGGTCATCAAGGAGCTCGGCGACGCGCCCAAGCAGGTCGAGCAGGTGCTCCAGACCATGGAGCCGGTGCGCGAGCTGGCGCGTTCGCTGGCCGACGCCAAGTCCGTGCTGTTCCTCGGCCGGCACGTCGGCTTCCCGGTGGCCCTGGAGGGCGCGCTCAAGCTCAAGGAGCTGGCGTACATGCACGCCGAGGGCTTCGCGGCGGGCGAGCTGAAGCACGGGCCGATCGCGCTGATCGAGGAGGGGCTGCCGGTCGTGGTGGTCGTGCCGTCGCCGCGCGGGCGGTCGATCCTGCACGACAAGATCGTCTCCAACATCCAGGAGATCCGGGCCCGCGGTGCGCGCACCATCGTCATCGCGGAGGAGGGCGACGAGGCGGTCGTCCCGTACGCGGACCACCTGATCCGCATCCCCGTGACGCCGACCCTGCTGCAGCCGCTGGTCTCCACCGTGCCGCTGCAGGTCTTCGCCTGCGAGCTGGCCACGGCCAAGGGCCACGAGGTCGACCAGCCGCGCAACCTGGCGAAGTCGGTCACCGTCGAGTAGCCGATCGCCGTTCTGACTCGGGTGGTGCCCCTGCGGTGGCTGCGTCCTACCGCAGGGGCACCGTGTCGAGCGGCGGGGGGACGGGGCGGGTCGATCAGCTTCGCTGAACGGGACCTCGTCGCGGTCGCGGTGGCTGCTGTGGTCGGCCGGTCCTTGACCGGGCCGGGCGACGTCACCTCGAAGACCATGAGGACGCCGGACGCCGGACGCCGGGAGCTGGAGCCTCCGGCTGGGAGCCGGAGCCTCCGGCTGGGAGCCGGCGCCCGGGCTCGGGAAGTGCCGCGACCGGACTGATGGTGCCGCCGGGGGTGAACCGTCCGGTCGGCGCGGTCGGGCCACGCTCGATTGAGCCACGCCCCGCGCGATCGGGCCCCGCGTGATGGGGCCCGCGTGATGGGGCCGCGCGATGGGGCCCTGGTGGCCCGGAAGGTCGAACTCGATCGCGGCCTTTCGGATGAACTGCCGGTCGAGCGGTGCGGACGCGGCCTCGTGCGCTCCGTCCGGCGTGGCGTCAGGACGATGTCGCCCCCGATCGGCACGGCCTTGAAGCCGGCGGTGTTTCCGGCCCCAGGAACGCCCGGAGGACTTCCCCGGGCCCGGCGGGGCGCTCGACCGCCGGCGTGGCGACCCCGGCCGTTCTCCTTACTGCCTCTCCTTGCTTCCGCCGGTCCTCGTGGGCGACACGGTAGGTGTTCGCGAAGCGGGGGAGCACTGGGGTGGGTGGGTCTGCGGGGGGCCGAACGCGGCGTCGGCTCGTGGCAGGTGTCGCTCTGCCACGACGCGGGCGTAGCGTCGGCGGTAGTCGTTGCCGAGGGTCAGCCGAGGGTTAGGGGCTTGCGCATGCGCCGTGCTCACCGTGTCGAACAGGTCCGGGCCGCCGAGGCCGAACTGATGGCCCGGCTGCCCGAGGGCACCCTGATGCAACGGGCCGCCGCCGGTCTCGCCGCCACCTGCGCGCGACTGCTGACGCGCCGTCGCGGCCGGGTGTACGGGAGCCGGGTGGTGGTGCTCGCGGGCAGCGGGGACAACGGGGGTGACGCGCTGTACGCCGGCGCGGCACTGGCCCGGCGGGGCGCGCGGGTGACGGCGGTACTGCTCGCGCCCGAGCGCGCGCACGCGGACGGGCTGGCCGCGCTGCGGGCCGCGCGCGGGCGGGTCGTACGGGAGCGGGAAGTCGGCCTGGCCGACTTCTCGCGCGCGGACCTGGTGCTGGACGGCATCGTCGGCATCGGCGGCCGGGGCGGGCTGCGCCCGGAGGCGGAGCCGTACGCACGGGCGGCGCGTCGGGGTGTGGTGGTCGCGGTGGACGTGCCCAGCGGTGTGGACGCCGACACCGGTGAGGTGGCGGGAGTGGCGCTGCGGGCGGACGTCACGGTCTGCTTCGGCACCCACAAGCCCGGACTGTTGATCGATCCAGGAGCCTCCTACGCCGGTGCGGTGCAGCTGGTGGAGATCGGGCTGGAGCTGCCGACGGCCGACGTGGCGGCCCTGCAGCACGCCGAGGTGGCGGCGCTGCTGCCGGTCCCGGGAGCGGAGAGCGACAAGTACCGGCGCGGCGTCGTCGGGGTGGCGGCCGGCTCGGCGACGTATCCGGGGGCCGCGCTGCTGGCGGTCGCCGGGGCGCTGCGCGGTGGCGCGGGGGCGGTGCGGTACGTAGGCACGGCGGCCGAGGAGGTGGTGCGACGGTTCCCCGAGGTCCTGGTCACCGAGGGCGGACCGGCCGGGGCCGGGCGGGTGCAGGCCTGGGTGGTCGGCCCGGGCGGCGGGGACGGAGCCCGGCAGACGCTCGGCGAGGCGCTGGCGAGCGACGTGCCCGTGCTGGTGGACGCGGACGGGCTCACCGAACTGGGCCGACTCGGCCCGCAGGCCCTGACCGGGCGGACGGCGCCCACACTGCTCACCCCGCACACCGGTGAGGCGGCCCGGCTGCTGGCGGGGGCGGGGGCTGCGGGCACCGCACCGCCGCCGGCCGACGACCTGGCCGCCGCCCGGCTGACGACCGCGCGCCGACTCGCCGCCGCGTACCGGGCGACGGTGCTGCTGAAGGGCTCCACCACGGTGATCGCGGACCCGGGAGGCGCGGTGCGGGTCAACCCGACCGGCACCCCGTGGCTGGCGACGGCCGGGAGCGGCGACGTCCTCGCCGGCCTGGCCGGCTCCCTGCTGGCGGCCGGCCTGTCCGCGCTGGACGCGGCATCGGTGGCGGCGTACCTCCACGGCCTGGCCGGCCGCCGCGCAGCGGGTCTGGCGGCGGGAGCGGGCGCGGGTCTGGCGGCGGGAGCGGGCGTGGCGAGCGACGAGGGGGCGCTGGGCGTGCCGGGTGCCCCGGTCACCGCATTGCAGGTGGCGGGGGCCCTGTCGGCGGTCTGGCGCGATGTGCGGTCGTCCGCGGGGGGCGATGGGGCCGTGGGGGCTGGCGAGGAATAGGTCGACCGGTCTACACAGTGGGTGGATTGCGTGGGCTCGCCTCGCTCGGAGCGGAGTGGGAAGTCGGCCGGGCCGACTGCTCGTGCAGGGGCAGCGGAGTGCGACTGAAGATGTAGACCGGTCTACATATTTGGTTGCCGGATGCCTGTGAGCCTCTGAAGTGCGGAGGTCGGAGTGGGAAGTCGGACAGGTCGACTTCCCACTCCGGCGTTTGGTCCTGGGGGGCGGGGTCGGCCTCAGAAGGTAGACCGGTCTACATATTTGCCCGTGGTGATTCGCTCGGTAGCGAGTGCGGGGGCGGGCGGCGACCGCCGGGGGAGTGGGAAGTCGGCCTGGCCGACTTCCTGTGCGGTGAATTGAAGGACGTGGCCTGAAAAGGTAGACCGGTCTACATATTCCTGCCCCGGGCAACGGGCCGGGCTGAAGCACGGCGGAGCCCGGAGGGGCTGGGCGGAGAAGAGTGGGAGCAGGAAGTCGGCCTGGCCGACTTCCCACTCCGCTCCGAGCGAGGCGAGCCCACGCAATCCACCCACTGTGTA